>NZ_JBEXRO010000015.1:65497-206176 GCF_040613095.1 Streptomyces sp. NPDC006309 | reverse complement strand
GTGAACGCCTGGTTGAACTGCTCGTTCGACATGATCTGGAGGCCCGGCCGGGCCAGCTCGGCGCGCATGAGCAGCGCCATCACGCCACCGATCAGAAAGAACGCGAACGCGGTGACCAAGTAGAGCGTCCCGATCGTCTTGTGATCGGTGCTGGTGAGCCACTGCACGGCTCTGGTGTCTCTGATCCTCTTCACGCCCCGCCTGTGTCCGCGCCCGGAGCGCGGGTCACACTCGCGGGGCGCGAGGAGCATCACGGAAGAAAGGTGTGACGATCCGGGGACTGCCGGACACGAACCGAGCATGAGCAACGACGAGATCTTCGCCGCTGCCTATCGCGAGCACTACTGGGCGGTCAGCCGCTATGTCGCGAGGCGACTTCAGGGGCGGGCCGGCGAGGTGGAGGAAGTGGTGGCGGAGGTGTTCACGGTCGCCTGGCGGCGCCGGGCCGACCTGCCGGCCACGCCGCTGCCCTGGCTGTACGGGGTGGCCCGCAACTGCCTGGCCAACGCGGTACGCGGCTACGGGCGGCGGCGCCGGCTGGTGGACCGGCTCGGCAACGACGAGGCCGCGCACGGCCGGCACATCGCGGTGGGCCCCGACGCGGAGGCGCCGGGCGCCTGGGTGCACGAGGCCCTCGACCGGTTGTCCCCGGCCGACCAGGAGGTGCTGCGCCTCGCCGCCTGGGAGGAACTCGGCGCCGAGGAGATCGCGGTCGCCCTCGGCTGCGGCCGTCGCGCGGCAGCGATGCGCCTGCACCGGGCCCGCCGCCGGCTACGCACCGAGATCGACCACCTACGACCCACGACACGCCCACCCGACGCCCCTGCGGCGCTGCCGGCCGGCATATCACCGGAGCAGCGCGTGCACCCGGCGCCCCCGCTGACCGACGGACCGCCGGACCACCGTCTGCGCCCTGGACCCCAACGGGCCGACACACCACCCGACCAGGACCTGCGGCCCGGTCCACAGCCGGCCGGCGCATCACTCGACCAGGGCCTGCGCCTCGGGCCTCAGCCGGCCGGTGCCCCGTCCGGCCAGTGCGTGCGTCCGGTGCCGGGGTTGACCGACGGGCCGCCGGACCACCGTCTGGGGCCCGGGCCCCAGCGGGCCGACACACCACCCGACCAGGGCCTGCGCCTCGGGTCACAGCCGGCCGACGCCTCGCCCCGCCGGCGCGTGCATCCTGCGCCTGCGCTGACCGAGGGGCCACCGGACCACCGTCTGCGGCTCGGGCCCCAGCGGGCCGGCGCATCACCCGACCAGGGCCTGTGGCCCGGGTCACAGCCGGCCGTCACCCCGTCCGGTCAGCACCCGCGTCCGGTGTCGCCGCAGGTCGACGTACCCGCCGAGCACCGTCCCCGGTCCGCGGCGCCGGCGTCCGCCGATGCGGCCGCTCCGGTTCGGCGGTGGGCGGTGCCCGGCCCCGCCGAGACGTCCGCCGATGGCACCGTTCCGGGCCGTCGGACGGCCCGCCCCGTCCGGTCCGCCGCGCCGGTGGCCGCCGGTGAGACCGCTCCGGGATGTTCGGCCGCCGGACCCGCCCCGTCCGTGGCGCCGGCGGACGCCGGTGCGGTCCCGGCGTCCCCCGTGCCCACCGTTGACGCATGCCTGTGCGAGGACCCCCGACATGCCTGACGAACTCGATCTCCTCCGCCAAGCCAACCCGGTCCCCGCGGACGGTCCCGACTTCGGTGACGGTCCGCTGGACCACCGTGCCGAGCGACAGCTGGAGCGGCTGCTGCACGGGGCCCGGCCGGTGCGCCGCGCCCCCCGCGCCCGGCTGCTGTGGGGCCTGGCCGCCACCGCCGTCGTCCTGGCGACCGCCCTCACCGCGCTGCTCGGCGGGCCGAACACCCAGCCCGCCATCGCCGCGCCCCGCCCGCTGACCGTCCGCGCCCAGTCCACGCCCGTACCGCTGGCGGAACTGGCCGACATGGCCGCCGCTGCCGCCGCCGACGGCTCCCCGCGCCTGCGCAAAGGCACGCACATGCAGTCCTGGAGCCTCGGCATGGCCGACGGCAGGCCGCCCGTCACCCTGCCCGAGGAACGTGTCGTGCGCTGGCGCGCGGACGACAGCCACACCGAGCTGGTCGTGGCGACCGACCCGCGCCGTCCGGGCCGCCCGGTCCTCACCGACGAGGGCGACGACCCGCACCTGGTGGCCGACGGCCACGTCCTGAGCCGGATCACGTATCCGCCGAGCTGGAGCGACGCCCCGCCCGAGGCGCCGCCGCCGCACACCCCGGCCGCCCTGCGCGCCTACCTCGCCGAGACCGTGCACACCGGCTCCCTGGACACCCCCGAACTGTTCGAGGCCGTCGAGGAGTTGCTGGGCCACTGGACGCTGGGCGGCCGCGAGTCCGCGGCACTGGTCCGGGTGCTCGCGGACGCGGAGGGGCTGCGGCCGGCGGGACGGGTGACGGACCGCCTGGGCCGGCCGGGGCAGGCGTACGTGTACGCGGGCGGGGGAGGCCGGCGGATGCTGATCCTCGACCCCCGCACGGGTGCCGTCCTGGGCCTGGAGACCACCTTCACCCGGGACGCCCCCGAGTACGGGGTGAAGGCCGGGGACGTGATGGACTACCGGGTCTGGATGCGCTGACCACCAAAGCCGGCTCCGCGCGGACCCTGCGGGGCCCAAGTGTTCACGCGCCGAGCTGCCGGGCGGCGGCGTCCACGGTCTGTTCCAGCAGTGTGGCGATCGTCATCGGACCGACACCGCCCGGCACCGGCGTGATCAGCGCGGCCCGCTCCACGGCCGAGTCGAAGTCGACGTCGCCGACGTTCCCCGGGTTGTAGCCGGCGTCGATCACGACCGCGCCGGGCTTGATGTCCTGCCCGCGGATCAGCCGCGGCCGGCCGACGGCGGCGACGACGATGTCGGCCTCGCGGACCGCCGCCGACAGGTCCCGGGTGCGCGAGTGGCAGTACGTCACGGTCGCGTCCCGGGCCAGCAGCAGCATGCCCACCGGCTTGCCGAGGATCGCGCTGCGGCCCACCACGACGGCCCGCTTCCCGGCCGGGTCGACGCCGTACTCGTCCAGCAGCCGCAGGATGCCGCCGGGCGTGCAGGAGACGAATCCCGGCAGGCCGAAGCTCATCGTGGCGAACGACGCGAAGGTGACGCCGTCTACGTCCTTCTCCGGCGCGATCGCCTCGAACGCGGCCCGCTCGTCGACGTGATCGCCCACCGGGTGCTGGAGCAGAATGCCGTGCACTCCCGGATCTGCCGACAACTCCCGCAGCTTCGCCACGAGTCCGGCGGTGGTCGTGGCCGCGGGCAGGGCGACGTGGCGGGACTCCACGCCGGCCTCGCGGCACCGGTTCTGCTTCATGCGGACGTACGTGACGGACGCCGGGTCCGCGCCGACCAGCACGGTCGCGAGACACGGCGCGGTGCCGGTGCGTTCGCTGAGTCCGGCGGCCTTCTTCGCGGCGTCCCCGACGATGCGGCGGGCGAGCGCGGTGCCGTCCATGAGGCGGGCCTGGGTCATGCTGCACACTCCTGGGCTGGGATCGACTCTCTCGCCCAGGCGCGCGGCAACCACCACGGACCGCTCCCTGGTGGTACTCCACCTCAGCGCCAGTCACGGCCCGCGTACAGGGTAACCGAGCGTGCGTACGATCCCCGGACCGCTCACCGGGTCCAGACCGCCCGGCAGGCGGCCTGGACCCGCGCGAGCCTCCTCGGGACGCCTGCCGCCGTAGCCGGCCGGCTCCTATTCGTCCCAGGCCTGGACGATGAGCTGGTCGGCGATCTTGCCGTCCCGCAGGGTGACCATCGACTCGGAGAGGACGCGGGTGCCGTCCGCGTACTCGCAGGCCTCGCTGTAGGCGGCGTGCTCGCCCTCCACGACGCAGCGTTCCAGCTTGTGCGTCATGTCGCGGCTGTAGATGTCGTCCAGCAACTCGGCGATCTGGCCCCGGCCGTGCACGACCGTGGGGCTGCTGGGCTGGTGGTTGTGGTCGACGATGCGGATCTCCGCGTCGTCCGTGTAGAGCGACAGAAGGGTGTTCCCGGTGTTGCCCTCTATGGCCCGGCGCAGTGTGCCGGAGTCGAACGAGGACCCCGTCGCGGTGCCCATGGTGACCTCCTTCAGGCGTCCGCGGCCCGACGAGGAGCGGGCCGCACGGACCCCACCTCCGAGACTCCTCCGCCCGGACGGCCACGGCAAGCGCAGCGGCCGGATCCGCCTCACGGGTGAGCGCGGGCCGCCGCCCGTGTCCGGCCGGCGCCCGCACCCGTTGGTGAGGGCATGATCTCAACACGACGCATCGCCGCCGCCGTCGGTCTGGCCGCCGGGATCGCCGGTCTCGCCGTACCGTCGGCGAACGCGGCCGACGCCGGCGCACCGCACGTCGGGAAGCTCAGCGCGCTGTCCACGCTGGACTCGCTCGCCGGCGCCGGCATGCCCGCATCGGAGCAGGGCCGGGTGCCGCGGGTCACCGACCAGATGCAGGCACTGAAGCACCTCAAGGACCTGAACCAGCTCAGCCAGGTGGAACAGGTCCTCGCCCCCGCCGCCCCCGTGCTCGGCCTGGTCTCCGCCATCCACTGATCCTGCCCTGCCCCGAGGGCCGCCCCGCCCGGGGCGGCCCGTGCGCCTGGAAAGATCCACAACCCGCCTCGTGGACCGTCCCGCTGCCGATCGGTGGCGCGTAGGGTCGGCGGCGAAGGTATCCGAAGGAAGGGGCCAGGCCATGGCGCAGGAAGTACGCGGCGTGATCGCACCGGGGAAGGACGAGCCCCTACGGCTCGAGACGATCGTGGTCCCGGACCCGGGACCCGGCGAGGCCGTCGTACGCATCCAGGCCTGCGGGGTCTGTCACACCGATCTGCACTACAAACAGGGCGGCATCTCGGACGACTTCCCCTTCCTGCTCGGCCACGAGGCCGCCGGCGTGGTGGAGTCGGTCGGCGAGGGCGTCACCGACGTCGCCCCCGGTGACTTCGTCATCCTCAACTGGCGTGCCGTGTGCGGGCAGTGCCGGGCCTGTCTGCGCGGCCGACCCTGGTACTGCTTCAACACCCACAACGCGCGGCGGAGGATGACCCTCGCCGCGACCGGACAGGAACTCTCCCCGGCCCTCGGCATCGGCGCGTTCGCCGAGAAGACCCTAGTGGCCGCCGGCCAGTGCACCAAGGTCGACCCGTCCGTCTCCCCGGCGGTCGCCGGGCTGCTGGGCTGCGGGGTGATGGCCGGCATCGGCGCGGCGATCAACACCGGAGGCGTCGGCCGGGGCGACTCGGTCGCCGTCATCGGCTGCGGCGGTGTCGGCGGCGCGGCGATCGCCGGGGCGGACCTGGCCGGCGCGGCGAAGGTCATCGCCGTGGACATCGACGACCGCAAACTGGACAAGGCCCGCACGCTCGGCGCCACCCACACCGTCAACTCCAAGGACACCGACCCGGTCGAGGCGATCCGCGAACTGACCGGCGGCTTCGGCGCCGATGTCGTCATCGAGGCCGTCGGCCGCCCCGAGACCTACCAGCAGGCCTTCTACGCCCGCGACCTCGCCGGCACGGTCGTCCTGGTCGGTGTCCCCACCCCGGAGATGAAACTCGAACTGCCCCTGCTGGACGTCTTCGGCCGCGGCGGCGCCCTGAAGTCCTCCTGGTACGGCGACTGCCTGCCCTCCCGGGACTTCCCCATGCTGATCGACCTCCACCTCCAGGGCCGGCTCCCGCTCGACGCGTTCGTCACGGAGACCGTCCAGCTCGACGAGGTGGAGAAGGCGTTCGAGCGGATGCACCACGGCGACGTGCTGCGCTCGGTGGTGGTGCTCTGATGGCCGCCCGCATCGAACGCCTCGTCACCGCGGGCCAGTTCACCCTGGACGACGGCACCTGGGACGTGGAGAACAACGTGTGGCTCGTCGGCGACGACCACGAGGTGATCGTCATCGACGCCGCCCACGACGCCGAAGCCGTCGCCCGCGCCGTCGGCGACCGCCGGCTCACCGCGATCGTGTGCACCCACGCCCACAACGACCACGTCAACGCGGCACCGGAACTGGCCGACCGCACCGGCGCCGTGATCTGGCTGCACCCCGACGACCTGCCGCTGTGGAAGCTCACCCACCCCGACCGCGACCCCGACCGGCACCTCACCGACGGCCAGGTCATCGAGGCCGCCGGCGCCGACCTGACCGTCCTGCACACCCCCGGCCACGCCCCGGGCGCCGTCTGCCTGTACGACCCCGGGCTCGGCACCGTGTTCACCGGCGACACCCTGTTCCAGGGCGGCCCGGGGGCCACCGGGCGCTCCTACTCCCACTTCCCGACGATCATCGACTCCATCCGGGACCGGCTCCTCACCCTCCCACCGGAGACGAAGGTCCTCACCGGCCACGGGGACGCCACGACCATCGGCGCCGAAGCGTCCCACCTGGAGGAGTGGATCGCGCGCGGACACTGACGGGGTTCCCGGACAAATGCCGGGCGCGGCACACGGGCGCGATCCTAGGATCGCGACCATGACCGCACAGACGATCGACACCCTCCACGGCGTACGGGTCCTGCGCTGCGCTCCCGACGGCCCGCTCCTCGACGGCGAGAGCGCGGCGCTCGACCTGATCGGGGACGCGTACGGGCACGACGTGCAACTGGTCGCGCTGCCCGTGGAGCGGATCGCCGACGACTTCTTCCGGCTGCGCTCCGGGGTCGCCGGCGCGGTCGTCCAGAAGTTCGTGTCCTACCGGCTGTGCCTCGCCGTCCTCGGCGACATCTCCGGGCACGTCGCCAACAGCACGGCCCTGCGTGACTTCGTGTACGAGTGCAACCAGGGCCGGCAACTGTGGTTCCTCGCGGACGCCGCTGAACTCGACACCCGGCTCCGCGGATAGGACTGCACATCCGGTTCCGCGGACAGAAGCAGACTCCGAGCGGCGGGCGCGGGCGCGGGTGCTGCGTGGGTGACGCAGACGGTGGCGCAGACGGTGGCGCCGGCCGCGTCGAGGCGGCGGGGCCGGACGAATGGCGGTACGTGGCCGAGGTGCGGGACGCGGGCGAGCCGGCGGTCGTCACCGGGTGCCGGTGAGTGCGGGTGCCGGACGGCCGGGGCCGCCGTACCGGTGAAAGGCCGCCGCCGCAGCCGTACTGTCGGCCCATGACTGATCCGACCCGCTTCGCAGGACACGGAGTTCTCGTCACGGGCGCCGCCCGGGGCATCGGCGCCGCCGTCGCCCGACGGCTCGCCGAGGAGGGCGGCCGGGTCCTGGTGACCGACCGGGACCTGCCCGAGGCCGAGCGGACCGCGGCGACACTGCACCGACAGGGCCTGGCCGCCGAGGCGTTCGCCTGTGACGTGGCCGACCGCGCCGCCGTCGAGGCGGCCGTCGCCCGCGCCGTCACCGTGTTCGGCTCCCTGGACGTCCTGGTCAACAGCGCCGCCCACTGCACCGCGGACGTCCCGCTGTTCGAGGACGACCCCGACGAGGCGTGGGCCCGTGACCTCGACGTCACGCTCACCGGCGCCTACCGCTGCTGCCGCGCCGCCCTGCCGCACCTGGCCGCCTCCGGCCGCGGGGCGATCGTGAGCGTCGGCTCCGTCAACGGCCTCCAGGACTTCGGCAACCACGCCTACAGCGCCGCCAAGGCCGGCCTCGGTTCCCTCACCCGGACCCTGGCCGGGCACGCCGCCGCCCGGGGGGTACGGGTCAATCTCGTGGCTCCGGGCACGGTCCGCACCTCGGCGTGGGAGGGGCGCGACGACGAACTGGACGCCGTGCGCGGCCTGTACCCGCTCGGCCGGGTCGGGGAGCCGCGGGACATCGCCGCCGCGGTGGCCTTCCTGGCCTCCCGCGACGCCGCCTGGATCACCGGGACCACCCTCGTGGTCGACGGTGGCCTCACCACCGTCAACACCGGTTTCCACGCGGCCGTTCACCAGCCCTGACCGGCCCCGGACCACGCCCTCGCGCCCTGATACCGCCACGCGGTGACGAAGTTCACCATTTCGTCACAGGGTGACCGGAAACACAACCTTCCCCGGTCCGTGCGTGTCTAGTGGTGCGAGACCGTGGGAAGTGCGCTGGGAAACACCCGGTGGAGACCCCGGGCGATCAAGGGGAGAAGGGTAGGCCGTCATGGGGGACACACGCAGACGAGCCGTCGTCGCACTGGGCGTCACCGGACTGGTGGCGCCGCTCGCGCTCGTGCTCACCGCGGCACCGGCCCAGGCCGCGAGCTGCACCTCGCAGGCGGGTCCGTACCAGAAGCAGGTGGAGCGGTTCCTGGGCCGGCCGGTCGACGGCAGGCAGTCCGCCGCCGACTGCAAGGCCGTCCAGGCGTTCCAGAACAAGCACGGCATCACGCCGAACATCGGCTACGCCGGGTCCGTCACCTGGGGTGTGATGGACCTCATGAACAAGCAGAAGGCCGTCGGGAACAAGCCGAACAAGGACGGCAAGTGCCCGGTGAACAAGGGCCGCATCGCCTGCGTGAACCTCACGCTCCAGCTCAGCTGGATCCAGGACGGTGCGAATCTCGTCCACGGCCCGGTGCCGGTGCGCACCGGCCGCGACGGCTTCGAGACCCGTACCGGCCTGACGAAGATCTACTGGCGCGACATCGATCACGTCTCCAGCCTCTACGACGTGCCGATGCCCTACAGCCAGTTCTTCAACGGCGGCCAGGCCTTCCACTCGGTGGGCCTGAGCATGTGGAACCCGCCGGGCTCGCACGGCTGCGTGAACATGACGCCGACGGAGGCCAAGGCGTACTGGTCGCTGCTGAGGAACGGCGACGACGTCTTCGTCTACGGCCGCAAGCCCGGCACCTGAGCCACGGCCGGCCGCCCCGCACCGGGCGCGCCTCCGGATCCCGGTGGGCGCGTCCGGGGGCGCGAGCGGGGATCCGGTATCGAACCGATAAGAAGTACCCCTTCCGGTCGGCCTCTTGACGTGATGAGCAACACGGTCCGAAATGTCCGTATTAGAGGTGCTTACTCACAGCGTCTTCACGTCGTCCGGCATATGCTTCACAGCATGTCCACCACTGTTGCAACCGCCTCCGAGCGATCGGCCGCGGAGGTCAACGAGGAGATCCGGGCCCTGTGGCGCCGGTCGGGCGGGACACTGAGCACCGAGCAGCGCGCGGAATACCAGCGCCTCGTGTTGGAGTGGGCCGCCGCGGCCCCGCAGTCGCACCGGGCGGCCTGACCGACCCGCGCGCACCGCGCCGTACCGCCCAGGGCACCTGTGAGCGCACGGGTGCCCTTCTCGCAGCACCTCCGGCCCGGCCCCGCGCCGGGCCCTTCCCGTACCGGGGCCCGTCCGGCCCCTCGTCAGCCCCACGTCGCCGAGTAGTGCCGCCGGTACGCCTTGCGGTCCTGCTCGGAGCGGATGAACCGGGTCGCGACCAGCGCGATCAGACTCCCCGCGATCACCAGCAGCCCCGGCCCGATGTTCCGGGTGTCCGTCAGCCGCGCCAGCAGGGTGCTGCCCTCGGACGTGCCCGTGACCGGCGCCGAGGTACCCGGCGATGCCGCGTTCGGCGCCATCGCGCCCTGCGCCGCGGAGGCCGACGGCGCGGAAGAGGGCGCCGCGCTCGCACCGCCGCCCGCGCCGCCCGCGTCCTGCGCCGACACGAGCAGCCGCACACCGAGCGCCGACAGCGCCTTGGTCACCGGCTGGAAGAACGTCGTCCCGCCCGCCGTGCAGTCCCCGTTGCCGCCCGAGGTGACCCCGAGCGCGATGCCCTCCGAGAACAGCGGCCCGCCGCTGTCGCCCGGCTCGGCGCACACGGTGGTCTCGACGAGTCCGGTGACCGTGCCCTCCGGATAGTTGACGGTCGCGTTCAGCGCGGTGACCCGGCCGTCGTGCAGACCGCTGGTGCTGCCGCTGCGGAACACCCGCTGCCCCACCGCGGGATCGGCCACCCCGGTGATCCGCACGCCCTTCCCGCCGCCGATCGCGACGACCCCGGCACCCGCGCCGGCCTTGCCGGAGGCGTACTGCACGAGCGAGAAGTCGCTGCCGGGGAAGACGCTGTTCACGGTGTTGCCCAGCTGCCGGTCACCCTGGCTGTCGGCGAACCAGGTGGATCCCGCGGGCCCGCAGTGGCCGGCCGTGAGGATGAAGTCGGACTGCCCGTTGGTGACGTTGAAGCCCGCCGAGCAGCGGCCGCCGGTCGACAGGATCGGCAGGGCGCCGTTCAGCCGTGTGGTGAACGCGCCCTTCGTACGCTCCATGTGCACGAAGCTCCCGATCCCCGCGGCCACCCGGCTCAGCCGGGACCAGTCACCGGCGGACACCGTGCGGTCCGCCCGCACCACGACCCGGTTGGTCCGGTAGTCCACCGCCCAGGCCGTGCCCGGCACCCGCGGCGCCGAACCCAGCGACGCGGTGGCCGACTTCAGCTCGTTCATGCTGTGCGGCACGACCTTCGCCTCGGCCCCGGCCCGCCGCACCGCCCGCGCTGCCGCGTCGTCGGTCACCGCCACGACCGGACGCCCGTCGGCGCCGATCCAGTCGCCCGCCGTACGGGCGGTGCCGAGCCGCGCCACCACGGCCGCTCCGGTGTCCCCGGTGCCGCCGGCGGCACGGAGCACTCTCGCGGAGCCGGGCGGTGTCTCGCTCGCCATGGCCGCCTGGGTGACCATCGTGCCTCCCAGGAGGAGTCCGCCGACCGCCGTCAGCCGTGTCAGTCGCCGGACGACCCGTCGTCGTGCGTGCCGCATGCATGGCTCCCGAAGCCGAACCCGAACGCACGCCGCCCGTACCGGCAGCGCGGGACCCCCGGGTCGTCGGGGGCCCGCACTCCATACGGCGCCCGGGGCCACGGCGTTCACCACCACCGGCGAACTCCCCCCGCCCGGTCGGCGCTCGCGCTCCGCCCGCCGGACAGGACGACACCCTCCGGCACCCCGACGGCCGCCCTCTGTACCGAGAGCCACAGCACGAAGCCGCGCCGACCGAACGCGACGTGCCGGTCGAGCGCGCACTGGGGTTGAACGCGCCCTGCGGGGTGAGCGCGACGTGCCGGTCCAGCGCGCCCCGCCGGTCGACGGGCGCCCTGGAAACCCCGGTCGGCGTCCGCCCCCCCCGCCCCTGGCCGGCCGCCGTCGGAGCCGGCCGGGACCAGCTGTGCGCGTCGGCCCACACCGACTGCGCGCCCGCATACGGCCGCGAGCCGCAAACCTACGGTGAGGTCCGGATCCCCGCGCCGGCCGGCTCGGGGGAGGCGATCACGCGGGCGATCCCGGCCAGGAAGCCGGCGATTCTGCACCCGCGCCTCGTCCCGGGAGCCGACCAGCCGCAGTCCGCCGAGCCCGGTCCCGTCCCGTCCCGCCGCGCGGCCTGCACGAGCCGGGTGATCGACCCCGCGTCAGCGCGTTCGGCTGGTCGTGCACCAGCGGGACCGGCCGCCCGCCGGCACTCCAGTGGGCCGCCGTCAGCCGGATCGCCGGGAACAGCGGATTGAGCACCGCCGGACAGCGCCGGGGCCGTCCGCATGCGGGCCGGGTAGTCGTCCGCGCGCGCCCGGCCGCCCCGAGCCGCCGCAGGGTCCACGCCGCCTCCGCCTCAGGGCTGGCCCGGACCAGGGCGTCCACGATAGGGAAGAACGGCTCGCCGGCTTCGGCAGGGCCCCCGAACGGCTCGCCGGCTTCGGCAGGGCCCCCGAACGGCTCGCCGGCTTCGGCAGGGCCCCCGAACGGCTCGCCGACTTCGACAGGGTCCCCGCCGGGACGGCCCCGCAGCAGTCGGTCGGCGGCCACCAGGAACGCGTGCCACCCGTCCGGCCCGAACGTGTCCGGGCCCTGCCGGAACAGCGGGACGGCGTCCGCCGTGTCGTCCAGCAGCGGGACCACGGTCCGGTCCACCACGAAGGAACGCCATGTGCGTCAGCTGGACATGGGCCGCCCGTGGATCGGCCCGCCGGGCGCGAGCAGCCATTCCGGCACCGCCCGGTGCTCCTCCCGCAGCAGGTGGTCCGCCTCGTACTCCTCGGCGGGCGAGCGGACGCGGTGCCGGATCTCCCGTACGCACTACGCGGCCACGTCCACCGGCAGCGCCACACCGGCGTGCGCGAACACACCGGTGTTCCCGCCGACCGGGTTCTCCCCGTCCGGCCCCGACTCGTCACAGGCGACCTCCGGCAGGCGGTCCTCCGCCGCCGCCCCGCACCACCCGCCCGTCCCGGCGCTCCCGTTCCCGCTCACGCCCCGACCCCTTATCTTGAGCCTCATGACCAGCATCCCGCACAGCATCCCCGGCGAGCCGGATCCGCTGCGCACGCTCGGCCTGGAGCGGCTGCGACGCCGTACGAGCATGAAGTGGCGCACCTACCCCGATGACGTGCTGCCGCTGTGGGTGGCCGAGATGGACGTGCCGCTCGCCGAGCCCGTCGTCCGCGCCGTCACCGACGCGCTCGCCCTCGGCGACACCGGATATCCGGCCGGCACCGCCTACGCCGAGGCCCTCGCCGCGTTCGCCGCCGAGCGGTGGAACTGGGACGGTCTCGCCGTGGAGCGCACCGCCATCGTGCCGGACGTGATGCTGGGCGTGGTCGAGATGCTCAAGCTGGTCACCGGGCCCGGCGATCCGGTCATCGTCAACCCGCCGGTGTATCCGCCGTTCTTCCAGTTCGTCGAGCACCTGGACCGCCGGGTGGTGCAGGCCCCGCTCGACGCCGGTCTGCGCATCGACCTGCCCGGTCTGGAGGAGGCGTTCCGGGATGCGGCCGCCGGTCCCGGCCGTGCCGCGTACCTGCTGTGCAGCCCGCACAATCCCACCGGTACGGTGCACACCGCGGCCGAGCTGACGGCCGTCGCCTCCCTCGCCGAGCGGTACGGCGTCCGGGTCGTCGCGGACGAGATCCACGCCCCGCTCGTCGCCCCCGGCGTCACGTTCGTCCCGTACCTCGGCGTGCCCGGCGCCGACCGCGGCCTGTCCCTGATGTCGGCGTCCAAGGGGTGGAACCTGGCCGGTCTCAAGGCCGCGCTCGCCGTCGCCGGACCCGAGGCCGCCGCCGACCTCGCGCGCCTGCCCGAGGAGGTGGGGCACGGGCCCAGCCACCTCGGCGTCATCGCGCACACCGCGGCCCTGCGCGACGGAACCGCCTGGCTGGACGCTCTGCTGGCCGGACTCCGGGACAACCGGCGGCTGCTCACCGGTCTGCTCGCCGAGCACCTGCCCGCGATCCGCGTGTACCCCGCCGAGGCGACGTATCTGGTCTGGCTGGACTGCCGGGCCCTCGGCCTCGGCGACGATCCCGCCCAGGTCTTCCTCGACCGCGGCCGGGTCGCCCTCAGCCCCGGCCCTCCCTTCGGCACCGGCGGCGCCGGGCACGCACGGCTGAACCTGGCGACCTCGCCCGGGATCCTCACCGAGGCGGTACGGCGGATGGCGGCGTCCCTGCGCTGACCGGACCCGCCCCGCCGGCCCACCGCCCCGCGGCCTCCCCGGGCGGCGGACGGGCTCCTAGACTGCCGGGAATGGACGACACGCGGCTCGACCGGCTCGGCTCCGGCAAGTACCTGCTGGTGACCAGCTACCGCAAGAACGGCACCCCGGTCGCCACCCCGGTGTGGGTGGTGCGCGACGGCGGCGCGCTCGGCGTGTGGACGGCCGCCGACAGCTGGAAGGTGAAGCGGATCCGGCGCCGCCCCGATGTCCTCGCCGGCCCCTGCGACGTACGCGGCAACCCCACCGGCGACCAGCTGCCCGCCACCGCCGAGATCACCGGCCCGGAGACCACCGACCGCTACCGCGCCCTCATCGCCCGCAAGTACGGCATCCTCGGCCGGCTCACCCTGCTGGGCAGCCGGCTGCGGCGCGGCCGGGACGGCACGGTCGGCATCCGGGTGACCCTCGTCCGGTGAGGGCCACCCGGGACGGGCGTCCTACGACGCGTCCAGCACCGACCCCGACAGCTCCGGACCGCCGGGCATCGGCTTCCCGGTCTCCGGGTCGAGCTGCCCGAACCGCACCGACTCCGCGGGCTCACGGACCCGGTCCTTCACCGTCGGCACGGTGATGTCGGCGCCGGTGCGCCCGGGAGCGATGTCCGCCCACAGGTACAGGCCGTCCACCTTGGACAGCGGACGCGCGGGATCGGGCGACGCACCGGCCGTCTCCCGCAGCCAGCGCGCCGGAACGTCCTTGGTGGACAGCTCCGGCGCGGTCGCCGGTACGACGCCGAAGAACACGCTCATGTCCACGTCGACCGCCTCGGACAGGGACACCCGCCACTTCAGCGGCTGTCCCTCGCTCACCTTGCCGGCGACGGGCGTGACGGTCATCGTGGGCGCCGGGTCGTCGTCGTGGACGGTGATCCCGCCCCGGTAGGAGCCGACGACCGCCCCCCGCACCGCCTTGACCAGCACGTCGTACGACACGTCGGTGCCGTACCGCGTGTTGCCCTTCACCTGCACCGGTACGTCGACGCCCTGACCGCCAGGACGGACCGTCACCAGGCGGTCCCCGGCCCTGCCGGTGGCGGGGTCGACGACGTACACCCGGACCTGACCGCTGCCCCCCGTGCCCGTGACCTGGACCGGCACCCGGTAGGTGCGCACGCCCGTGTCACCCTCGTCCACGGTGGTCCGGCCGACGTCCACGCGCGGCAGCGCGTCCGTGCGCACCGCGGGCGTCCCGGGCCGCCAGCCCCACGCGTCCATCAGCCAGGCCCGCCCGGACGCCGAACGCGACGTCAGCTCCATCGACTTGACCGAACCCAGAGCGAGTCCGGCGCGGGTGGCCGCCGTCAGCGGCATCCGGATCTCCCGCGCCCAGTAGGACGCGGTCCGTTCGCTGCCGGGCAGCCCGTCCACCTGGACCCGGCCGAGCTTCGCCTTCCGGCCGGCGGCGTCGGTGAGGGACACGTCCAGCCGCGTCCCCCGGGAGTTCGGCGGCACGAACAGCCGCAGCGCGAGCGCCTTCGCCCCGGACAGGGACACCGGCTTCGCCGCGCTCACCCGGACCGGGGCACCGGCGCGCGTCCAGTGCAGCGCGACCGCGTGCCGGCCGGCCTCCCGGTCGGTCGCCCACTGCGCGAAGTGCGGTGACTGCCCGCGCGCGCCCTGGTTCAGGCAGGCCTTGGCCGCGGTGGGCGACACCGCGTCGCACAACCGGCCACCCGTCACCGACACGCCCGAGTCCGGCAGGAGACCGCCGCTGCGGCGGGCACCCACCGCGTGGCTGAGCACCCGCGCCGGGTCCGCCGACGGCGCCCGCTTCCCGGAGCCGTCCAGCAGCGGACGTACCCGGTCGTCCCCGGCGAGGAACAGCCGCGCGGCGGCGGCGATGTACGTCGAACCGGCCCGGTGCTGCTGGTCGGCGGTCAGCCGGGTCGCGGCCCCCTTGCCGCACACCGGGTCGCGCTGCCCGGGGTCGTCGGAGAAGTCGTCCTCGGCGGGCGCCGCGGCCTGACCGGGCGTCCACTCGGAGTTGAAGAAGTTGTGGTTGGCGCCGATCACGTACACGGCGCTGTGCAACGCGGTGCCGTTGCCGACCGCGCGCGTGCCGTCGACGTACATCTCGCCCTGGAGGTCGGAGACGTCACCGTCGCAGCCCGGCAGGATCGTCACCGACGGCACGTCGGGCACCGGGTTCTGCCCGAAGACGGTCGGGCCTATGAGGACGGTGCCGCGGATTTTCCAGCGCACCGGCCCGTGGTAGCCGTCCTGGTCCGCGGGTGGCGGCGTGAGGCTGTCCAGGGCGGCCCGGTTGACGCCCTCGCCGCCCCGCGAATGGCCGACCAGCAGCACCCGGGACAGGTCGGCGCGGGGCGCCTCGCGCACCACGGCCGGTGCCGTCGAGGGGTGTTCGGTCCAGTCGGCCCAGCGGGCCAGGTGCAGCCGCACGAGCGAGGACCGGGCCTGCGCGCCACCGTCCTCGGCGGCGAAGTCCTGCCCGTTGACGCCGTTGGCGGCGACCGACACGGTCATGTAGCCCTGCGACGCCAGGAGTTTCTGGTCCCGCAGATAACCGCGGTGACTGGGCACCGGCTTGGTGCCGGCCGGGCACGGCCAGTCACCGGTGGTGTCGTCGCGGCCCTTGTAGCAGACGGAGTGGCGGCCGTGCAGGAACAGCGCGAGCGGGCGCTTCCCCGGGGCGCCGACCGGCGCGACGACCACCGCGCGCATCTCCACCGGCTTCGAGAAGCCCGGCAGACGGACCGACTTCAGTGTGTACTCGCCCGACCTGGTGCGGTACGAGCCGGGCTTGCCCGGGTCCACGCCGTTCGCGGGGAGCGGGGCCAGCAGCCGCGCCGCCGACGCGGTCCCGGCGCTTTCCCGTGCGTCCAACCGCCGTCCGCCGGACCACACTTCCAGCCCGTTCAGCCCCGGTGACCGCCGCCCGTCGAGCGGCAGCCGGAAGGTGCGCCCGTCCGTGCCCGGCCGCGGCACGCCCAACAGGCGCCCGCCGGAACGGAATTCGACCCGCGCGTCACCCATCGGCACCGGCCGGTCCGACCGCCACACTAGCTGCGGCGCCGCACTCCGGCCGGCCAGCCGCCATCCCGGTGGCAGCGGCCCGTCGTCCTTGACCGCCGAAGCCCCCTCGGCCAGCCCTGGTTGGGGCTGGGCTGTCGCCACCCCCGGGGATGCTCCCGCCACCGCGAGCAACGCGGCGGCGGCCACCCCTATGTGCCGGGCACGGACCACTGTTCCTCCTCGAACCCCGTCCTCGGGCGCCCGGGCCCGCCGGGACGCCCCTCGCCCCCGGAGGATGAACAGCGGAGGCTGTGGGTTGCCTGTGCGCGGGACGCGATGGATCACATCGGGGGCGCCGGGGCACGCGGGTGGGTGCGGCGGGGAGTGCGGAGGCAGGGGCGGGGAGGCAGGGGTGCGGCGGTGCGCGGCCGTCAGGTCAGGCCCGGGGGACGGGTCCCGTCAGGTCCGGGCCCGTGGGGAGGGCGCTGTCAGGTCCAGGCCCGGTAGGGCTCGTCCAGGAGCTGGAAGACCGGTTCACCGCGCACCGGGTCCTTCGCCGTGGACAGCCGGACCCGGTCGCCGCCGTGGATCCCGACCGGCGGGCCCATGACCCGGCCCCGGACGACGAACCCCTCGGCCATCTCTATCAGCGACACGTTGCGCGCCGCGGGCGTGTTGCGGTGCACCACGGTGGAGTGGCGGACCGTGCCGACGCCCTCGCTGCGCTCCGTGCGCAGTTCACTTCCCTGGCACACCGGACACAGCAGCCGGTGGTACGTCGCCGTGCCGCACCAGGTGCAGCGCTGGAAGAGGATGGCGTCCTGGGAGTCCACGGAGACGGGGTCGAGGACACCCGTCGCGGACCCGGCCGCCGGATGCGCGGTGCTTGCTGAGTGGTGGTACACGCTGGTCAACTCCTCGCGCTCGGCCGGAATCCCGTGTGCCCGGCGCGGACCGCGCACGCGGATGCGCGGTCGCCGTGCCACCGCGCACGCCGACAGAATATGGCACTGGGTGCCACTCGTAAAGGCACTCCGTACCCAGAATTGTGGGCGGTGGGCGCGCCGGGGATCAGCCGCGGCCGAACGCCGTCTCCAGCTCCTGCACCACCCGCCACAGCGGGGCGTCCCGGCGGGAGACCAGCACCACCACCTCGTCGGACCGTCCCGCCCGCTCCCCGGACCCCGCCGGGCCGGACCGCGCGGACGCCGCCGGGGAGTCCGTCTGCCCGCCGTAGGTGCTGTGCACATAGCCCAGCGCGTGGTCGACCGCCGCACCCGGGTCGCCCGCGCCGTCCGACCGCAGCCAGGAGCGCAGGGCGTTGTTGTGCGCGGCGACCACCGCCGCCGCGATCACGTCGGCCCGCAGGGTGCCGTCGGGCCGTCCGGCGAACCGGCCGCGCAGATATGCGGCGAGCGCCCGTTCGTAGCGCCACACCACCGACAGTTCGTAGGCGCGCAGGCCCGGCACCTGCCGGGTGAGGCGGTAGCGCTGCACGGAGAAGGTCGGGTTCTCGGCGTACATCCGCAGCACCAGACGGGCCGCGTCGCACACCCGCCGCACCGGCTCGTGCTCCGGGCCGCCCGCACCGAGGAAGGCGGTCATGTCGGCCAGGCAGCGCTCGTGGTCGGGGAAGACCACGTCCTCCTTGGAGGGGAAGTAGCGGAAGAACGAGCGCCGGCCGACACCGGCCAGGGCCACGATGTCGTCCACGGTGGTCTGTTCGTACCCGCGTTCCAGGAAGAGCCGGAAGGCCGCCGCCACCAGGGCGTCCCGCATCGGCGGCTTCGCGGCCGGCGCCGCGCTGCTGGAGCTCATGAACGGGAACGTAGCACCCAGGACGCCTTCGTGACACTCAGTGCAGCTTCAGCGGCATTCCGGGGGAACTGAGTGCTTCCGCAGTGGGAGGCGGGTCGCTGACGTACGGCTGCCGGGGGCGGCCTCGCACGCCCGCAGCCTGCGGCGTAACCTTTCTGCACCCCGCTGGCACCGGCCGCGCACCGCCCCGAGGAGACCTCCCATGCCCGCCGCTCGCCCCCGCCTGCTCTACGTCACCGACCTGGCGTACCGGGCCCGCGGGCGCCGCTACTGCGACGAGGACATCCACCTCACCTCCCGGCTGCGCGCCCACTTCGACCTGGCCCTGTGCCACCCGCTGGACGCGGCGGCCCTGATGGCCGGTCATGACGCCGTCGTCGTCCGCAACAGCGGCCCGGTGCTCGGTTACCCGCGCGAGTACGACGCCTTCCGTGCCCGGGCGCTGGCCACCGGCGCCCGGGTGTACAACCCGCTCACCGGCAAGGGGGACATGGCCGGCAAGCAGTACCTGCTCGATCTGACCGCCGCCGGCTTCCCCGTCATCCCGACCGTCGGCAGCGCCGAGGACCTGCACCTGCTGCCGCCCGCCGCGCGGTACGTGGTCAAACCCAGGCTCGGCGCGGACTCCCTGGGGCTGCGGACCGTGCCCGCAAGCCGGATCGCCTCCCTCACGGCCGCCGACGTACTGATCCAGCCGCGCGTCGATTTCCTCCACGAGGTGTCGTTCTACTTCGTCGACGACGACTTCCAGTACGCCCTCTACGCCCCTGACCCGCGGCGCCGCTGGGAGTTGCGGCCCTACGCGGCCACCGCCGCCGACCTGGAGTTCGCCCGGCGCTTCATCGACTGGAACGACCTCGGGCACGGCATCCAGCGCGTCGACGCCTGCCGCACGGCCGACGGCGGCCTGCTGCTGGTCGAACTGGAGGACCTCAACCCCTATCTGTCCCTGGACGCGCTGCCGGAGGAGGCCCGGGACGCCTTCGTCGCGGCGTTCACGGCGTCCCTGAGCCGGTTCGTGCAGGGAGTGCCCAGCCCGGTCCCGGGGTGATCCGGACGCTCGGAGGGGGAGGGGCCGGGCCTTGAACGGGTCCGTCGCGGGCGCCGTATCCCAGGGCGGGAACCGCGCGAGCCCCGTGCCCCGGGGGACGGAAGGAGAGCCAGGTGCCGACACCGCCCGATCCCGAACGTCCGCCGCCCTCACCGGAGTTGGAGCCCATCCGGGTGCTACGGCCCCGCCGCTTCGACGCCCTCGCCGAGCTGATGCGGGAGATCCGGCCCGACCCGGTGACGTACGAGCCCTCCGGCACGGCACCCGCCCCGCACCCGCTGCCCGCCGATGAGGAGACCCAAGAACTCCCGCCGGTGCCCGCCGCCCGCCCCCCGCAAGCCCCCGCCCGGAACGCCCCCGGCCCGCGCCGTCTCCCGGAGGCTTCCGTCCGGGGTGCGCCCGGCCTCGAACCGCGCCGTCTCCCGGAGGCTCCCGCCCGGGAAGTCCGTCTCCCGAAGACCCGCGCCGGGAACGCCTTCGGCCCCGGCCCGGGCCGTCTCCCGGAGGCTCCCGCCCGAGGCGCGTCCGGCCTCGGACCGGGACCGCGCCGGGCCGCCGTCGCCGTGGCCGTCGCTGCGGCCGCCCTCGCCGGGTTCGGCTGCGCCCTGCTCCTCCCCGGCCGCCAGCAGGCCGCCGCGGCCCCACCGCCCTCGCCGCCGAGCACGGCCTCCGCGCCCGCCACGGCCGCCCCACCCGCCACCGCGTCCGCTCCGCCGGCCGCCGCCACCGCGCCCGATCCCGACGGCCCCGGCACCCTCCGCCAGGGCGACACCGGGCCCCCGGTCACCGAACTGCAACAGCGCCTGCTCCGCGTCCCGGACGTCTACCGCGACGGCACCGCCGACGGCACCTACGACCCCGCACTCACCGAGGCCGTGGCCCGCTTCCAGCTCTGGTACGGCATCAGCGGCGACGAGAAGGGCGTCTACGGCGACGACACCCGCCGCGCGCTGGAGTCACGTACCGGCACGGGCGACGATTCATGAGCGGCACACCGGGAACAAGCAGCGACGCCGGGAGCCGGCAGCGGATCGGCAGGGCGGACGGAGGTCCGGGGTGAAGCGAACGGATCGGCGGGAAGAGGGTGCCGACGTGGACGACAACGGGCAGACGGACCGGAACGGCCAGGGGGACAAGGCCGGTCAGGGGGACGTGGCGGGCTTCTTCGCGCGGCTGGACCCTGACATGTGCGTGGTGACGGCGGTCGCGGACGGCGAACGGGCCGGCTGCCTGGTGGGCTTCGCCTCGCAGTGCTCCCTCCAGCCGCCCCGGTTCGCCGTGTGGCTGTCCAAGGCCAACCGCACCTACCGGGTGGCCCGGGCCGCGCAGTACCTCACCGTCCATCTGCTCACCCGGGACCAGCGGGACCTGGCGGAGCTGTTCGGCGGCGAGACGGGCGACGAGACCGACAAGTTCGCGCGGCTCGCCTGGCGGGAGGGGCCCGCCGGCACCGCCGTCCTGGACGACGCGGCGGCCTGGTTCGTCGGCAGCGTGTTCCACCGCACCGACGGCGGCGACCACGTCGGCTTCGTGCTCGACCCGGTCCGGTCGGGTACGGGCCGGGAAGGACCGCTGCTGCGGCTCTCCCAGGCCGTCACCATCGAGGCCGGCCATCCCGCGGACTGACGTCCGGGGAGCGGGGACGTCACCCCCGGCCGCCCGCGGCCCCCGTCCCGTCCGGCTCGTCCTCCGCCGGCATCCGGATGTCGAGCACGCACACGTCGTCCCGCCGCTCGTCCGCCAGCATCGAGGCGAGCAGCGCCTCCAGGGAGGCGGACTCACCGTGGCCGTGGGCGCGCACCGCCTCGGCCAGCCGGTCGAAGCCCGCGTCGAGCCCCTCACCGGGACGCTCCACCAGACCGTCGGTGTACAGCAGGAGCCGGTCACCGGGCTCCAGACGCAGCTCCGCCGACTCGTAGACGGGGGAGCCGGTCGCGCCGAGCAGCATGCCGCCGGGCCGGTCGAGGTAGCGCACCTCGCCCCGGCGTACCAGCAGCGGTGGCGGGTGCCCGGCCTGGGCCCAGGCCAGGACGCGCTCCCCGGGGTCGTAGCGGGCCAGGACCATGGTGGCGGTGGTCTGGCTGTCGCGGGAGTGCAGCAGCAGCCGGTTGAGCCGCGCCAGGGCCCCGGTCAGCGACGAACCGGTGCTGACCATGCCCTTCGCGGTGAACCGGAGCTGAGCCATGGTGGCGACGGCGCCGATGCCGTGGCCGGCCACGTCACCGACCACGAACAACGCGTCGGAGTCCGGCAGTTCGATGGCGCTGAACCAGTCGCCGCCGACGTGGATCCCGGCTTGCGCGGGCAGGTAGGCGACCTCGACGCGCAGTCCGGCCAGTTGCACCGGCTTGCTGGGCAGCGGCAGCAGGGCGTGCTGGAGCCGGGTCGCCAAGGCCCGCTCGGCCTGAAGGATGCCGCGCTGGAGCAGCATCGCGCGCTCGCTCTCCACCAGCGCCAGCTCCGCGCTGCGCTGCGCGGTGAGGTCCTGGATGAAGCCGTGCACCTCGACCGGGGTGCCTTCGGGCGCCGTGACGGCCTCCGCGACCATCCGCAGATGTCTGACGCCCGCGGACGTCTCGACCCGGAAGGGCACGTCGAACGGGTGCGCGTGACGGACGAGTCCGGCGATCGCGTGGGCCAGCGGGCCCGCGTCCTCCGGTACGGCCAGGCCGGGCAGCTTCTCCAGCCGGACCGGCTGCCGCCCGGGGGTCCGGCCCAGCACGGTGTACGTCTGCGCGGCCCAGGAGATCTCCTGGGTGATCAGGTTCCAGTTGGCCCAGCCGAGATTGCCGAGCCGCTGCACGTCGGCCAGGCGCTGCTCCTGCCGGTCCGTCCCGTCGTGCCGCAGCCAGGTCACCACCAGGCCGTCGCCCAGCGGGGCCGCCCGTACCGAGTAGGTGGCGGTGACCTGCACGCCGTCGATGACGTCCTGGTAGGCGAAGGGCTCGCCCTCGAACGGCACTCCGGTGCCGAGCGCCTGGAGACAGCCCTGCCACAGCGGTTCCCCGGCGACCGACGGATAGCTCTCCAGGAGGTGGCTGCCGACCATGTGCCGGCCGGTCCGGCCGAACACGTCGACCGCCCCGGGGGTGGCGGCGTCGATACGGTAGTCCTCCACCTGGCCGGAGGCGTCCCGCAGCGGGGTCAGCAGGGTGATCGCGCCGGGCAGCGCGTCGAACACCGCCTGCACGCTCTGGGCGACGCTGTCGGCCGCTCGCTCCCGCGGCCCGTCGAAGGCCCGCAGCCGGCCCGCGCTCAGCCGGGCCATGGCCCGCAGCAGCTCCCGCTGGCGCGTCGTGAACGGCCCGCGGCGTCGGCGCAGCACGCCGAGGGCGAAGGACGCCGTGTCCCCGGCCGGCACGGGCAGCCACGCGCGGGAGGGCCAGCGCTCCGGGGCGTCGCCGATGAGCTGGTACCGCTCGCTGTACGTGGCGGGGTCCTCCAGCCAGCGCGGCTCCCCGGACCGGAGGGCGTCCAGCGCGGCGACCCCGGTCATCGGGGGTACGTGACGCCACTGGGCGGCGAGGGTGGTGTCGACGCCGGCGTGCCCGATCAGTCCGAGCCCGCCCTCGGGCAGCCGCTCGTAGAGCATCACGGCGTCGGCGCCCAGATCGGGGGTGAGGTGTTCCAGGAGGCATTCGGCCAGCTCGTGCGGTGAGCCGACCCGGACCAGGTCCCGGCCGGCGTGCCCGAGCACCTCCGCCAGGTCCACCGCGCCGGCGGGCGGGGTCGCCCAGGATCCGGCGCCGGCGGGCGGGGCGGGTTCGGTGCCGCCGTGCGGGGCCGGTGCCGTGGCGGCGGGACGGTCCGGGCGGGACAGGCCGCCCAGGGTGAGCCAGCACTGTTCGAGGAGGGTGCGGTTGCCGTCCTTGGCCCGCCGCGTCAGCTCCTTCTGCGCGGCGTCCGGCATGCACCCGGTGAGGGCCATCAGCACGCCCTTGGCCCGCTCCAGCACGGCGGTGGTCGCCGCCCGGTCCCGCAGCCGTTCCATCTCGGCACGCTGCCGGGCCACGACCTTGGCCAGCGCCGCCACATCGGCGCTGGTGCCGGGGTCCACCGGGGGCACGGGCTCGCTGGTCACGCGACGAGCATTGCACACCTGGGACCGTTCGATCACTCGTCTGCCAGGTCCAGGTTTATATGACCGTCGTACAAGATTTCTGACCGCGGAGGCGGGCCGCGTCGACGGGGGCGAACGGGGCCGGGGAGACGCGGACGGGCTCGCGGAACGGGCGGACACACGCTGCGGTGCGGGTAGCGCGCGGTGGCCTGGGCGGCGGCGCCGACGGGGTGTGAGGGCAGGAGGGGGCGGCCATGGACGGGTCGGCTCGGAGCAGGGCTGCGGGGTCAGCGGCTCGTGCCGCGGCCGGCCAGCGCCTCGCTCACCACGCGGACGCTGCGGGCGATGTGCTGGAGCTGGAGGACCTCGGCCGCGTACATCTTGATCGTGTGCTCGATCACCGATTCCGGCAGCCCGAGCACCGGCAGTTCGGCCCGCGCGGTCTGGAGGGCGGTCCGGGCCACCCGGATCTCCTGCTGCACCTGGATCTGCGCGTGCCGGGCGAGCAGGACGGGGTGCCGGATGAGCGCCGGATAGCTGGAGTAGCGCGCGGGGATCAGCTCCCGCAGCCACTTGGCCGCCGAGCGTTCCCAGTCGTACGAGCCCGGAGTCTTGACCTGACAGGGCCAGTCGGGACTGATGCGCGTGCTGGTCAGGGGCATGATCATCGCTTCCGGTGTGCGGCGTCGGGAGGTGGTCGACGGGTTCGGGGCGGCCCCGGCCCAGGGGATGGCCGGGGCCGCCCCGGGCGCCTCGCGCAGGCGACGCGCCCCGGAACACCCCGGGCGCCGGCGTGGGTAGGGACGGCGGGCCGCGGGGTGTCCGTGCGGGGGTCCCGGGTGCGGGTGCTGGCCGTTCCCGGAGCCGGCCGGGTGCGGTCCGTGAGCAGTATTTATATATGCCGTCCAGTTTGCAAGACGTATGAAAAAATTCATGCGTAGTCTGTGGTGAATCGTCCCCGTTCAGGGGGCGGGAGGCCGCAAGATCTTCACGTATGTGCGGCTCGCGCGGAACGATCGGCCGCCGTGACAGCCGATGCGGCCGCGGCGGCAGGCCGGTTCAGTCCCGGAGGAAGAACTGGTGGTGGTCCGAGAGCTGCTCGTACTTCTCCAGCCGGGCCTGGGTGCGCTCAGGATCGGCGTCGGTCATGGCCTGGAGCAGCGCGGCGGCCAGCACTCCGGGCGCGGAGTAGGAGTCGAACACCAGCCGCGAACCGGTGCCGGTGGCGAAGGCGACGTCGGCCTCGTCGGCCAGCGGTCCGAGCGCCAGGTCGGTCACCAGGGCGACCCGCAGACCCGCACCGCGCGCCACCCTCAGGGCGTTGAGCGTCTCCTGCGAGTGCCGGGGCATCGCGAAGGCCAGCACCCAGCTGCCGCCGGCCTCACGGGCCTGGAGCAGCGCGTCGTAGGCCACGCTGCCGCCCCGCGTCACCAGCCGTACGTCGGGGTGGATGCGGCGGGCGGCATAGCCGAAGTACTCGGCGAGCGACACCGAGATACGCAGGCCCAGCACGGTCAGCGGGGTGGACCGGGACAGCTCGCGGCCCACGTGGATCACCCGGTCGGGGTCGGCGAAGTCGCGCCGCAGGTTCTCCAGGTTCTGGATCTCGGCGTCGACGGCCGCCTGGAGCTCGTTGGCCCGGTTCTCCTCGCCGGGCCCGCCTGCCAGGCCGCTCAGCGCGATCGACTGGAGCCTCTCCCGCAGCGCGGGATAGCCGCTGAAGCCGACGGCGGCGGCGAAGCGGGTGACGGAGGGCTGACTGACCCCGACCCGGTCCGCCAGCTCGGTGATCGGCAGGAACGCGGCCTCGGTGATGTGCTCGATCAGGTACTGGGCGATGCGCCGCTGCCCCGGCGACAGACGGGGGCCGTCGAACAGTTCCCGGAGCCGGGAGGTCGGGGAGGCCTCGGCCGCGGGCACGGTCTTGCCCGACGTGATCGCTGATGCCTGTGCGCGTGCCTGCTGCGGCGAGGGCACCGGTCGGCCTCCTTTGTCTCCCACGAGCACTCAACATAGCTCACCCACCGCCGTGACCAGGGGGTCGAGTCAGCGCCGCTCACCGCCGAAAGAGGCTGATGGAACGGCCGACTTCGCCGGCCGGCCGGCTGCCGGCGATCAGTTCGGCCAGCCTCCCGCGCGCCTTGGCGGCCGCGGAGTCGGACACCACCAGCAGTCCGTGCACCCGCTCCGGCGGTACCCGGCGGGGATCGGCGGCGTGGATGCCGTAGTACGACGGCACTCCGCTGCCCTTGTACACCAGCCACACCCGCTCGCCCGGGTACCGCTGCCGGAGCCGGTCGGCGAGCCGGCCCAGGTCCTGTCCCCAGTCCACGTTGGAGTCGTGCAGCAGCCGGTGCGTGTGCGCCGGGCCGCCGAAGGCCTCGTTCGCGTACGGCAGGTAGTACGGGAACGCCCGCAGCGAACTCGCCGCCGCGAACAGCAGGAGGGCGCAGATCAGGGGACCGGCCCAGCGCCTACCCCGGTGCCAGTGCCGGTCCCGGTGCCGGTGCAGCGCGGGCAGGCAGCCCGCCGCCACCGCGAGGAACATCGGCACGAACAGGGCGTACCGGGTGCCGAAGTCCCGCGCCCCGGTCATCGCCACCGCCAGCAGGACGAGGGGCGGCAGCAGCAGGTACGGCGCCACGGGCCGCAGCCGCCGCACCGCCACGACCGCCACCATGCCGGCCGCGCCCAGCGCCGCCAGCCCGAGCGGCGTCTTCACCAGCAGGGCGGCCGGCAGGTAGTACCAGAGCGAACCGGTGTACACGTGCCCGAACAGATAGCCCTGCCAGGGATAGTCCTCCAGCCCGAACTGCACCCGCATCCCCGCCCGGTAGGCCTCGGGCACCGGCAGCAGGTCCACCAGCCGCCCGCGCAGCCCGTGAACGGCCGGGACGGGGCCGGCGGGCGTGAACCGCAGCCGGGGATCGACGGCCAGGTACGCGGCCCAGACGACGGCGAGCGCCACCAGCACCACGACCACGGCGCCCACGAGCCCGGCCCCCACCGTCCGCCGGCCCCCGAACCACGGCCGGGTTGACCGGTCCGACCGGGCCCATCGGTCCGACCGGGTCCACCGGTGCGGCCGGAAGGCCGGGAAGAACCGGTGCGTTACCGGCGCGGATGCGGCGGCCGGAGTGGCCGGATGTGGGTCCGGGCCGGGCCCCGCGGCCGGAGTGGACCGGTGCGGGTTCGAGGTGGGTTCCGGGGCCGGAGTGGACGGGTGTGGGTCTGGGCCGGATGCCGCCGCCGGAGTGGCCGGATGCGTGGCCGGGCCGGGACCCGTGGCCCGAGTGGACCGGTGTGCGGACACCGCGGACGCCGCCGCCAGCGCCATCAGCACCGGCACCGCCGGCAGCGCGCTCATCTTCGTCGCCACGGCCGCCCCGAGCGCGGCCCCGGCCGCCGGCAGGTACGGGACGGGCCGCCGCCGCGCCCGCCACACCAGCCAGGCCGACACCAGCACGAACCCGGCCGCCGGCACGTCCAGGGTGGCCAGCGAGCCGTGGGCGATCAGGTCGGGCGAGAAGGCGTACAGGGCGAGCGTCACCAGTCCGCCCGCCGGGCCCGCCACCTCCCGGGCGAACGCGAAGGCGACCAGCCCGCACAGCAGGGTCAGCGCGATCACCGGCAGCCGCGCCCACAGCATCACCCGCCAGGGGTCATTGCCCGACGCGTACAGCAGCCGCCGGCCCGCCTCCCCCTGGTCGCCGGTGAACGCCGGGTCGTAGTGCGGGTCCGCCACCGCCACCCCGGCCGCGATCAGAAGCTTCCCGAGCGGCGGATGCTCGGGGTTGTAGCGCACCCGGTGCGCGTGCAGGTAGTCGGCGGCCGTCGCCACGTACACGGGCTCGTCGATGGTGGGGGTCTGCTGGACGGCCGTGGTGACCATCGCCGCGGCCATCTGCGCCAGCAACAGCACGACGAGGAGCGGCGTCAGCCGGCGCCCGTGCCGGCGCAGCCGGGCGTACCGGGCGGCCCGGGCCCGCCGTGCCGGCTCGGCGGCCGGAGCCCCGGGAGCCAGGACCAGGTGCTGTTCGCGCGTCATCGTCCGTCCCACGGTGGCACCGGCCCGCGCGCCGTACCGGCGCCCGCGGGCCCGGTCACGGTCCCGCGGGCGCACCGCTCCCGCCACCGCCGTACAAGTCGTACCGGCAGACCCTCTGCCGTACACACCGGTACGGCCCACGGCCCGTCGGAGTTCACCCCGCCCGACACGAAACCGGCCGCACGACCGCGTCCCGGCGTGGTGTCTCCCGCGACCGGGGCCGTCGACGGGGCGCACGCGAGCCCGGCTCCCGGCCGGTAAGACCGGAGCGCGGCCGTCCCTTCCGGTGACGGACCTGGTCCGGCGGTACGCACGGGGCGTGCACCGCCGGTGCACCGTACGCCGTACGCCGTACGCCGTACGCCGGTGCCGGCGCCCGCGTGTCAGCTCGCCGGGGGCGCCGGGGCGGCCGGTAGCACCAGGTCCGCCCGTTCCCGGGTCGCCGCGACCAGGTCGGCGTTGCGCTGGTCCGTGCCCCGTACCCAGGCCACGGCCGCCGCGTGGTCCTTGCCGAACTCCTCGTGCCGGGCGATCAGCCGGCGCACCCGCTCGTCCTCGTCGGTCTCGCAGAACCAGACCTCGTCCAGGCACGGCCGCACCCGCCCCCAGGCCCCCTCCCGCACCAGCAGGTAGTTGCCCTCGGTGACCACCAGCCGGGTGGCCGGCGGCACCGGGATGGCTCCCGCGAGCGGCTGCTCCAGCACCCGCTCGAACGCCGGCGCGTACACCACCTCGCCGGTCTCCTCGCGCAGCCGCCGCAGCAGCGCCGCGTACCCGGCCGGGTCGAACGTGTCGGGCGCGCCCTTGCGGTCCCGGCGGCCCAGCCGGTCCAGCTCGGCGTCGGCGAGGTGGAAGCCGTCCATGGGCACGTGCACCGCCCACGGCGGACCGTCGCCGTTCAGGGCGTCCACCAGGCGGGCGGCGAGCGTCGTCTTGCCCGCGCCCGGGCTGCCCGCGATGCCGAGCAGGGCACGCCCGCCGCCCCGGGGCAGGGCGCGGGCACGGCGGAGGAGGTCGTCGAAGGTCAGGGACACACGGGCAAGTGTGGCATCGCCCGTTCGCCGCACATGTGGCCCGTTCGCCGAACATGTGGCGTGCGCCACCCACTGGAGCGCTCCCGACGGGGAACAGTGCTGGGTATGACTCAGCTCGGTCTGCCCGACACCATCCAGGCCTGTCTCTTCGACCTCGACGGGGTCGTGACCAAGACGGCCGTCGTGCACGCGGCGGCCTGGAAGGAGACGTTCGACGCGTTGCTGCGCGCCTACGACGGCGAGCAGGGACGGCCGTTCGACGACGCCGACTACGACGAGTACGTCGACGGCCGCCCCCGCGCCGACGGCGTCCGCGCCTTCCTCGACTCGCGCGGCATCCGCCTGCCCGAGGGCGGCCCCGGCGACCCGCCCGACGCGCGCACCGTCCACGGCATCGGCAACCGCAAGAACGAGCTGCTGCTGGAGAAGATCCGCACCGGCGGCGTCGAGGCGTACGAGGGCACGCTGCGGTATCTGGAGGCGGTCCGCGCCCAGGGGCTGCGCACCGCGATCGTCTCCTCCAGTGCCAACTGCCGGGACGTGCTGCGCGCCGTCGGCGCCGAACACCTCTTCGACACCCGCATCGACGGCGTGGTCGCCGCCGAGCGGAACCTGCCGGGCAAGCCGCACCCCGACACGTTCCTCGCCGCGGCCCGCGACCTCGGTGTCGAGGCGTCCCGCGCCGCCGTCTTCGAGGACGCCCTGGCCGGCATGGACGCGGGCCGCGCGGGCGGCTTCGGCTACGTCGTCGGCGTCGACCGGGTCGGCCAGACCGACGCGCTGTACAAGCACGGCGCCGACACCGTCGTGCGGGACCTCGCCGAGCTGGGAGACAAGCAGTGATCACCGAGCGGTCGTACGCCGTCGAGCCCTGGACCGTCCGGGAGACCACCCTCGACCTGGACGTCCTCGCCCAGAGCGAGTCGGTGTTCGCCCTGTCCAACGGGCACGTCGGCTGGCGCGGCAACCTCGACGAGGGCGAACCGCACGGCCTGCCCGGCAGCTACCTCAACGGTGTCCACGAGGTGCACCCCCTGCCCTACGCGGAGGCCGGCTACGGCTACCCCGAGTCCGGGCAGACCGTCATCAACGTCACCAACGGCAAGGTCCTGCGCCTGCTGGTGGACGACGAGCCGTTCGACCTGCGCTACGGCCGTCTCGTCGCCCACGAGCGCGTGCTGGACCTGCGCCGCGGCGTGCTGGAGCGGACCTGCGAGTGGACCTCGCCGGCCGGCTCCACCGTCCGGGTGCGCTCCACCCGGCTGGTCTCGCTGACCCAGCGGGCGGTGGCCGCGGTCGCGTACGAGGTGGAGGCCGTCGACAGCCGCAGCCGGGTGGTGATCCAGTCGGAACTGGTCGCCAACGAGAGCCTGCCGGAGTCCGACGGCGACCCGCGCGCCGCCAGGGCGCTGAAGTCGCCGCTGGAACAGGAGGACGGTTTCGCCGCCGGCAACCGGCTGCGGCTGGTGCACCGCACCCGGCGCAGCGGCCTCAGGGTCGCGGTCGCCGCCGACCACGTCGTCACCGGCCCCGACCGCACCACCACCCGCAGCGAGAGCGGCATCGACGTCGCCCGGCTGACCGTGACCTCCGTGCTGGAGCCCGGACAGACCCTGCGGGTGGAGAAGCTGGTCGCCCACGGCTGGTCCGGCACCCGCTCCCTGCCCGCGATGGCCGACCAGGTGGACGCCGCGCTCGCCGCGGCCGGGCACGACGGCTGGCAGGGCCTGCTGAACGACCAGCGGTCCTGCCTGGACGACTTCTGGGCCCGCGCCGACGTCGAGGTGGAGGGCGACGAGGAGATCCAGCAGGCCGTCCGCTTCGCGCTCTTCCACGTCCTCCAAGCCGGGGCGCGCGCCGAGCAGCGCGCGATCCCCGCGAAGGGGCTCACCGGCTCCGGGTACGACGGGCACGCCTTCTGGGACACCGAGATGTTCGTGCTGCCCGTGCTCACCCACACCGCGCCCGCCGCCGTCGCCGAGGCACTGCGCTGGCGGTACAACACCCTGGACGAGGCCCGCGAACGCGCGGCCCAGCTGGGACTCGCCGGGGCCGCGTTCCCCTGGCGGACCATCGCCGGCCCCGAGGGCTCCGCGTACTGGCCGGCCGGCACCGCCGCCTTCCACGTGAACGCCGACGTGGCCGACGCCGTCGTCCGGTACGTCGAGGCCACCGGCGACACCGCCTTCGAGCGGGAGACCGGCGTGGAACTGCTGGTGGAGACCGCCCGGCTGTGGCGGTCGCTGGGCCACCACGACCGGCACGGCGTCTTCCACCTCGACGGCGTCACCGGCCCCGACGAGTACAGCGCGGTCGCCGACGACAACACGTACACCAACCTGATGGCCCGGCAGAACCTGCGCGCCGCCGCCGACGCCGTCGAACGCCATCCGCGCGAGGCCCGGCGGCTCGGCGTGGACGACGAGGAGAGCGCCGCCTGGCGGGACGCCGCCGACACCATGCACCTGCCCTACAACGACGAACTCGCCGTCCACGAACAGCACGCCGGGTTCACCCGCTACCAGCGCTGGGACTTCGCCGGCACCCGCGCCGACCAGTACCCGCTGCTGCTCCACTTCCCCTACTTCGACCTGTACCGCAAACAGGTCGTCAAGCAGGCCGACCTCGTGCTGGCCATGTACACCTGCGCGGACTACTTCGAGCAGGAGTACGACGAGGAGCAGATCGCCCGGAACTTCGCCTACTACGAGCCGCTCACCGTGCGCGACTCCTCGCTGTCCGCCTGCTGCCAGGCCGTCATCGCCGCCCGCACCGGCCATCTGGACCTCGCCTACGCCTACACCACCGAGGCCGCGCTGATGGACCTGCACGACCTGGAGCACAACACCCGGGACGGGCTGCACATCGCCTCCCTCGCGGGCACCTGGATGGCGCTGGTCGCCGGCTTCGGCGGCATGCGCCGCGACGGCGACGGGCCCCGGTTCGCGCCCCGCCTGCCCGAGCGGCTGAGCCGCCTCGCCTTCCACGTCCAGTTCCGCGGGCGCCGGCTGCGGGTGGAGATCGGCGCGGACAAGGCGACGTACGCGCTGCTGGACGGGCCGCCACTGACCATCCGGCACCACGGGGAGTCCCTGACGATCAGCACCGACGAACCGGCCGTCCGGGCCATACCGCCGATGGTCCGCCGTGCCGCGCCCGACCAGCCGCCGCACCGGGCACCGAACGGCGGCTGACCTGCGGCCGTCGGGGGGCGCGTGTCTCCGTCGCCGGGCGCGGGACGCCTGCGGCCGGTCGCGCGGTTCCCCGCGCCCCTGGGCACGATCGGGTTCGACCTGGTCGTCGGGTGCGGGCGTCCGGTGGCCGGTCGCGCGGTTCCCCGCGCCCCTGGGGGGTTGGATTCGGCCTGGTTTCAGGGGTGTGCGGGGTGGTCCGGGCTCGTCGTGGTGCGTGCGTGTCCGTTGTCGGTGCGGGGCGTGCGGTGGCTGGTCGCGCAGTTCCCCGCGCCCCTGAGGGGGTTCGGATTCGGCCTGGTTGCAGGGGTTTGCGGGGTGGTGGCTCAGCCGTCGGTGGGCCGGATGGCCCTACCCGTGCGGCGCGGGCGGACGGAGCGGGCTAGCTTGGCGGTGGCTTCCCGGCTCCGGGCCCGGCCCGTCCGGGCGGGTGAGCCGCGGGGGAGCAGCCGTGAGGAAGCTGTAGGCGAGAAGCGGTGATCCATGACCGGCAGCACGGACGTCCCACACGCCGGCGCGCGCCGTGAGCGCCGTGCCGCGCACCCGGCGACCGCCGGCGGTCGCACCCGGGTCCGCGCCACCGCCCCGCTCGCGGCCGTCGCCGCCGTCTTCACCCTCGCCCAGCTACTTCTTCTCGGCCCCGGTACCGGCCTCGGCTGGGACGAGACGGTGTACGTCAGCCAGGTCGCCGCACACGCCCCGGCCTCGTTCTTCAGCGCGCCGCGCGCCCGGGGCGTCTCCCTGCTCGTCGCGCCGGTCGCCGCCTGGTCGTCCTCCACGGTCCTGCTGCGGATCTACCTCGCGGTCCTCTCCGGCCTCGCCCTGTACCTGGCGCTGCGCGTCTGGCGGAGCCTGTTCCCGGTCCGTGTCCTGGCGCTCGCCGGTGCCCTCTTCGCCTCCCTGTGGGTGACCCTGTTCTACGGCCCGCAGGCCATGCCCAACTACTGGGTGGCCGTGGGCGCGCTCACCGCCGTCGGCTGCTTCCTGCGCGCCGGGGCCGGTGGCGCCGGGACGGACCGGGCGGCCCTGGCGGGGGTCGCCGGGAGCGCGGCGCTCATGGCGTGGATGCGGCCGACGGACGCCGTCTGGGCGGCCCTGCCGCTGCTCGTCCTCGGTGCGGGCCGACGCCACCGGCGGGCGCTGCTCGTGCTGCTGACCGGCCTCGCCGCCGGCGCCGCCGAGTGGGTGATCGAGGCGTACACGCGCTACGGCGGCCTGGCCCGGCGGCTGGCGGACGGCTCGGCGATCCAGGGCGGCCTCGGCTGGCACCTCGCCGTCATCGACCAGCTGCGCAGCCTCGGCGGGCGGACCCTGTGCCGGCCGTGCACCGGCGGCCCGCCGCATCCCGCCCTCACCGTGTGGTGGTTCGTGCTGCCGCTGCTCGCCGCGCTCGGACTGGCCGTCGCCGTCCGCGCCCGGCGCACGGCGGCCACAGCCCTGCCGCTCGCCTGCGCGGCGACGGCCGCCTTCCCCTACCTGTTCCTGATCGGCTACGCGGCACCCCGCTTCCTGCTGCCCGCCTACGCCCTGCTCGCGGTCCCGGTCGCCGACGCGCTCGTCCACCTGATGACGGCTCCCCGCCCCTCCCGGCGCCCGGTCGTGGTGACGCTGGTCTGCGCCGGGCTCGCCGCCCACCTCGCCGTACAGCTGGCGGTCCTCGTGCACACGGCCGGCAACACGGCCGCCGCCCACCGGGCCTGGTCCCGCACCGCGGCAGAGCTGCACCGCCGGGGCGTCCGCCCGCCCTGCCTGGTCACCGGCGAGGAGGCCCTGCCGGTCGCCTACCAGGCCGGCTGCTCCTCGGCCGCCACCACCGGACCCAACGCCAACGCCACCGGCGACGGCATCGCCCGCACCGCCCGGCGGACGCCGGTCGCCACGCTGGTGCCGGCGGGGGCCTCGCCGCCCGGCTACGCCCGCGCCTGGACGTCCGTACCGCTGGGCGGCGTACGGCTGTACTACGTCGTCCCCGGACCCCGCGGCTGACGTCCGCCCCACCGCCCCGGGGAAGGGCTGTGGAGCGCTTTGCCGCACATGGGTTGCATATGCCGGAGGGATGGCACGAGGCTGGGTGGTGGCCGCCCCTGGTCCCGCTCCGCCCCTCCCCGCCCCGCCGAGGCCCGGTCCTCGGCCCGGCACCGCGTCCACGGCTCCCGACGCGGCAGGAGCTGATCAGGGGCGGTTCGGCCACGGCCCGGGTGACGGCGGGGTTAATGATCCTCTTGCGGGTTACGCGGAGCAGGACCGCACCGCGAAGGAGGCGACCATGAGCGACCAGTCCGAGCAGACCCCCATGGCGGACGACGCCTACCAGCCCACCGGAACCAACGAGGAACAGGAGGACGCCGCACCCCTGGACCTTCAGGACGCGGTGGGCGAGCGCACCTACGACGACATCCTCGACGAGGGCTACTCCCCGCCCGAACGTCCCCTGGGCGTCACCAAGCACGGCATCACCGCCGCCGAACAGCACGAGGGGGAGACCCTGGACCAGCGGCTCGGCCAGGAGGTCCCGGACGTGACCCCGCCGGCCGGCGACGAGATCGGCGACCTGCCGGGCGGCGAGGGCGAGCCGGTCGACTCCGAGGCCGGAGAGGCCCGCGCGGGTCGCCTGGTCGCCCCGGACGAGGGCGCCCACACCGACACGGTCAAGGAAGAGGTCGCCGACGACGTGGGCATCGACGGCGGAGCCGCGGGCGCCGAGGAAGCGGCCATGCACGTGATCCCGGACGACACCGCCCTGCCGGAGTGACCGCCGGCGCCCGCGACCTCCGGCACCGGTCACGGCGCACGACACCGTCCCACGCACACACGACGGTACCGGCCGGGCGTTCCCTCGCCCGGCCGGTACCGTCGTCCGTCTCCCCGGACCGCCCTACGGCAGCAGTTTCTCGACGGCCGCGGAGCCCTCGGACTCCAGCTTCTGCCGCGCCCAGTCGAGGTTCTTCGGTGTGACGTCCCTGCCCGCCGCCATCACCAGATCCTCGGGGGTGACGTCCCTCGAGGGAGCGGAGTGGAGCAGGGCGTCCGGGGTGCGGACGTCGTCCGACGTCGACCGGGACTCTTCGGGTGTGGATGTCGACATGATGCCTCCTCCTCGGTCCGGATGACCGCATCCGTGCCGGTGCCTCCGAACGGGGCACCCTCTCACCATTGCCCGCCCCGGCGCTCCCTGCATCCGGAAAGCGCCGGGGGCGGCGAGCAAGCTCCTGCCCACGCCACGCGGGCCCACTCGCTCCTAAGCTGGATAACACCCGTAAGCGGGAAACCGCATCGCGGGACAACGCCCGCATCCGAGCCGGGAGGCCGCCGATGGCCGAGACGCCGTTTCCCGAGGACGCGGCCCCCGGCCGCCGCTACCTCCCCATCGCCGACCACGGACTCATCGGCGACCTGCGCAGTGTGGCCCTGGTCGGCACCGACGGCACCATCGACTGGTACTGCTGCCCGTCCTTCGACGCCCCCAGCGTCTTCGCGGCGATCCTGGACGCCGAGCGCGGCGGCCGGTTCGAGCTGGCCCCCACCGTGCCGGCCCGCACCAAACAGTTCTACTTCCCCGACACCAACGTGCTGATCACCCGGTTCTTCACCGAGGACGGCGCCGGCGAGGTGCAGGACTTCATGCCCGTCGGGACGCCGGGCTCCGAGACCGGCCGGCACCGGCTCATCCGGCGCGTGGTCTGCGTCCGCGGCACCGTGCCCTTCCGGGCGCTGGTCGCCCCCCGCTTCGACTACGGCGCCGCCCCGCACACCGTGCGCGCCCTGGACGGCATGGTGCTGTTCGAGTCGCCCGACCTGGCCCTGACCCTCACCTCCACGGCGACCCTGGAGTACGGCGACCGCGACGCGTGGGCCGACTTCAAGCTCGACGAGGGCGATTCTGCGGTGTTCGCCCTGGACCAGGCCGGCGCCCGGATCACCCCGCGCGGCTGCGCCCACGCCGAGGCCGAGCACGAGTTCACCGCCACCGTCGCCTACTGGCGGCGCTGGCTCCACCAGTCCCGCTACCGGGGCCGCTGGCGGGAGATGGTGCACCGCTCCGCGCTCACCCTCAAACTCCTCACCTACGCCCCCACCGGCGCCATCATCGCCGCCCCCACCACCAGCCTGCCCGAACAGCTCGGCGGCGAGCGCAACTGGGACTACCGCTACGTGTGGGTGCGGGACGCCGCGTTCTGCGTGTACGCGCTGCTGCGGCTCGGCTTCAGCGGCGAGGCCGAGGCCTTCATGCGGTTCGTGACCACGCACATCAGCCCCGGCTGCGGCGACGGCACCGGCCCCTTGCAGGTCATGTACGGCATCGACGGCCGCGCCGACCTGCCCGAACGTGAGCTGCCGCACCTGGAGGGATACCAGGGCTCCGCACCGGTCCGCGTCGGCAACGCCGCCGCCGGCCAGCTCCAGCTCGACATCTACGGCGCGCTGATCGACTCCATCTACCTCTACGACACGTGGGCCCAGCCCATCTCCAGCGGCCAGTGGGACGACGTGTGCCAGCTGGTCGACTGGGTCTGCGACCACTGGGACCAGCCCGACGAGGGGGTGTGGGAGACCCGCGGCGGGCGCAAGAACTTCCTCTACTCGCGGCTGATGTGCTGGGTCGCGATCGAGCGGGCCATCCGCCTCGCCAACCGGCGCGGCCTGCCCGCCGACCTGACCCGCTGGCGTCGGTCCCGGGACACCGTCTACCGCCGGATCATGGACCGCGGCTGGTCCGAGCGCCGGGGCGCCTTCGTGCAGTACGAGGGCGGCGACGTCCTGGACGCCTCCCTGCTGATGATGCCGCTCGCCAAGTTCATCGCCCCCACCGACCCCAAGTGGCTGTCCACCCTGGACGCCCTCACCGACGACCTGGTCTCCGACTCCCTCGTCTACCGCTACGACCCGCAGGCCAGCCCCGACGGACTCCGCGGCGACGAGGGCACGTTCTCCATCTGCTCCTTCTGGTACGTCGAGGCGCTCGTCCGGGCCGGCCGTCTCGACGAGGCCCGCCTGGCCTTCGAGAAGATGCTCACCTACGCCAACCATCTCGGCCTGTACGCCGAGGAGATCGGCCGCACCGGCCGCCAACAGGGCAACTTCCCGCAGGCGTTCACCCATCTGTCCCTGATCAGCGCCGCCTTCAACCTGGACCGCGCCCTCGGCTGACCCCTCCCGGACGTCCCGGTCCCGCCACCGCTGTCACCGTTGCGCCCCCCGTCCCCGGGTCGGACCGGCGTCCCCGGCACCGCCGAGAAGGACGACGCCTGGGGCAACGACCTGTCCGTCGCCGACGTGAACGGCGACGGCTACCCGGACGTCGCGGTCGGCGCGCCCGGCGAGGACATCGGCACGTCACCGGCGCGGGCGCGGTCCGGCTGCTGCCCGCCAGCGGCGACCGGCTGCTCACCGGCGGCTCCCGCTCCTACGGCGGGGCCGCCCTCGGCGCCGCCGCCCACGGCGCCGCCGCCCACGGCGCCCACTATGGCGCGGTGATCGACGAATAGCCGACTGCCCGGATCGGGCGGTGTGTCCGGAACGTGCCACGGGTACCCGGCAGCTCCGCAAGCGGAATCGCCACCGGCTCGACAGAGGGAGGAGACGGATGACCAGCACCAGCGAGACCGGCCACGTCACCGGCACCCGCGACAAGGACTACAACCTGATCTGGTACGTCGAGGCGTGCCTGAGCAACGCGCTGCGCCTGGAGCAGTACATCCAGGACGCCGAGCGGGAGGGGGACAACGAGGTCGCCGACCTGTTCCGCAAGGCGCAGGCCGACAGCCGCAAGGGTGCCGAGATGGGCAAGCAGTTGCTGCGCTCCCGGCTGGGCGACGGCTGACCGCCACCGCCCCGACCGCCGACCGCGCGCCGCGGCCGGACATGACCCCTTACGGGCATGCCGGCCGCGGCGCCTTCCGCGCTGCCCGGGCCGCCCGCTCAGGGCAGTGGCTGTTCCGCCCAGATGACCTTGCCCTGCGGGGTGTAGCGGGTGCCCCAGCGCTCGGCGATCTGGGCGACCAGGAACAGGCCCCGGCCGCCCTCGTCGGTGCTCCCCGCGTACCGCAGATGCGGGGACGTCGTGCTGCGGTCGGAGACCTCGCAGATCAGCGTGCGGTCGCGCAGCAGCCGTACCCCGATCGGGCCACGTCCGTAGCGGATGGCGTTGGTCACCAGCTCGCTCAGGACCAGCTCGGTCGTGAACGCCAGCTCCTCCAGGCCCCAGGCGGCCAGCTGCCGGGTCACCGACGCCCGTACCCCCGACACGGCCGCCGGATCGGACGGCACCTCCCACCCGGCGACCCGGTCCGCGCCCAGCACCCGGGTACGGGCCACGATCAGGGCCACGTCGTCGCTCGGCCGGGACGGGAGCCGGTCCAGCACCGTACGGCAGGTGTCCTCCGGTGACGCGCCCGGCGTACGGAGCAGAGCGTCGCGGAGCAGGTCGAGCCCCTCCTCGATGTCCCGCTCCCGGTCCTCCACCAGACCGTCGGTGTACAGCACCAGCCGGCTGTCCTCCGGCAGTTCCAGCTCCGCCGTCTCGAACGGCAGCCCGCCGAGGCCCAGCGGCGGCCCCGCGGGCAGGTCGAGGAACTCGACGCTGCCGTCCGGGCGGGCCAGCGCGGGCGGCGGATGACCGGCCCGCGCCATGGAGCACCGCCGGGACACGGGATCGTAGATCGCGTACAGGCAGGTCGCGCCCGTGACCGCGGCCGCGCCCGTCGCCGGGGTCTCGTCCTGGTCGATGCGCCCGACCAGCTCGTCCAGCAGGGCGAGGAGTTCGTCGGGCGGCAGATCGAGCGAGGAGAAGTTGTGCACGGCCGTACGCAGCCGGCCCATGGTCGCCGCCGCGTGCAGCCCGTGCCCCACGACATCGCCGACGACGAGCGCCACGCGCGTACCGGACAGCGGCAGCACGTCGAACCAGTCGCCGCCCACCCCGGCCTGGGCCGGCAGATAGCGGTAGGCGATGTCCAGCGCCCCCTGCTCCGGGAGCGTCCGCGGCAGCAGGCTGCGCTGGAGGGTGACCGCCATGCTGTGCTCGCGGGTGTACCGGCGGGCGTTGTCGATCGACACCGCCGCCCGCGCCACCAGCTCCTCGGCGAGCGCCAGTTCCTCCGTGTCGAACGGCTGCGGTTTCTCCGACCGCCAGAAGTTCGCCACCCCCAGCACCAGACTGCCCGCCCGCAGCGGCACGGCGATCAGCGAGTGGACGCCGTACGCCAGGACCTGGTCGGTGCGCTCCAGGTCCTGCGCGCGCCAGCCGGGCGAGGCACGGAGCCGGGGCTCCACCACCGACTGACCGGTGACCAGGCTGCGGGCCTGCGGTGAGGTGGGTACGAACCGGATCCGCTCGCCGACCGGGTACAGCGGGGCGTCCTTGCGGACGCCGGCACAGGCCGCGCGGCGCAGCGCCGTCCCGGGCCGCGGCTCCTCCCCGCTGAGCACCGCGTCGAACAGGTCAACCGTCGCGAAGTCCGCGAACCGCGGCACCGCCAGCTGCGCCAGCTCCTCCGCGGTACGGGTCACGTCCAGGCTGGTGCCGATGCCCACCCCGGCGTCGTACAGCATGTTCAGCCGTTCCCGGGCCACCTCCGCGCGGCCGGACACGGCGCGCAGCTCGGTGGAGTCGCGCAGCGTGGTCACGCTCCCGGGCGGGCCGCCGCGCAGATCGGTGGGCCGTTGATTGACCGCCAGCAGACGGTCCTTGACCAGGTGCACCTCGTCCGTGGCGATCCGCCCGGAGGCCAGCAGCCCCGCCGTCTCGTCGTCCAGGCCCAGCTCCAGCACATGCCGGCGCTCGGCGTCCTCGGGCAGGTCCAGCAAGCGGTGCGCCTCGTCGTTGGCGAGCAGCAGCCGCCCGTCGCCGCCGACGATCAGCACCCCCTCCCGCACCGCGTGCAGCACCGCGTCATGGTGCTCGTACATGCGGGTCATCTCGTACGGCCCGAGCCCGCGCGTCTGGCGCAGCAGCCGCCGGCTGACCAGAGCCGTACCCCCGGTGGCCAGCGCGAGCGCCGCTGCCGCCGCCGCGAGCAGCAACGGCAGCTGCTGGTCGGCGGCCCCGCCCACGTGTGCCGTGGTGATCCCGGCGGACACCAGGCCGACGACCTTGCCGGCGGGGTCCCTGACCGGGACCACGACCTGCACCAGCGGGCCGATGGTCCCGGTGAGGTGCTCGGTGACCGTGCCGCCGGCGAGGGCCGGGGCGATCGTGCCGACGAACTTCCTGCCGATGCGGTCGGTCCTGGGATGGGTGTAGCGGATGCCGTCGGTGTTCATCACGACGACGAAGTCCACGCCGGTCGCCTTGCGGGTGGCCTCGGCACGCGGCTGGAGCACGGCCGTGGGGTCGGGGGCGCGCAGGGCGGCGGCCGTGCCGGGCGCGTGGGCGAACGTCTCGGCCACGGCGAGGGAGCGGTTGGTCGCCTCCAGGTCACTGTCGTGCCGCACCTGGAGGACCTGTGCCACCACGGCCGAGACGACCAGCAGCAGCACGATCACCACCTGGAGCAGGAACACCTGCCCGGCCACGCTGCGCCCCGACACCGCCGACCGCAGCACCCCCGGCCGGCTGCCGTCCGCCTCGTCCCCGCTCCGCGGCGGGACTTGCGGTACGCGCGGGTGCCCGGAAGAACGGGACGACCGGGTCGCGGGCCGGCCGGGCAGTCGCACCATGCGCCATGTCTACACTGCCCGGCGCCCTCAAGCGAGACCGTCAGCCGGGTTGCCCACCGCTGATCCCGGAACGGGAGACCGATGACGGACCTGCCCCGGGGTGGCAGGGCGCGGCGGGGTCAGCCGGGCGGCATGAGCGGCGGGGTGGAAAAGGGCGGCCGGTCCCGCGGTGCGCGGGCCGGGCGGCGGGCGGCGAGCAGCAGCGCCACGTCGTCGGGGCGGTCGGTGGCGTGCCGGGCGGTGGCCGTGAGCCGGTCGGCCACCCCCGACAGCGACCGCCTCCCGGCCCGGCCGGCACCCGCCCCGGCTTCGGCGAGCGCCAGCCGGAGCGCGGTGATGCCGTCGTCGATGTCGGCGCCCGGCCGCTCCACCAGCCCGTCCGTGTACAGGGCGAGGATCGCGTCCGGCTCCAGCAGCACCTCGGTGACCGGGTACCGGGCGGTGGCATCCACTCCGAGGACGACACCGCCCGGGATGTCCAGCACGCCGGTGCTGCCGTCCGGAGCGCGCAGCAGCGGCGGCGGATGACCGGCCCGGGCGATCCTGGTCCGGCCGGTGAGGGGGTCGAGGCGCAGATAGCAGCAGCTGGCGAACTGGCCCGGGTCCAGGTCGATCAGCAGGAGGTTGGTGCCGCTCAGCACCTCGTCCGGCGGCCGGTCGCCCAGCGCGAACGCGCGGACGGCGCTGCGCAGTTGCCCCATGGTGGCCGCCGCCTGCACCCCGTGCCCCTGCACATCGCCGATGACCAGGGCGAGCCCGTCCCCGGCCCCGACCACGTCGTACCAGTCACCGCCCACGTCCATGCCCTGCGTACCGGGCAGATAGCGGCCCGCGGTCTCCACCCGCGGGTGCGCCGACAGCCGGCGGGGCAGCAGCGCCTGCTGGAGACCGCGCGCCAGAGCCGCCTCGCTGTCGTAGCGCTGCGCCCGCTCCATGGCGTGCGCGATCAGCCCGGCGAGCGCCGTGAGGACCGTGCGCTCCTCCGTGCTGAAGCCGCGCGAGCCCTCGAAGCCGAGGATGCAGGAGCCGACCGGCCGGCCGGACGCGATCAGCGGCAGGAAGGCCCGGGCGCCCTCGTCGGCGTCGAGCGCGATGCCCGGATAGGCGGCGGCCAGCTGCTGCATCGACTCGAAGAACAGCGGCCGGCCGGTGGTCAGGGTCTCCACACCCGGCAGGCGCGCGTCCAGGCCGACCCCCTCGAACGAGGCGAGGAAGCCCTGCGGGAAGCCGGTCTCCCAGGCCAGGTACAGGTGGCGTTCCTGAAGCAGGTAGATGGCCAGGCGCCGCCCGCCGAACGCGGGCAGCAGCTCCTGCATGACCACCGCCGACACCTGCCGGGCGGTCACCGCGTCGGTCAGCGCGATGGCGAGGGCGATCGGCCGGTACAGCGGCGCCAGCGAGTGACCGGCCACCACCGCGCCCTCCGGGACATGCGCCTCGGGAACCGTCCCCAGCGCGGTCTCCATACGGCTGGCCGGGACGATCGTGCAGGTCAGCAGGTCCACCCCGGGATGTATCGAGACGGCCAGCCACTCGCCCTCACCCCCCTCCTCCCGGTCGCCGGCCGGCCGTCGCGCGTGGAAGTGCACCGGGTCCGGAGTGAGCAGCGCGCTCCGCAGATGATCGTCGTACGGCGGCCCGGACAGCCACGGCATCGCCTCCCACAGCGCCCGCCCGAGCAGCCACTCCCGCTCCCGGCCCGCGAACCGGGCCGCGGCCGCATTGGCGTACACGATCAGCCCCAGCCGGTCCAGACAGAACACGCCCTGCGGCAGCAGGTCGGCCGCGCCGTCCGCGGAAGCCCCCGGGCCGGGATCGAAGACCACTCCCCGGACCACCCCGCGCCCCGCCGTCCCCGTATCGCCGGCGGACACCGGCCGCGTCCCGGTATCAGCACCGGACGCCTGCCACAGGTCGAGCAGCCGCGGGGTGCCGTCCCGGGACCTCAGGTCCAGCGGCGTGCCCGGCGGTGTCCCGGCGGCGGCGTCGCGCAGCGCGGCCAGGATCCGGTGCGCGTCGGCCGGGGCCACGGCGTCCGCGAGCGCCGCCTCCGTCCCCGCGAACTCGCCGGGGCGCAGGCCGAGCAGCGCGTGCAGCCGGTCGTCGGCGCGCACCTCGGAGGTCGCCGGGTCCCAGCTGAACCGTCCCGCGTCCGCGCGTGCGGGCCGGCTCGCGGGCGGCCGGACGCTCAGCGGCTCCCCGTCCCAGGCCACCGCGCTCTCCTCGCCGTCGGCCAGTGCCCGCAGGCGCTCGCCGAGGCCCTCGGCGAGCTGGACGAGCAGGTCCTGGTCGAGGAGTTCGTCGAGGGTGTCCGCCACCGACGGGCGCAGCACCGTGAGGACGCCCAGCGGTTCGGTCGCGCCCGGCACCGGCACGTGCACCGAGCCGAACGGGAACGGCAGACCGGCCGCGAACTGCGGATACCGGCGCATCGTCTCCGTGGCGTTCGGCAGGACCACCGGCACACCGAGCCGGTAGGCGTCGGCGACGGGGAAGGGACGCCCGACGTGCAGCCGCCACCAGGGCCTGAACAGCGGGCCGGGGAGCCCCACGAGCACCGCGAGGCGCAGCGTGCCCGGGGCGCCCGACCGCAGATACACGCCCGCCACCCGGCCGCCGGCCGCGCCGAGTGCGCCGGTCGAGGCGTCGGCCAGCAGCGCGGCCAGCCGGGCCCGCGTACGGACCGCCCGCTCGCCGCTCCCAGCCATCGGCCTACCTCGTCCCGTGCGCCTCCGGATGGATGACATGGATGACACAGCAAGAATGCGCCACCAGACACGCGGAACGCACCTGGGCGGGGGGCGGGGGCGGGTGCCGGGGGAGAGAGCCGGGGGCCGGAGCGGACCGCGCAGGCGGGGCGCCGCCCGCCCGCCCCGGCGTGTGTGCCGCGTCCCCCGCGTCCCCCGGTGGTCTCACACCTGTGCCCCGCCCGGGTGGCGGCGCCGAGGAGCCGCTTCTAGTAATGGACTCCGTGACGCCATGACCGCGCACGGGGCCAGGTGCGCGGTCGCGCCCTTCCCCTGGAGCCGAGATGACCATCCGCTCTTCGCCCTCCCGTCCCGACGATTCGCTGATACCTCCGGCACCGGCCACCAGCGGCGTTCCCACGCCCGCCCCCCATCTCGTGACACGCCCCCCACGGCCCCCCGGGGAGCCGCCCGAGCCACCCCGCGCGGAGGACTCCGCGCAGATTTCCGCGCAGGATTCCGCGCAGGACTCAGCACGGGACTCCGCGTACGACTCCGCGTACGGTGACCCCCTGCGCGACCTGGTCCACGCGGCCGTCGCCGACCGTCCGCTGGAGGACGTCGTCCGGCTCATCACCCTGCTGGAACAGTCCCCCGAGCACGCCCGGACCACGGCCGACGCCCTGCGCGCGGTCGGGATGGACCGGTCCGTGGAGGACGTCACCCGCCTGGTGACGCTGCTGACCGAGCCGCCCCGGGGAAGCGACAGCGCCGACGAGGTGATCCGGGCCGCCGCGGAGCACCGCCCCCTGGAGGAGGTCTCCCGGCTGATGCAGCTGCTGAACCGCGCTCCGGTGGAACGGCACTGCGGTGAGGCGGCCGTGCGGGCGGTGGCCGAGCACCGGCCCGTCGAGGAACTCGCCGAGCTGATCGGCCGTCTGGCCACGGACCGCCGGAGGCGTGAACGCCCGCTGCCCGAGCCGGCGCCTCCCGGGACCACCGCCCCGCGTCCCACGCCCGGCACCGGGGCGCCCGGCACCGGGCCGGAGGGACCCGGCCGTCGTGCCGACGACAGGCCGGCCGGGGAGCACGCCCCGAAGGAGCGGTCGTCGAAGGAGGATCCGGCCGGGAGGCGGGCGGCCGGGGAACGGCGGTCCGGCGAGAGGCAGGACGGGAACTGCCCCGCGGACGGCCGGGGGCCCGGGTCCCAGGCGTATGCCGCACGTGGTGCCGCACCGGTGGTGCTGCTGTGCGGGGCGGCTCACGCCCCGCGCTACTGGTCCGGACTGCCCCAGGACGTACTAGGGGCCACGCTGCTCGCCTCGGCGCTGTGCGGGCTGCTGGCGCTGGCCATGACCGCGCGGGCGGCGCAGGCCCGGCTCGTCGCGGCGACGGCCGCGGCCGGTGTCACGGCGGTGCTCGCCGCGGGCCAGGCGCTCGGCGGACGTTTCGGCGTACCCGACCCGTCCCGTCTGGCGGCGGCGACGCTGGCGCCGCCCTGGATGGCCGGCATGACGGCCGCGGCAGCCGCGCTCGCCGCGCTGACGGTCGTGCTGACCACCCTGACCGGGGGCACCGGGCGCCCGGCGAAGGGAGGCCGAGGCCGCTGAGCAGGCCCCGCACGCCACGGCCGGTCCATGCCGGCACCGGTCCACGGCACCGCGAGCCGGGTCATCCGCTCGGCCGGCCCCGGCCCCGGCGACGGCGGTCCGGCGGCCCCGCGCCTGGCGCATCGACGGCGACGGCCTTGGCCTGTCGCCACATCGCCGCGTATTCGGGGCGCACACCGGCCCGGCCGTACCTCAGGCCCTCGGCGAGGTGGTCGGCACGGTGGTCGCCGGGGTGGTCGGCCGCCTCGGCGACCGGTCAGGGTTCGGACGGCCCGGGCGGCAGGGGCCGGGCCGCGCGCAGGCTGCGCAGGGCGAGGAGCAGGACGCCGATGTCGTCCAGGTAGACGGGGTCGGGCAGCAGGTCGGTGGGCAGCACCAGATACGCGACCGCCCCCCAGAACACCCAGCGCGGTCCCGTCGGCAGACCGGCCTGCCGCAGCGAACGCCGGGTCCGTACCAGCCGGACCAGCAGAGTGACGGCGAAGGCGAGCAACGCCGCCGCGGCGACGGCCGCGATCACCAGCAGGGTGCCGGACGTGTCCATGCGCTCTCCTTCCGCGTCCTCCCGCCCCTTCTGCCCTCCCGCTTCCGGGCTACGCCAACCGGCCGCCGGAACCGCCGGAGGCACCGGTGCCGGCGCCGTCCGCCGCCGTGCCGCCCTGTACCGAACCGTCGGCCGCCGCGCGGTCCGCCGCCGTGCCGGCGGCCGGTGCCTCGTCCGGGGAGGCGCCCGCGGTGGGCTCCGGCCGCTGGCGGCCCTTGGCCGTGAACCTGAGCCGCTCGAAGGTCCGCGTCAACTGGTGCAGCGCGACCGGCGTCCGCGCGGTGGACCGCTGCTGCTGCGGCAGGGCGGGCGCGGGGACGTCACGGTAGGCGGACAGCGCCTCCAGCGCCTGCTCGGCGGCCTGCTTGTACAGATCCCGGGACTTCGTCATCGCCTCCAGCGCCTCGGCATACATGGCGACGAGCCGCCGCTCGCGCTCCAGCTCCTCCTGGACGGTTCTCAGGGTCCAGTTGTCGCGCAGATCGGTCAGCGCCTCCTCGGCGCCCTGGGGCAGGGGCCGGGGCTGGGCGGTGAAGTGCCGCAGCGCCGCGACGAGTTCGGCCGGCTCCGAACCGTCCAGGAAGACGTTGCGCACGCTGTGTTCGCGGCCGTCGTAGTCCTTGGGCGCCGGGTCGGGGGGCAGCAGTACCGCGCCGCCGCGCGGCACCTCGACGCCGAGGTCCTTCAGCGCCCAGTTGACGGCCCGCAGTTGCTGCGGCGCGGCCCGGTGCTCCACCACGCGGTGCCGCAGGCCGGGCGGCAGCAGCCGGGTCAGGGGCAGCCGGCCCCGCTCGTCCGGCGTCATCGCCTCGTGTACGACCACGTTGACGCACCAGGCCTCACGGGCCGCGTCCCGCAGTCGGCGCCGCATCTCCTTGTCGTCCGCGGGCAGCGCGTTGGCCTGCCGGAAGCGCAGGCCGGGGACGGTGGCGTGATGATCCCAGGAGCCGTCGCCCCCCTCCGCGCCGCCGTCGGGCCAGCACAGCGTGGCGGGCGATGGCCAGGTGTCGTCCCACGGGCGTTCCGCCTCCGCGATGAGCCGCCACTCGTGCTCCTCGGGCCGGCTCGGATGCGGTACGAGGGTGAGCCGGGCCCGTACGGTCACCGTGCCGGCGGCCCGCCAGCGTGCCTCGAAGACCCGCCCGGCCGGGTCCTCGCCGGCGGGTGGCTCGGCGAAGTCGTCGATGTCCCCGCTCTCCTTGCGCCGGTGCAGGACGCGGCGGACGACGTCCTCGGGGTCGGGCCCGGTGTGGCGGCCCCGGGCCGCCCAGACGGATTGCGGGATGGTGGCGCGGTCGCCGGCGGAGTTCGACATGAGCCAATCTGCTGATGGGGGCGGGTGCGCCTCCCAGTATCACCGCTGGCCCGGGCGATCCGGCGGCCGGGGCCCGCCGCCACGCGTCATGGATGGGTGTGCGCCCGCGTACGGGGTGTGCGCCGTGCGCCCGGGACGCGCGCGGTACGCGTCGCACGACCGTGGCGCACCCGTGCCGTGCCGCCGCGTGGGGCGTCCACAATGGTCCGGCGAACGGGGCCCGCCCGCCCATCCGCTCAGGGGCGGGCCCCGTTCACCCTGCCGGGGCTCAGGGTGGGGCAGACCGGCACAGAGGCGCCGCGCCGTCAGCGGGTCGACGAACGGCTCGTCTCCGGGCGTGCGTTCGGTGAAGGCACGCGCCGCGGTGCCCGCGCACGGCCGCGGTGGCGGACCCGTGACCGATGCTCGGGCGGCCGGCGTGGCAGCGCCGGGCGTGCGCCACCGTGTCGAGGTGTACGACTCCCTCCGCGCTGTCTTCCCGGACTCCGCCCCGGACGCTCGCCCCGACCGTCCACCCCGCGCTCGCGCCTCCCGTGGGCCGCGGCGACCGCCGCCGCAGCTCACAGAGGAGGCTGGCTCCGTCCGGTCGGGCGCGCAGGGCGGGGGCCCGCACGGCGCCTCGCCCCGCGCTGCTCCCCGCCGCTCCCGGCCGCTTCGCCCGGCGGCTCGCGATACGGGGCCGAGCCGCACCGGGCGGCGGGCGACAGCGCGGCGACCCCGGTCACCGGCATCCGGACGTCGAGTGCCACCGGTGCCACCTGTCCACTGTGCCACCGCACGAGCCGTCCGTCCGGGCGGTCCGGGCCCGAACGGCGCGGGGGCCGGTGCACCGGCACCGGCCCCCGCGACACCCGACCGGGTGCGGAACTCACGCCCCGCTGGCCCGCAGCATGTCCTCGCGCTCGACGATCTTCACCCGCTCGCGGCCCTGCGGCTCGCCCAGGGCACGCTCGGCGGCGTCCAGCCGGTACCAGCCCTCCCAGGTGGTGAAGCGGACGTCACGACCGGCCAGGAAGGCGTCCACGGCCTCCGGCTCGGGCGTGGCCGGGGTGTCCAGGCGGCCGTTCGCGTAGTCGTCCAGGAGGTTGGCGACGGTCTCGTTGGCGTCACCCTTGGTGTGGCCGATCAGGCCGACGGGGCCGCGCCGGATCCAGCCGGTGACATAGGCGGAACGCAGCGGCGTGCCGCCCTCCTCGATCACGCGGCCGCCCTTGTCCGGGACGGTGCCGGAGTCGATGTCCCAGGGCAGCTTGGGCAGCTTCTCGGAGAGATAGCCGACCGCGCGGTAGACCGCCGTGACGTCCCAGTCCTTGAACTCGCCGGTGCCCTTGACGTTGCCGGTGCCGTCCAGGGCGGTGCGCTCGGTGCGCAGGCCGACGACCTTGCCGTCCTCGCCGAGGATCTCCGCAGGCGACTCGAAGAAGTGCAGGAACAGCTTGTGCGGGCGGTTGCCGACGTCCCGGATCGCCCAGTTCTCCAGGGTCTTGGCGACCATGTCGGCCTGCTTGTTGCCGCGGCGGGTCTCGATCGAGCCCTCGTCGTAGTCGATGTCCTCGGGGTCGACGATGACCTCGATGTTCGGGGAGTGGTCCAGCTCGCGCAGCTCCATCGGGCTGAACTTCGCCTGCGCCGGCCCACGGCGGCCGAACACGTGGATCTCCACTGCCTTGTTGGCCTTGAGACCGTCGTGGACGTTCGGCGGGATCTCGGTCGGCAGCAGCTCGTCGGCGGTCTTCGCCAGGATGCGGGCGACGTCGAGGGCGACGTTGCCGACACCGAGGACGGCGACCTTCTCGGCCTCCAGCGGCCAGGTGCGCGGCACGTCCGGGTGGCCGTCGTACCAGGAGACGAAGTCGGCGGCGCCGTAGGAGCCGTCCAGGTCGATGCCGGGTATCGACAGGTCCCGGTCGGCCATCGCGCCGGTGGAGAAGATGACCGCGTCATAGAAGGCGCGCAGGTCGTCGAGGCTGATGTCGGTCGGGTAGTCGACGTTCCCGAACAGGCGGATCTGCGGCTTGTCGAGCACCTGGTGCAGGGCGGTGATGATGCCCTTGATGCGCGGGTGGTCGGGCGCGACGCCGTACCGGATCAGGCCGAACGGGGCGGGCATCCGCTCGAAGAGGTCGATGGACACACCGGGGTCGGCGGCCACCTCGGACTTGAGCAGGGCATCGGCGGCGTAGATCCCGGCGGGGCCGGCTCCGACGATGGCTACCCGCAGGGGGCGCGGCATGATCAGGTTCCCTTCGAGTGTGAACGGCGACTCGAACAGGAAGCCTAAACTAAGGCAGACCTAAGTAGGTACGGGGGTCCGGCCTATGACCCCATAAGGCCATCTTATGGGTTGTCGAGGGCCGGCTTATGAGCCGGGTTCCACCGACCCGGCTCACCTGCCGCCTCCGGGTCACGCGGGCCGGACGACGCGGTGGATCGCCGCTTCCCCGGCCCCGTAGACCGACTCCTCGCGGATGGTCGATCCCGGCCCCGGGGCGTGCACCATCATCCCGTCACCGACATAGAGACCCACATGCCGGTCGTCGTCGAAGAAGAGGACGAGGTCACCGGGTTCCGCGCCGGCCACCGTGACCGGGGTGCCCGCCAGGGCCTGCTCGTGCGCCGCGCGCGGCAGCATGACCCCGGCGGCCTTCCACGCGGCCTGGACGAGGCTGGAGCAGTCGTACGAACCCGGCCCGGTCGCGCCCCATACGCACGGTCTCCCGACCTGCCCCCGGGCGAACGCGATCGCCTTGGCGGCCCGCAGGGCCCGGGAGTCGACGCCGACGCCGACGCCGACGCCGACGCCGGCGGATGTGGATGCGGCCGGGTACGGATACGAGCCCGTGCCCGTGCCCGTGACGTGAAGGGTGGTCGCCATGACGGGAGCCGTCATGGCCGGGTGGCCGCCCGTGCCGGCCGCCGGGTACGTCGCGGCGGGGAGGGAACCGGCGGTGTGCGTCACGGCAGGCGCAGCCACGGCCGGAACGTCGGGGGAGACGAACGGCGCTGACGGCATGCCGGGCGCCGCCGGGACCGCGGGTGTGGCCGTTGACGTGGCCCAGGAAGCCGGCTGGGCGCCGGAGTTCCACGCGCTCTGCGCGTACGCGGGCTGTACAGACCTGGAAGCCTGGGCGAGCGAGGAGGCGTGCCGGGTGAGCAGGTCGCGGGCGGCGGTGAGTCTGCGCCGGCTGTCGCCCTTGGACACGGTGGGGGAGGGGCGACCCGGCGCGGCACCGGGCAGTGTCCTGGGGGTCTGGACCCGGTTCGCCTGCGCGAGGGGCAGTGCGGCGGCCGGGGGCAGGCCGGCCCCGGCGGCGCCGGCACCGGCCGGCGCCTGCTCCACGAGGTCCGGCAGGCCCACCGAGCCGCCTGCCGACGCCAGTTCGGTCCTGCTCCGGCCGGGCGTTTCGGTGGTGATCGAGTCGCGGACACCCGGAAGGTGCCGGGGCGGAGCCGGATCGGGCAGTACCGCCCGCCCGCCTTCCAGCATCGCCGTCGGCCGGCCGGCCGCACCCACCGCCACCGGCCCGTGCGCGGGTTCACCCGCCGTGTGCCCACCGCTCGGCAGGATCCCGGTCACGTCGGCCGCCCACGGGTAACCGGCGGATCCGGCGGTCAGTTCGCCGATGGCCTGCCCGCCGTCCGGCCGGCCCCCCGTACTCCCGGCCGGCAACTCGCCGATCGCGCCTCCCGCGCCCCGCTCCAACGCCTGGGGTGTGCGTGCCGACGGCCCCGGGGGCAGGGCCTCCCGCGCGTCGCCTGCCAGGTCACCGCCCCCGTCCCGGCCCTGGGACCGCGCCGGGGCGGCCGGTCGGTCGGGCAGGCGGTCGGGGGGCAGTACGGCGGGGACGGTCGGGCCGAGCTTGGCGCGGGCCGCGTCGAACCACTGCCGGGCCATCGTGTCCAGCGCCGGTTCCGCGCGCCTGCCCGTCCGCTTGGCCAACGGGACGCCGCGCGAACGCCGTTGGGCGGCCATGGCCCGGGTGGCGTTGAAGTTCCCGGTCGCGTTCTCGGCCTGGTCATAGAGGGACTCGATCCGTTGACGGACCTCGTCGCGGCTCTCCGGCGCCATGGAAGACGTGCTCCTTCCTCGCCCCGCGGGGCAGTTGGGCCGCTCGCCGGGACTGAGCCGGCCGGGCCGAGCGTCAACCTAGCCAACGTGTGTACCTCGTGTGAAGGTTGAGGTGTGGAATGTCCGATACATATTCGTGATGTTCGCGACGAGGTTCGAGTGGGAAGAGGCGAGGCTCGTGGTTTCCTGTGAGACTCCGGTGAATGCGCGATTCCGTTGAACGCGACGGCTCCGCCCTCCGTATGGGGCTGGGGAATTCCATGTCCGACCGCGAGCACACACAGGGGACGACCTTGGTACGCAACAGGCGCAGACGCCCGACCGGCGCACGACGCGCGACCCTCGCGGCGCTCGCCCTGATGCTGGGCGGAGCCGGCCTGGCCGCGGTGAACGTCTACGCCTCGGCCGGCGAGGGCTGGGGCGGCGGCTCCGGCACGGACTCCACCGGACGCGTGCTGTCCACGGGCATGGCGACGATCGACTGCCCCGATGTCGGCACCCGGCTGACGGCGGTTCCGGACGCGGCGCGCCCGGACGTCGACCGTGAACTCGCCCTGCTCGACCAGCAGACGGCGGCGGCCTACCGGCAACTCCAGCAATGGGGACGGGGCGGCGGCGGCCAGGACACCGGATCCACCCCCGACGCGATCATGAGCCCGCTGACGGGGAAGCGGTCCGCCTCCATCGGCCGCATCACCGACGCCCTCGGCCGGGCGGGGGAGCACCCGCGGGGCCTGGACGACCTGGCCGCCTGCACCCTGCGCCCCGGCGACACCGGGCAGCCCACGGCCACACCGAGCGGCACCGGCCAGGACCAGGCGGGAACCGGACAGGGACAGAACGGTAGCGGCCAGGGCCAGAACGGGGCGGGCCAGGCCGGCAACGGGCCGGTCGTCTCCGACTACGCGGACATCACCGCCGTACAGCCCGACGCGCCGGCCGCCTCCCCGGGGTCCGACGCCTCGCGCGGCACCTTCACCTCCGACTGCGGCGTCAACGCGAACGGCCTGTTCAACTCGGACAACGTCATCGTCGCCCCCGGCGTCTCCAACGGCGCCCACCACTTCCACGACTACGTCGGCAATCAGGGCAACAACGCCTTCGCCGGCGACGGCGACCTGGCGAAAGCCGCCACGAGCTGTGTCGACCAGGGCGACAGGTCCACCTACTACTGGCCGGTGCTGCGCCTGCAGAACGGCACGCAGGAACGGGACGCGGGCGCCCCGGGCGGCGGCACGGAGGGCAACGCCGGCCAGATCGTCACCCCCAAGGCGGTGACGCTGACGTTCGTCGGCAACCCGCGCGGCAAGGTCACCGCCATGCCGCGCCTGCTGCGCATCATCACCGGCGACGCCAAGGCGTTCGTCAACGGTCCCGGCAACGCCAACGCGTCCTGGAGCTGCACCGGCCACGAGGACCGGCAGCTGAAGGACAAGTATCCGCTGTGCCCGCGGGGCAGCGACGTCGTGCGCACCTTCCGGTTCCAGAGCTGCTGGGACGGCCGCAACATCGACAGCGCCAACCACCGCACCCACGTCGCGTTCGCCACCGCCGACGGCTCCTGCCCGGCCGGCTTCCGGCCCATACCGCAGCTGGTGCAGCGCATCGTCTACGGGGTCGCCGCACCGAGCCTCGCGGACGGCGGCCGTACCGTCCCCCTGTTCGCGGTCGACTCATTCCCCGAGCAGCTCCACAAGCCCGTCACCGACCACGGCGACTTCATCAACGTCTTCGACGAGGACCTGATGCGCGAGATGGTCGACTGCATCAACTCCGGCCGCACGTGCGGCTCTTCCGGCGGCAGCGGAGGTGGCGACGGCAACGGCAGCGGCGGTGACGGTACGACCGCGACGCCCACGGCGGGTACCGGCGGCCCGGACACGACCGCGGCGCCCACGGCGACCTCCGGGTCCCCGGCGACCCCCGCCCCCGGTGACGGGGCCACGACGGAGCCCGGCGGGGACACCGGCGCGAAGCTCGGCGGCGACACGGCCACCGAGCCCGGCGACACGGCCACGAAGCCCGGCGGGGGCGCCACCTTCGCGCCGAGGCCGTCGGCCTCCCGCGCCGCTGAGGCACCGAGAACCGAGGCGACCACCGCGCCGGCCCGCACCACCAAGCAGGACGGGACGGGCGCCGGGAGCCGGGGCGGGGGCGGCCGGGCAGGCAGGCCCGCTCCGGCCGCTTCGACCCCTTCCCGTGCCACGTCGTCCAGGCCGGCACCGGCCCCGTCCGCCTCCACATCCACATCCACCTCGGCCCCCGCGTCCTCGGCGTCGGGCCAGGCCGGCGCCGCCGGGTACGTCCCGCCGGTGACCGCTCAGACCCCGCCCCAGGCGGCCGGGGGCGGTCTGGCGGAGACCGGGGCCCACCTGTGGCCCGCGGCCATCGGCACGCTGCTCGCCCTCTCGGGCCTGTTCATGCTGATCCGAGCCCGCCGCCTGCGCTACTGACCACGGCCACCCACCGGCCGGCCATGACCACCAGCACCTGACGGCACCGGCCCGGCAGCTCTTACGGCGGCCCTTCTCCACCGAGGGGGGTCGCCGGGGCGTATCCTGAGCCATCCTCTTGTGGGAGCGCTCCCAGTGCGTCCAGGATGCCGGTATGCCCTCTGTGCCTGCGCATCCCGCCCCCGCGATCCGCCCCTGCCGCCCCGCCGACCGCGAAGCCATGGCCGACGTCTGTGTCCGCACCGCGCACAACGGAGGCGACTCCCGGGCCATCTACCCCGACCCGCGGCTCATGCCGGTGCTCTTCGCCGAGCCGTACGTCCACTTCGATCCGGAACTCGCCTTCGTGCTGGACGACGGCAGGGGCCGGGCCGTGGGTTACGTCGTCGGGACCGCGGACACCGGAAACTTCGTCAGGGACTTCCGGCAGACCTGGATCCCCCGGCTGGCCGGCCGCTACCCGGAGCCCGCGGCGCCGCCCCGCACGCCCACCGAGGAGATGATCCACCTCCTGCACCGGCCGGAGCGGATGCTCGTGCCCGAACTCGCCGGCTATCCCGCCCATCTGCACATCGACCTGCTGCCGGAGTGGCAACGGCGGGGCTACGGCCGCGCGTTGCTGCACACCCTCCTGGCCGCCCTGCGCGGGCGGGGCGTGCGGGCGGTCCATCTCGGGATGGTCACCGCGAACACGGCCGCCCGCGCGTTCTACGACCGGCTCGGTTTCCACGTGATCCCGGTCGCGGACGCCGGTCCCCTCACCTACCTGGGCCGGGAAACGGCCGCGTCCTGAACGCGTCGGGGGACCGCACGGCACTCAGGTCAGTTCGAGGGTCCGCTTGGCGAGGTCGTAGGCGGGCCGCATCTCCTCGTGCTCCTCGGTGTCCATGCCGCCGAGGTGCAGGACGACCGGCCCGTCCGGCGTGCTGACCGCGAAGGCGCTCTCCTTCTTGGTCTCTTCCAGGAGTTCGCTCGTGCAGAGGTACTCCACCTCCACGGCGGTGACGCCGCCGCCGGTCGTGAAGGAGTGGTACTCGGCCTTGCTGACGTTGTCCTCGGCGGCGACGAACGCGCGCAGCACGCCGCCGGCGTCGGCATCGCCCGTCCCGCCGGTCCATACGCGCAGGAAGCCGATGTTCCCGGCGGGCTTGGCGTCGATCTCACAGGCCGCGGTGACCGGCCCCTGCCGGAGGAGGCTGTCGGCGAGCGCCCCGCCGAGGTTGTCGTCCTTCTTGTCCGACGCCTCGCTGGGCTCGTTCCCGGCGGCGGCGATGGACTTGGCCTTCCAGTGCCGGGCTATGTCGAACCTGACGGGCAGTTCGCAGGCGGAACCGGCGACGCCGATCGTGCCACCGCTCGGACCAGCCTTGGCCGACGCCGACGCCGACGCCGACGCCGACGCCGACGCCGACGCCGGTGCTGTGCTGGATGCCTCCGGTCGGCCCGTGTCGTCCGTACCGCCCGGCCCGGCGCAGCCGCTGAGCGCCGTCGTCAGCGCAGCCCCCGCCGCAGCCATGCCCATGGCTGCCCTCCGCGCGAACCCCACGACCTGCACGCCCCCCACCTCGACCTGCACCTTCGTCTCCCCACTGTCCGGCCGGCCACTGTAGCCGAGCGGGCGGACAGCGGCGCCTCGGACGAGCTTCGAAGCCCTTGCTGACAACAAGTCACCATTACCCAACCGTGACCTCCATGAGGCTACCGCCGGTAACTTACTCGGAAGTAAGGTCCCTGCCAGCCGCTCCGGAGCCCCCTGCCCCACCCCGCCGCCCAGGAGGTCCGCCATGTCCGTGCGCACCCGTGTGCCCGCCGCCCTCGCGATCGCCGTCGCCGCCTGCCTCGGCGCCCAGACCGCCGCCGCGCTCCCCGCCACCGCCACGGGCACCGTCGTGTCCCGCGGTGTCACCATCCCGGCCTTCTACACCCCGCCCGCCGCGCTGCCCGCCGCCGACGGCGCTCTCGTCCGCAGCGAGCGGCTGCCGCTCGCGCTGAGCCTGCCGGGCCTCGACGGACCCCTGCCCGGCCGGGCCACCCGGCTGATGTACAAGTCGACCGACTCCGCCGGGCAGCCGGTCGCGGTGACCGGCGCCTACCTGGAACCGGCCGCCGCGTGGCAGCACGGCGGGCCACGCCCGCTGGTCGCGCTGGCCCCCGGCACCATGGGCCAGGGCGACCAGTGCGCCGCCTCGCTCGGCCTCGAACACCCGCTGACCCTCAACGGCCGCACGGTGTCCGTCGGTTACGAGGACCTGGCGATCTACCGCATGCTCGCCGAGGGTGTGGCCGTCGTCGTCACCGACTACGCCGGACTCGGCACGACCGACAGACTGCACACCTACGTCAACCGGCTCGACGGCGCCCACGCCGTGCTGGACGCGGTCCGCGCGGCCCGGCACCTGGAGGGCGCCTCGGTCACGGCGGCCTCGCCCGTCGGGCTGTACGGCTACAGCCAGGGAGGTGGTGCGACCGCCGCCGCGGCCGAACTCCAGCCCTCCTACGCCCCCGACGTCACCCTGGCCGGCACCTACTCGGGGGCACCGCCCGCCGATCTCGCCAAGGTGACGGAGGCGATCGACGGCAGCGACCTGGCCGGCGCGCTCGGCTGGGCCGTCAACGGCTTCCTGCAGTCCGACCCCGCGCTCAGGCCGATCGCCGACAGGCATCTGAACGCGGCGGGCAAGGCCGCGCTGGCCGACCTGTCCACGATGTGCGTCGGCGACGCGATCCTCTCCTACAACTCCGCGCACAGCAGCGCCTGGACGACCGACGGGTCCTCCCTCGCCGATGTCGTCGCGGCCGAGCCCGCTCTGCGGGACTTCCTCGACCGGCAGCGCATCGGCACGCGGAAGCCCACCGGTCCGGTGCGGGTGGCGACGGGGATCAACGACGACCTCGTCCCGCACGCGCAGGCCCGCCGGCTGGCCGTCGACTGGTGCCGCAAGGGCGCCGACGTCACCTATGTTCCGGTGCTAGCACCGCAGTTGGGCCGGGCCCTGCTCAACCACTTCGCGCCGCTGCTCGCCGACCAGGGGGACGCCGTCGACTGGCTCACCGACCGGCTCGCGGGCCGGCCCGCCGGCTCCACCTGCCGGCTGCTGCCCCTCCAGCCCTGACCGGCGTCACGGCGCCCCGCGCACGGCGTGCAGGAACAGGTGCGGCTCCGGTACGGCGTCGGGGTGGGCCGGGGTGAACACGGCGTGCTCCTCGGTCAGTACCGTCAGGCCGGCCCCGGTCACCAGGTCCGTGAAGGCGCCGGCGGCGAAGCTCGTCACCCGTACCGGCTGCCCCATGAAGAACCCCTCGGCGTCCTCCACGTCGAGGGGCACGGTGGCCAGTGCGACCGACCCGCCGGGCCGCACGGCGCGGGCCAGCTTCGCCACGACGGCGGCCTGCTCGGCGCGGGACATCTGGAGCAGCGGGAAGTAGGCGCACACGGCGTCGAAGGAGGCGTCCTCCAACGGCAGTTCACGGATGTCGGCGAGCCGGAAGTCCGCGGCGGGCACCTGCCGGGCGGCCAGCTCCGTCATCACCGGGGAGACATCCACGCCCAGCACCCGGTGCCCGGCCTCGGTGAGGGTCTGCGCGGTCGGCCGGCCGGTCCCGCTGCCCACGTCCAGCACCCTGCTGCCCGGCGCCAGCCGCTCCAGCAGCCGGCGCAGCGACGCCCGGTGCGGCTCGGACGCGGCGAACGCCTCCTCGTAGGCGATTCCCAGCGCGTCGAACACCTCGGCGGCCGGTACCCGGCGATCGTCCTCCGCCACCACGTCCCCTTCCGTCGCCGTGTGCGGGCTGCCGGACACCGTCCTACCCCGGGCGGGCGCCCGTGACGCCTGCCGGCACGCGGCGTTTGCGGGCAGCGGCGGGCGCACGGCAGGGTGCGGTGCGTGCCTACCTTGCTGATCGTCCATCACACGCCGTCCCCGAACTGCCAGGCGCTGCTCGAAGCCGTCGTGGCGGGCGCGACGACACCCGAGATCGAGGGCGTGCGCGTCGTACGCCGGGCGGCCCTGTCCGCCACCGCCTCCGACGTGCTGGAAGCCGACGGCTACCTGCTCGGCACGCCCGCGAACCTGGGCTACATGTCCGGCGCCCTGAAACACTTCTTCGACCAGATCTACTACCCCTGCCTGGACGAGACCCGGGGCCGTCCGTTCGGCTACTACGTCCACGGCGGCAACGACGTCACCGGAGCCGTCCGCGCCCTCGAGGCCGTCACCACGGGTCTCGCCTGGCGCCGGGCGGCCGACGCGGTGACCGTCACCGGTACGCCGGGCACGGGCGACACCGAGGCGTGCTGGGAGCTGGGAGCCACACTCGCGGCGGGCCTGATGCCGGACGGCTGAGGCGTCCCGGTACGGGCCGCGCGGCCACCGGAGTGATCCTCGTGCGGTTGTGCATCGTGACCGGCGTGGGCCGAAGCACGCCACCGGGCCGCTCTGTTAGTCCTATTTATATGTTCATAGGACTACTAGGGAGGTGCTGGCGTGGCCCTCGGGGCACGTCTCGCCGTCGTCCTTCCGCTGCTCGTGGCCGTGTCCGGCGGACCGGTGGACCGCGCCGTCGCCGACGGCGCGGGCAGCGACGGGCTCGCCCTGGAGGTCGACGTCGACACCCGGCCGGGCACCGGGGCCACCCACCCCGGCATCCGCGTCGGCCACCCACTGGTGAAGGCGTACCGGCTGATCAACCGCAGCGGAGCCGACCTGTACGACGTACGGGTGAACGACCCGGGGCTGCCGGGCGCCGGGATCCGCTGCCCCGGCGGCGACGACCACGTCCCGATGCTCCGCGGCCTGGACTCCGCCACCTGCACCGCGTGGGCCACCGCGCGCGAAGGCACCTGGATCGCCGACGTCACGGCCGTCGGCCGCATCCCCTCCCTCGGCCAGGAGTCCCGGGCCACCGCCCGCTCCGGATACGCCGGCGTCGGCGGCCGGCCGGCCCTGTCCGAGACGGTCGTGACCGAGGTGGGGGTACCGGGCCAGCCCCTGGCACCCGGCCCGGTCACCGTCCTCTACGACGTGTCCAACACCGGCAACCGTACGGTGCTCGACCTCCGCCTCACCGATCCCGTGCTCCAGCCGCCCGGCATCGTCTGCCCGGCCGGCGACGACACCGTCCCGAGCCTCGACCCCGGGGACTCCGTGCGCTGCCAGGCGACCGTGGAGCGGCCTGCGGGCCAGTACTTCAGCGAGGGGCATGTGACCGGGACCGACCGGATCAGCACCCTCCGGCCCGACGGCTGCCCGAAGCGGGCGCCGCTGCTGACGGCCGACGCGTCCGGCTCCTTCACGCTGTACCCGCCCCCGCCACCACCGGTCCCGGTGCCACCGCCCCCCACACCACCCCCCGCCGTTCCCCCACCCGCCCCACCGGCTCCGCCACCGCCTCCCGTCCCCGTCCCGCCCCCCGTGCCGGCACCGCCCCCGGCGCCACCGGTCCTGCCCCTGCCACCCGGCGTCACCTTCCCGCCACCTCCACCCCTGCCACCCCCCGGCGGGCCCGCACCCGTACCCGGAGTCCTCCCTCCGGGCGCGGCACCGGGCCCGGCCGTGGGAGCACCGGGGGCTGGGGCCGGGGGCGCCGGAGCGGTGGCCGGGGTGGCGGCGGGCGGAGGCGCGGGTGCGGGCACGGCTGCGGGGGCCGGGGCTGGGGCAGCGGCGGGTGCGGGTGCGGGTGCGGGTGCGGGCACGGCTGCGGGGGCCGGGGCAGGAGCTGGCGCCGCCGGGGCTGGAACGGCCGCCGGGGCGGGAGCAGCCGGTGCGGGAGGTGCCGCAGCGGGGGTGGGGGCCGGGGCCGGTGCTGCGGCAGCGGGAGGAGGTGCGGGCGCAGGCGCTGGGGCAGCGGGGGGAGGCGCCGCGGCCGGAGGAGGCACCGCGGCCGGTGCCCCGGCCGGAGCGGGTGCCGCGGCGGGAACTGGGGCCGGTGCAGGCGGTGCCGCGGCGGGCGCGGGGGCCGGAGCCGGTGGCGCTGCTGGTGCCGGCGGTGCCGGTGGTGCCGGTGGTGCACTGGGCGCGGGGGCGGCTGGCGTTGCAGCGGGCGTCGGTGCGGGTGCGGGTGCGGGCGCGGCAGCCGCTGGGGGAGCGGCAGCGGCCGGTGGCGGAGGCACCACCGGAGGCGGGGCCGCCGGAGCGGGAACGGGCGCGGCCGCCGGGGCGGGAACAGGTGCCGGGGCCGAGGCAGGCGCTGCCGCCGGAGCGGGAACGGGCGCCACGGCCGGCGAGGGCGGGGCGGCCGGCGGTGAGGGTGCCGGCGGTGGGGCCACCGGAGGCGAAGCGATCGGAGGCGGAACAGCCGGCGGCCGGTCAACGGGCGGCCAGCAGACAGGAGGCCAGGCGACCGGCGGTCAGGGCGCCGCCGGCCGGACGACCTCAGGTGGGACGACCACCGGCCGGACGGCCACCGGTCAGGGCACTGCCGGCGAGGCGACCGTACCGGGCCGGCCGCCCGGGCGGAACTCCCGTACCCCTCCTCGGCAACCGCACAGCCCGTCCATCATGTCCCGCTTCGTCCGGCCCGGCGGCGGTCCGACCGGGCTCGGCCTGCTGGCTGTGCTGTTCCTGATGCTGATCCCCGCCGCCCTGGCCGCCGCCCTCCTCGGCTCCCGGCGCATCAGCCCGTGACCGGCGGCGAGATGAACCCTCTGACCCCCCAGCCCTCCAAGCCCCCGAATTCCCCAAGTCCCCAGCCCTGACTCCCCGCAGAACACCGACAGGAGACCGAGTCGATGATCGAGATCTTCGCCGTGGTGCTGGGGATCGCCGTGGTCGCCGCAGGCATCGTGGTGATCCGGCATCACTACTGGCCCCCCGCCCCGGACGCGGAACCCCGCGAGGACGTCGCCGAGTACATCTCCATGATGGTCGGCGTGCTCTACGCGCTGGTGCTGGGGCTGTCGATGGTGTCCGTGTGGGAGTCCCGGTCGGGCGCCGAGGGCCATGTGCAGGCGGAGGCGAGCGCCGCCCACCAGATCCGCCTGCTGGCCGCCGGACTCCCGGCCGCGCAGGCCGAACAGACGCGCGATGCCGTCGACATGTACGTGCACACCGTCGTGTCCGCCGAGTGGCCCGCCATGACGAGCGGGCAGCCGCCGGGCCGGCGCGGCTGGGACCTGCTGAACGACCTCCGGGCCGCGAGCCAGGTGCCGGTCGACGCCACCCCCGCCCAGCAGGCCACGCTCCAGGAGTCCCTGGCCCAGCTCAGCACCCTGGACGACGCCCGGCGCGGCCGGGAGGCCGATGTGGGCAACAGCCTGTCGCCGGTGCTGTGGTTCGGGCTGATCGTCGGCGGTGTGCTGACCGTCGCCTTCATGTTCATGTTCGGGGTGCGCAGGAGCCTCACCCATGTGGTGATGGTGATGGGGCTGACGGGTCTCATCACGTTCACCGTGCTGCTGGTCTACCAGCTCAACCACCCCTTCAACGGCACGTTCGCCGTCGACCCCACCCCCTTCTCCCGGTACTTCCCCGGCGCCTGACCACGAGCGCGCCCGTCAGCCGGCCCGTCAGCCACGGTCGTGCCGCCGCGGTGCCCGCCGTCCCGCCGCCTCCGTGGTCAGCCGGCCGGCGATCCGCCGTCCGTCCGGCCAGCGCACGTCGTACGCCCAGCCCCACCGCTCGAACCGGGCGATGAGCCAGGCCGTCAGGTCCGGCTGGCCCGCCAGGGCGCCGTGCCGGGCGCTGCCGGGGTCGGCGTGGTGGAGGTTGTGCCAGCCCTCGCCGAAGGTCAGCAGCGCCACCCACGGCACGTCCCGGGACTGGTCGCGGGTGCGGTAGTGCCGGGCACCGAAGGCGTGCGCGACGGAGTTGACCGACCAGGTGACATGGTGGACGACGGCGTACCGGACGAGGCTCGCCCAGAAGAACGTGACCAGCGCGCAGTGCCAGTCGTGGGAGACCGCGAGGACCAGAGCGGGCGGCAGGCCGAGGGAGACGGCGGCGGTCACCGGGTAGCAGCGGTCCAGGCGGCGCACGTCCGGGTCGGCGAGCAGATCGGGCGCGTAGCGCGGGTAGTGGGAGCGGACGGGTGAGGAGGAGAACCAGCCGACCTGGGCGTGCCACAGCCCCTTGGCCAGCGCCCGCCGGGTGGTGCCGTACGCCCACGGCGAGTGCGGGTCGCCCTCCCGGTCGGCGTACTGGTGGTGGCGGCGGTGTTCGGCCACCCACATGGTCACCGGGCCCTCCAGGGCGAGGCCGCCCGCGACACCGAGGGCGATCCGCAGCGGCCGTTTCGCCCGGAACGACGTGTGGGTGAAGTGCCGGTGGTAGCCGGCGGTGACGCCCATGATGGACAGCGCGTACATTCCGGCGCCGAGGACCGCGTCGTACCAGCGCGGCCCCCACCCGGCGGCCAGGGCCGCCGGCAGCGCCAGCGCCAGGACGGCGAGGGGGCCCACCACGAGGGTCAGCAGGTAACCGGTGCGCAGCGGCCGGCCGACCGGGACGGTGTCGGGAAGCGGGGACCGCAGGTCCCCCGGGCGTTCGGCGGACGTGGTCACGACGCGCCCTCCGCCAGATGGGGGACCGGTGCCGTCGGGGGAGTGCAGGGGGTCATGTGCGGCGATTATGCGGCAGTCGTACGACCTCACGGCCCAGGCTCGGCGGGCCGCACGGCGGCCGTGCGCGACCTCTACCTGGATGGATGAAGGTGCGGGCCCGCTCGCCCTGGCCGACGATGGGGGCGAGGCCGCGCCCGCGGACGCGGCCCCACCCCTGTCCCCACGTCGTCGAGCCGAGGGAGCGTCGGATGCGAGCGGAGGGCACCGCACCCGGACGGCCCGTGCCGGACGGTCAGGACGTCCAGGAACTGCTGCGCCGGTGCGCGCGGGACGTGGTGGACGTCGCCGAGGGCATCCGCGCGGTGTCCGCACGCACCAGTACCGCCCTGTTCTCCCCGGACCTGGCCGCCTCCGCGCGCCGGCGCCCCCGCACCGGCCTCGCCGCCCGCTGGGCGCTGCTGCGCGCCCTCACCAACAAGCAGGGCCTGGGCGGTTCGGCGATCACGGCCCCGAAGGGCGTGGGCCATGTGCTGGGCGCGGCGGGAGAGGTGCTGGGCCGGGAGAGCCTGGCGGCGCTGGTGGCCGTCGGCTCGCTGCGGCTGCGGATCGCCGCCGTACTCATCGACCACCCCGAGTTCGAGCGCGATCCGGGCATGCGCCGGCTGACGGAGGCCGTCACCGCCGACCGGGACCTGGAGTCGGTGCGGGCCCTGCGGGCACTGTTCCGGGACCAGGGGGCCCAGCGCGCGCTGTCCGGGCTGGCCCCGCTGATGGCCGAACTCCTGGCGATCCGCGCCCTGCTGGACGAGGACCCGCAGAACGACGAGACCGGCTGGGCGCTGGCCGCCGGCCGTGCGCTGTCCGCCGACCCGCTGCACGGCGTCAGCGCCGCCCGGGTCGCGCAGCTGGACAAGGGTGAGGGCGCCGCCGAGGCCGTCGAGCTGACCGACCAGGAGAGGCAGGTCATCGCGCCGGAAGGCTCCTTCCTCGGTTTCCTGCGCAACATCGAGATGCTCTCCACCGACGGCCGGATCCTCGTGCAGAACGTGCGCGGTCCGGACGGTGTCGTCCGTTACGTCGTCCAGGCGCCCGGCATGGCACCGGGCCGCCCCCGCAACGACTCCCCGCAGGACTTCGTCGGTGCCTGGCGCAACCTGTTCCTGACGGACTCGCCGTACACCCGCTCGATCCTCCTCGCCCTGGACGACTACGGCATCCCGCGCGGCGCCGACCTCGCGCTGATCGGGCACAGCGAGGGCGGGATCGCCCTGATGAACCTCGCCCAGGACGAGGAGTTCTGCCGCACCTACCGGGTCACCCACGTCGTCGCCGTCGGCTCCCCGGTCGACAGCAAGAGACCCGCCGACCCGCGCACCTGGGTCGCCAGCATCACCAACCAGCACGACATCGTGCCCGTCCTCGACGGCCGCGGCGCGGGCTCCGCGTTCGACCCGCACCCCGCCTGGTACGAGGTCGACTACATCGGGCCCGGTCACGAGTTCCCGCTCTGCCACATGATCCACGAGTACATCGAGCACCTCAGGACCGTGATCCCCGAGGCCCGGGAGCGCGTCGACGACGCGCTCACCCCCTACCGGGGCCCCGTCGTGCGCACCCAGGCCTACCAGCTCAAGGACCGTGCCAACCCGCCCGAGGGCTACCCCTTCCTCACCCTGCCCACCGCCTCCGTGCCCACCGCGGCCGGCCCGGTCGACGTACCCGTGCGCTACTACGACTCCTCCGCCGCCCACCTGTGCTTCCCCGTCGACGCCGCTACGGCCCGGAGCCTGCTGCCCGACGTCACCTGGCTGGCACCGAGCCGGCTGGGCAGCCGGGCCATGGCGGTGCTCTCGGTGTACGAGCACCGCTGCACCACGATCGGCCCCTACACCGAGATCGTCCTCTCCGTGCTGGTGGACGACCTGTGGCGGCCCAGCCCCTATGACATCGCCCTGGACCTGCTGCGCCGCGTCGACCTGCGCCGCACCGGCCGCTACGTCCTCTCCCTCGCCGTGACCAGCGAGGAGGCCCGGGTCGTCGCCCAGGAGATCTGGGGCCAGCCCGTGCTGCGGGTGACCGCCGAAGCCGATCTGATGGGCCGGGAGATCCGCGCCGGCTCCCCGGACCTCGGCATCACCGTCGGCGGCCGCCTCGGCCGGGGCGTGCCCTGTCCCGAGGCCGACTGGATCCTCTACGGCCGCCGGGGCGGGAGCACGGTGCGTACCCTGGTCCGGGCCCACGGCAGGCTCCGCCTGCACCGCGGCGGCGGAATCGGGCTGCGGCTGGACACCGCGGCGGCCGAGCCCTTCGCCGGGCAGCTGCGCCGGCTCGGTATCGACACGGCCCGGCCGCTGTTCGTCCTGACCTGCCCCCAGTTCATGCTGCACCGCAGCGCCGGCGCCCTCCTGCCCCGCTGACCTCCCCGCACAGCCCGCCCACCGGGAGTACACCATGGTGACCGAGTCCCCCGCAGTGACGCCGTACGACACCCGGCTCCCCGACAGCGCCGGTACGCTGCGGTCGGACGCCGAGCTGATGGAGGAGTACGCGCGACGGCTGCGCGCCGCCGCCGACACGCTCGGCGACTGCCCGGCGGCACCGGAGTGGAGCCGCCCCACCCTGGAACGGCAGGCCGCCGCCTGCACCACGGCGGCGGAACAACTGCGCACCGCCGCGGAGGCGTTGCTCGCGCACGCCCGAGCCGGGGACTGAACCCGGCCGGGCGGCACCGCCGGGCGGCCCCGCCGTTCCCCAGGCGCGGCTCAGCGGGCCGGGGTCCGGATGTCCGCCGCGCTCCGGCCGAGTGACACGAAGTAACGCGTCTTCTCCTCCGGGAGGTTGCGGTGCACCAGGTCGGAGAAGCTGCGCGTCCCGCGGACGATCCGCAGGCCCTCGGGGGAGAAGGTGCCGGGCGTGAACAGGCGGGGCGCCAGCAGTGGGTTGTTCAGCGCCTCGGAGAACGCGTCGACGGAGATGACGCGTTCGAGCAGCCGGCCGAAGACGGCACCGGGCTCCGGCTCCTCGGCGAACAGCCCGACGTACAGGTCGATCGCGTCGACGTCGCCGTACATCTCGAGCAGCGCCTCCTGGATCCGCGGGTCACCGGAGATCTGCCGCGGGTCGGTGACCCGGGGGAAGCCGTAGTAGGCGCGGTAGTCGTTGTACGAGGCCAGCCGCAGGTCGCGGCCCACGGCGACGGCGTGCGCCTCCAGCGGCAGCAGCAGCGCGTCCGTGTTGAACAGGCCGACCTGGCCCGCGGGTTGCCGGGACAGGTCCTCGAACAGCGGGCCGAGGCCCCGGTCCAGGACCAGCTGCCCGTTGGTGACGGTCCGCTCCAGCGGCACCTCACGGCCGCCGAGACCGTACGTGGACGGGACGAGGCTGTGCCAGCGGTAGACCAGGCTGAACTCGATCGTCGCCCAGTTCTCGCGGTGCCAGACCCCGCGGTCGGTGCGGACGGGGTCGAGGACGAACGCGAAGTGGTACGGCGTGATGTGGTTGATGTACTCCTCCAGCATCACCCGGATCATCATCACGATCAGGGTGTTGCGGGTGGTCTGGAAGACGCGCTCGTCGTCCCAGTCCGGATGCGCGTCGGCGAGGACGCCGGCGACCCGGTTGTGCTCGCGCAGGAAGAGGACGTTCATCGCCATCGGCCCGATGTGCGCGTGCGCGCGTTCCCCGCCCCACGCGAACAGCGTGTCCACGTACGTCTCCGGCACCTCCTCGAACCGGACCGGTTTGATCGCCCGGAACTCGTCCGTGATCCGGCCGCCCTCGCACAGGGCGGGCGGGAACTCGGCCCCGCCGATGATCCGGCTCTTCATCCGGCCGCCCTCGAAGGTGCGCAGGCAGGCGGTGACCTCCTCGCGGTCGCCGTACAGCTGGGACATGTCCAGGGTGTGCGGCGAGTCGGTGCGGCGCGGGTCGCCGGTGGCGGCGTGGCCGCGCAGGAAGCCGTCGGTGAACCACTGCGCGAACGCCGGCAGCAGCGCGGTGGACCGGGTGCAGTAGCGGCCCTCGCCCTCCCGCCGGAACAGCTCGGCGACCTTCTCCGGCGCGGGCAGGTCCTTCCGCACGGCGGCCACCGGCGGCAGGTGCCGGCCCACCCAGGAGCGATCGGTCAGGGAGTCCCAGGAGGTGTACGGGGCCTTGGTGCTCAGCGGGTTGGGACGCGGCGGCGCCTTGAGCACGGCCAGGTCGGTGAGGGTGGAGTTGAGCCTGCGGTGCAGCCACCTGCTGCGCTGGGCGGCCCGCCAGACCGGGCCGAAACGGGTCAGCAGACGCGTCTCGAAGCGGTTGCGCACGCCGTCCCTGGACCTGTCCCTGACCCCGGTCCACGGCACGGTCCTGGCCTGGGCTGAGCGAGACGTGACGGTCATGGGTCGTCCTCCGGTCGGTCGCGGGCCGCATCCCCGTGTACGGATCCTGGTGTCGGTCCCGGTGTGCGGATCCTGGTGTCGTCGGGGTGTGCGGGGCGCGGGGCAGGTCCCGTGCGCGGGCCCCGGTGCCGCGTCCCGGTGTCAGGCCGTGGGCACCGCGGTACGCCCGGACCGCACCCGGTAGTGCTGCGGGAACGGGGTGCCCGCGTAGTCCAGGGCGCGTTCACCACCGGGCAGCGGGCGGACACCGGGGCGCAGCAGCACACGCCGCACCAGTTCCGGCACGATCACCCGCGCCGCGTACCGGCCGACGCAGTCGTGGGCGCCGTGACCGAGGACCAGGTTGTGCGCGGGCGGGCGCCCGGGCCGGAACTCGCCGGGCGCGTCCACGACCTCCTCGTCGAACATCGCCGAAGCGAAGCAGGCCAGCACCACGCTCTTGGCCGGGATCACCGTCTGCCGCGCCGTGCCGGCGGCCAGCACGTGCTCGCGTACGCACAGCCGGGGTGTGACCGGCACGAACGGATGGAAGCGCAGCGCCTCCCATACGTAGGCGTCGAAGCGGGCCGGGTCGCCCGCGGCCGCCGCGCGCTCCGCCTCGGCCAGCACGCCGGGGCGTACGGCGAGTTCCTTCAGCGCGGTGGCCGTGCACTGGGTGGCGTTCTGCTGGTAGCCCGTCAGGTAGCCGACCAGGTTGGCGTTGATCCGCTCGTCGTCGAAACCGTACTCGGCGGGCAGCCGGGTGCGCAGCATCCGGCCCAGGACGTCGTCGGGGCCGTCCCCGGGGTCCCCGGCCCGGCGGCGTGCGATCAAGCCGGCCACCGCGTCACGCAGTTCACGTCCGGCGGCCACACCGGCCGCGTGGACCTCCGGGTCGCGGCCGGGATTCACGGCGAACGCCCACTGCATCCGGAGGGTGCAGGAGTGCAGCGTCTCCTCCTCGATGCCGGCGAAGCCCAGATAGGCGGCGGCGACCCGGGCGGCGGCCACGCGGGCGTAGTCCTGGACGAGGTCGAAGGTGTCCGCGTCACCGGCGGTCGCCTCGTCCAGTACCTCGTCGGCGATCCGCGCGGTCAGCTCCCGCACCCGCGGCGCGTCCTCGGCGGCCAGCATGAGCTGCCCGTACCCGCGCTCGCGCCAGTGCACGTCACCGCCGTCCCTGGCGAGGACGAACGGTGCCCCGAGCACGTCCTCCAGTGCCGGCCCGAACACCCCCACGGTGAACGTCCCGGGCGCCGACAGCACCTCCAGGACGTCGGGGTGCCGGGTGACGAACACCCCGACGGGTGTGCCGAACACCGGCCGGTGCGCGCGCAGCTCGGTGAAGAGGGCCGCCCTGCCGGTCGCCATGGCCTCCCGCAGCAGGGCCACCCGCTGCGGGACGTCGTCCTCCGCGATCGCGTCGTACGCGGCGAGAAAGTCCATGACGGCCATTCAGCCACCGGCCGGCGGCCACCGCACCCCGGACCGGCATTCGGGGCAGCGCGGGCGTGCGCGCCGGCGCCGCCCCCCGTCATGATCACCCCAGGGACCGCACGGCGGAGAGGAGCGCACGATGCTGTCGGCGTGGGCCGGGGCTCCGGTGCCCGTCGTCGGCGACACGACCGTGCTCCTCATCGGCACCCTGCACCGGCTCGGCCTGTGCCCCGCCGTCCTGGCCACCGCCGGACTGTGACGGGTGCCCCTGCTGGGCCCGGCCCTCACCCGGGAGGGTTACGTGCCGGTGCACCGGGGCAGCCGCCGTGCCCCGGACGCCCTGCGGCACGCCGCCGACGCGCTCACCGCGGGCCACGACGTGCTGATCCACCCCGAGGGCCGCCCGCCCCGCCACCGCGCCTCCCACGACCGCCTGCCCGGACGGCTGAAGGCCGGTGTCGTCCGGCTCGCCCTGTCCACCGGCGCCCCCGTCGTCCCCGTCGGACACGGCGCCCGCCGCGTCTCCTCCGGCGGCCGTGCCGAACAGCTCACGGGCTGGGTGACGGCCCCCGTGCGCCGCACCCAGTCCACGCGCACATCGGCCCTCCCGTCCGGCTGAACACCTCCGACCGCCCCCCGGACGACCTGGAGACCGCGCTCGCCCGCGCCTGGGCCGACGCGGTCCGCGCCCTGGACGGCGGGCCCGGCGAGGACGGCGCACCCGGCGGGGAGGGCACGCCCGGTGGGGAGAGCATGCCCGGAGGGGAGGCGCATCCGGCGGGGACGGCCACTTGCCCGCCGGGGGGTACTGACCGCCGGGTGGCACTGACCGCGGGGTGGCACTGACCGCCGGGTGGCCCTGGCGTCCCGGCCGCACTGAGGTCCGGGCGGTCCTGGCGTCCATCCGGCTGTGGCCTCCGGCCACCCGCCCCGGCGTCCACCGGCCCGGCCCGATTCGCGCATCCGGGTGGTACCGGTCCCCGTCCTGGGCCGATCGAGTTGCCGCGGCCCGCAACAGCCCCTCACGGCACGGATAATCACGCCTCATGCACCAGGTGAGAGCAGGAGTACGACGGGCCCCGGTCGCCGTCACCGGACTGGGTCTCGTCACCCCGGCGGGCATCGGCAAGGACGCGGCCTGGACGGGCCTGTGCGCCGGGCAGTCCACCGCCGCGGCCGACCCCGGCCTGGACGGACTGCCCGTGGCCTTCTCCTGCCGGGTGCCCGGCCTGGACGCCGCCGGCCTGCTCGGTCACCGGCTCGCCCGCCGGCTCGACCGGTTCACCACCTTCGCGCTGCTCGCCGCCCGCGAGGCCGTCACCGACGCCCGGCTCACCCCGACCGGCTGGGACGGGCCCCGCGTCGGCGTGGTGATGGGCGTAGGCACCGGGTCCATGCAGGGCTGGCAGACCGAGTTCGACCGGCTCGCAGACCATACCCCGCAGCGTGTCTCCCCCCTCGCACTGCCCCGCAGCGTGCCCAACATGGCCGCCGCCGAGATCGCCCTGGACCTCGGCGCGCTCGGCCCCAACATGGTCGTCAGCACCGCCTGCGCGTCCGGCACCAGCGCGATCGGCCTCGCCCGGGACTGGCTGCTGTCCGGCCGGTGCGACCTCGTCCTCGCCGGCGGCAGCGAGTCCGCCCGGCTGCGGATGACCGCAGCCTGCTTCGCCCAGATGCGCGCCCTCTCGCGCCGCTCCGCCGCCCCGCACGCCGCCTCCCGCCCCTTCGACCGCGACCGTGACGGCTTCGTCCTCGGCGAGGGCGCCGCCGTCCTCGTCCTGGAACGCACCGAGGACGCCCGCGCCCGGGGCGTACGGCCCACGGCGCTGCTCGCCGGGTTCGGAGCCTCCTGCGACGCCCACCACTTCACCGCCCCGCACCCCGACGGCGACGGCGCCGCCCGCGCCGTGAGCGGCGCCCTCGCCGACGCCGGACTGGCCCCCGAGGACATCGACCACGTCAACGCGCACGGCACGGCCACCCCGCAGGGCGACGCCGCCGAGCACAACGCGCTGCACCGGGTCTTCCACCGGCCCCCGCCCGTCACCGCCCTGAAGGGCACCATCGGGCACGCCATCGGCGGGGCGGGGGCCATCGAGGCGGCCTGCACCGTCCTCACCCTGCGCCACCAGCTGATCCCGCCCACCGCCAACCTGGACACCCTCGACCCGTCGATGGACCTGGACGTCGTCGCCAAGGTGCCCCGGCCGCACCGCATACGAGCCGCCGTCAGCAACTCCTTCGGCTTCGGCGGCCAGAACGCCGTCCTGGCCTTCACCGCCGTCGACTAACCCGCCCGCGGCCGAGAGAGGCAGCCATGTCCTCGGAGATCTCCGACTCCCCCCTGCCGGCGGCCGGCGGCCGGCGGCCGGTCCTGGCCCACCGGCGAGCAGCTGATGATCGGCGTCTTCGTCGCCGTACCGTCCCTCGCGCTGCTCGCCGCCCTGCCCCTGGCCTGGCGGCACGGCCTCAGCCTCACCGACCTCGCCCTGGCTTTCTACCTGATCAGCGGACTGGGCATCACCGTCGGCTTCCACCGGCACTTCACCCACGGCTCGTTCAAGGCCAGACGGCCGCTCCGCGTCCTCCTCGCCCTGGCCGGCAGCCTCGCCGTGCAGGGCCCGCTCATCATCTGGGTGGCCGACCACCGCAAGCACCACAAGTACTCCGACCGCGACGGGGACCCGCACTCGCCCTGGCGGTACGGCCACTCACCCCGCGCCCTCGCCAAGGGCATGCTCTACGCCCACCTCGGCTGGCTGTTCGAGACCCGGCACACCTTGCCGCTTCAATACGCGCCCGATCTCGTCCGCGACCGCACCCTGATGCTCATCTCCCGGCGCTTCGGGGTCCTGGTCCTCGCCTCCCTCGCCCTGCCCGCCCTGCTCGGCGGCGCACTGACCCGGTCCTGGCACGGTGCGCTCACCGCACTGTTCTGGGCCGGGCTGGTCCGGATCTCGCTGGTCCACCACGTGACCTGGTCCATCAACTCCATCTGCCACGCGACCGGCTCCCGCCCGTTCCGCGGCCGGGACCGCTCCGGCAACGTGTGGTGGCTGGCCCCGCTCTCCTTCGGCGAGTCCTGGCACAACCTCCACCACGCCGACCCCACCAGCGCCCGGCACGGCGTGCTCACCGGCCAGCTGGACGCCGGCGCCCGGCTGATCCGCTGGTTCGAACGGCTCGGCTGGGCCTACGACGTGCGCTGGCCGGACCGCCACCGGATCACGGCGCGGCGCGAGCCGGGGGAGTAGCCCCGGCGCACGGCTCCGGTGACGGGACATGGGGGCCGGTGGGGCGGACTGCCCGTGCCGGCCGGCGAAGCCGCTCCCCGTCCCGGCCGCTCCCCGTCCCGGCCGGGCCCCTCGTCCCGGCCGGCGAGGGGCCCGCTCGTGGTGGCCGGTTCTCGTGGCCCCCGGGTCGGTCCGTGGTCAGTGGCAGCGGGAGGTTGTCGGGGTGTCGTGGCGGTGCCAGACGCTGGTGATCACGCGGCCGTCCGGGAGGGTGTGCCGGGGCGGGCCCTCGTCCCGGACGAAGCCGGCGCGGGCCAGGGCGCGGCGGCTCGCGGTGTTCCCGGTCTCCGCACCCGCCCGGACGGTGGCCAGCCCGACATGGCGGTGGGCCAGTTCGGCGCCCGCGCGGAACAGCTCCGCACCCAGGCCCTGGCCGCGGCAGCCCGGCGCCAGCCAGCCGCCCATCTCGCCCGACCGGTGGTCCAGTTCGAGCGCACCGGCGTAACTGAGGTCGGATCTGCGCACGCACACCAGCAGAAGGGGGTCGTCCGGTCCGGGCGCGTACGGCTCGGCCAGGCCGCGGGGGATCCGGCGGCCGTCGTCCCCGGCCGGCCGCCATGCCAGCAGGTTCCGGCGGGTGCCGGGGCCGGGCACCACCTCGTCCGCCTGGGTGCCGAGCCACCGCTGAGCCTCGGCGTCCGCGCTCGCGGCGAGTGCCGCCACGACGTCCAGTCTGGTCCGGGGAGTGAACAGCAGCAGGCGCTCGGTGGCCAGGACGTGCCGGCCGGGCGCGCACCGCCCCGGCACGGGCAGTCCGCGGGTGGCCGGGCCCCGGCGGAACAGTGACCAGACCATGGAACCCCCGATGCGACGGCACACGCGGCGGACCGGATCCCGTACGGGACACGCGCCGCCGCCGGTGCGGACGATCCGCACCGGCGGTGAATCTAGCGGGTCGCGGGACGGATGCCGTGCCGGGGCCGGCGCGGGACGGGGCGTGGTTCAGCCGGACTGTTCCTGCGAGCCGGGCCTCGGGCGGGTGCGGGTCCAGGACGGGTCGGCGGCCGGGGCAGGGGTGGGGGTGGGGGCGCTGTGGTGCATGGGGGGCTCCTTCGGACGAGTGGGGGACGGTCCGGGGGCGTGACTCCTGGGTGCGGGGGTCAGGCGCGGCCGGACGGCAGTTCCGCCCAGACGACGCGGGCGCGCCGGCCGGGGACGGCCTCCACTCCCCAGTCGTGGCTCAGCGTGCCGACCAGGAGGAGGCCGCGCCCGTGCGGGTCGCCGGGGCCGGGACGGCGGACCGCCGGCAGGGCCGGGCCGCCGTTGGCCTGGTCCTCGACCTCGATGCGCACCCGGTCCGCCGCGTCGGTCAGGCGGCAGCCGATCCACTCGCCGGCCGCGTGCACGAGGGCGTTCGTGACCAGCTCGGAGACCACCAGGACCATGTCGTCCCGGGCGTCCTCCGGCACCCTCCAGGCGGTGAGCAGGTCCCGTACGACATGGCGGGCGGTGCCCACGGCCGCCGGCTCGGCCGGCAGATCGAAGGCGGCGGTGCCGCGGCGGACCGGCGCCGGCGGATCGCAGGCGGCGGTGGCGGGGAGGGGGGCCCCGGGGGCGAGCCGGTCGGGGCCGTCGGGCCCGGGGAGTCGACCGGGGCGCTCGCCTCCGGGGCCGGGGATGCCGGCCGGGGCGGGCAGCCGGCACAGGGACTGCCCGCCGTCCGGTAGCCGGCGCAGGGGTGCCTCGGGGTCCGCCGCCCGGTGTCCGGGCGGCGCCCCGGACAGGAGCAACGGCGCCTGCTTCCAGGGAAGCCGGTCCGGTGTCCGGTCGTCGGGCGGTCGGGGGAGGGAGGGCGGAGCCATCGCCGTGCGCCTTTCGTGGCCTCGCTTGTCGGGGGTTGTCACCGTCGGCCCGGCCACGGAGCGACGGACGGCGCACCGCCTCCGCGGAGACCGTGGTGCGGCCCGTCTCCCCCGAGCCGGCCGCGCCGCCCGCTCCTTGGTCGACCGGAGCGGTGGGCCCACTCTGGCACCTGCCAACAACACCCCGCAACCGCCGAGTTGAAATTTGCAAGTAGCCAAGTGCATGCTGCATCCGCCAGAACGTGATCGAATGAGCTGGGAAACCGATCGCGTACGAACGTGACCCGGGCACCGGACGAGGGGGGTGGGCGTGACCGCGGAGACCGACTGGGGCGGTGCGCCTTCCGTGCTGCGCATGATCCTCGGCAGACAGCTGGAGGAACTGCGCACCCGGGCCGGACTCGGCTACGCCGAGGCGGGGGCGGCGATCGGGGTCAGCCACTCCACGATCCGCCGCATGGAGGCCGCGAAGGTCGCCCGGCTGCGGCTGGCGGACGCCGAGAAACTCCTCCAGGTCTACGGGGTCACCGACCAGGAGGAGATCGACACCTTCCTCCAGTCCGTGCGCGAGGCCAACAAGCGCGGCTGGTGGCACACCTACCGCGATGTCATGCCCGACTGGTTCGCCGCCTATCTCAGCCTGGAACAGGCGGCTCTCCAGATCCGCGTGTACGAGAACCAGTTCGTGCACGGCCTGCTCCAGACCGAGGAGTACGCGCGTGCCCTGCTCACCGCGGCCAACCCGCACGCGTCCGCCGAGGCCACCGAACGCCGGGTCGCGCTGCGCATGCGCCGCCAGGAGGTGCTGGCCCGGCCGGCACCGCCGCGGCTGTGGGTGGTGATGGACGAGACCGTGCTGCGCTGGCCGGTCGGCGGGCCCGAGGTGATGCGCGCGCAGATCGACCACCTCATCGAGGTCAGCCGGCTGCCCCAGGTCACCGTGCAGCTCATGCCGTTCCGCAACGGCCCCCATCCCGCCCTGCGGGCCGGCGCCTTCCACCTGTTCCGCTTCCGGGCCCGCGAACTGCCCGACATCGCCTACCTCAGCGGACTCGTCGGGGCGGTCTACCTCGACAAGGCCGAGGACGTCGTGGTGTACCGGGAGGCCCTGGACCGGCTGGGCGCGCAGGCCGCGCCCGCGCGGAAGACCGAGGACCTGCTCGGCGCGCTGCGCGAGGAGCTGTGATCCGACCCGTGACGCGATTCCCCGCCCCCCGCAGACCCACCGACCGAATGGGAGACACGGCGTTGCCCGACAACGGATGGCCGGCCGACCGGATCGACACCGAGAACGCCCACTCCGCCCGGATCTACGACTACATACTCGGCGGCAAGGACTACTATCCCGCCGACCAGGAGGCCGGGGACGCGATGTCCCGGGAGTGGCCCGCGCTCCCGGTGCACATGCGCGCCAACCGCGACTTCATGACCCGTGCCGTGCGCTGGCTCGCCGAGGAGGCGGGCGTGCGCCAGTTCCTGGACATCGGCACCGGCATCCCCACCTCGCCCAACCTGCACGAGATCGCCCAGGCCGTGGCCCCCGGGTCCCGGGTCGTGTACGCCGACAACGACCCGATCGTCCTCACCCTCTCCCAGGGCCTGCTCGCGAGCGCCCCGGAGGGCCGGACCTCGTACATCGAGGCCGACTTCCGTGACCCGTCCGCCATCCTGGACGCCCCCGAGCTGCGCGAGACCCTGGATCTGAGCAGGCCCGTCGCGCTCACGGTCATCGCGATCGTCCACTTCATGCTGGACGAGGACGACGCGGTCGGTGTCGTCCGCCGGCTGCTGGAACCGCTGCCGTCCGGCAGCTATCTGGCGATGTCCATCGGCACCGCCGAGTTCGCGCCCGAGGAGGTGGGCCGCGTCGCCCGCGAGTACGCGGCCCGCAACATGCCGATGCGGCTGCGCACCCTGGACGAGGCCCACGCGTTCTTCGAGGGCCTGGAACTGGTCGAGCCGGGCATCGTCCAGGTGCACAAGTGGCACCCCGACGGCACCGGCGAGAAGGGCATCCGGGACGAGGACATCGCGATGTACGGCGCGGTCGCCCGCAAGCCGTGACAGACCCGGGGCCGGGGTCCGACCCACCTCCCGGACCCCGGTCCCGCCCCGCCCGTACGACGGGCCGGGTGGGCGCCCGGGCGACACCGTGAGCCCCTCCGTACGTCACCCGTGACACCCGCACGCGCAGGCACCGCCGCCGCGCCGGCCGTCCACCGCGCGGTCGTGGTCCGGCGCCGCCGCGCGACCCCCGGGAGATGGCCGGAACTGATCGCCGAGCGTCGGAACCGGACCGCGGGAAACGAGGTCTTACGGTCCGTCGACGGCCGGGATCGGGCCGGTCGCGAAGAAACCGGGGGAAAGAGACACATGTCCATCCGCAGCCGTAAGACCCTGCTCACCGCCGCGGCGCTCACCGCGGGCCTCACCCTGGCCGCGGTGACGCCCGCCCTCGCCGGGGTGGGTGCGAGCCACACCACCCGCGCCGCCGCCATGTCGTCCGCCCAGGGCGACCCGCGCAACGCCACCCAGCACGTGGCCGACTTCTACGGCGCCTACATCGACGCCGTCTGGGCCACCGACGACCCCACGGCCGCCGCGAGCGCCAAGGCCCTGCGCGGTTTCCACCTCTCCGCCGCCGCCAAGAAGGCCGTCGCCGCCTACGAGAAGAAGGAGCACGCCGACGGCATCCTCTTCGCGCAGAACGTGCCGGTGAAGTGGAAGGTGGCCTACACCGGTTCCGGCGCGGGCCACGCCACCAGCCGGGTCACGCTCACCTGGAGCGACGGGGCGCACCCCACGGTCAGCCGGATCGACGTCCAGTCGGACCTGAAGACCCTGAAGATCACCCGCCTGAAGCCGGTCGGCTGACCGGCGGCACCGGGCGTGCGGCCCCGCCCCGCCCCATTCGGGGCGGGCCCCACGCCCGCCGCACCGGTCAGCCGCGACCGTGCGGGAAGAAGGACCGCGGCAGCGGCATGCCGCGGGCGGCCATGAGCTGCCGGACCCGGTCCGGGTAGTCGGTGATGATCCCGTCGGCCCCGAGGCCCATCAGCGCCTCCACCGTCGCCGGGTCGTCACAGGTCCACGGAACGACCTTCAGTCCGCGGGCGTGCGCCTCCCTGACCATCGCCGCGTCGGAGTAGAACCGGAATCCGGGGTCGCCGACCTTTCCGGTCTGCGGGAAGCCGTAGTTGGGGGAGAGGGTCGTGACGCCGGGAAGCGTCGCCGCCGCCCGGACGAAGTCCCCGCCGTAGTCGTCCGCGTCGATCCCGCCCAGCCACGGGGACGCGCCCGGCTCGCCGACCTCCAGGAAGTCGTGATTGGTCAGCGCCACCAGCGGCCACTTCGGCGCCAGCCGGTGCATCACCCTCAGCGCGCCCCAGTCGAAGGACTGGACGGTGACCTGCCGCTCCAGGCCCGAGCGGTGGATCTCCTCGTACACGCGGCGGACGAACACCTCGCGCGGCGCGGTCTGTTCGGGCGCACCCGCCTCCACCTTGGTCTCGATGTTCAGCGTGACCTGCCGCGCGTGGTAGCGCCTCACCAGGTCGAGGACGTCCCTCAGTTGCACCATCCGGAAGCCCTTGACGACCTCCTGCCCCGGGAAGCCGGGCAACTGCTGGTAACCGCAGTCCAGCGTGCGGATCTGGGCCAGCGTCAGATCCTTGACGAACTTGCCGACGTACGGGTACATCGGGTCACCGGGCGCGACCGGGCCGGTGTCCCGGCACTTGACGCCGCTGACCTGCCGGTCGTGATCGACCACGACCCTCAGGTCCCGGGTCACCTGGGTGTCCAGCTCCAGCGTGGACACCCCGAGCCGCATCGCCTTGCCGAAGCCCTCCAGGGACTCCTCGGTCGTCAGCCCGAGGCCACCGCGATGCGCCTGGAGGTCGAAGCGCGCCGCCGGCGGGCCGCCCGGCACGGCCCGCGCGGCCACCGGCGACAGCAGCGCCGGCACCAGGGCCAGACCGGCGAGCAGCTGCCGTACCGGCAGGCGCCGTACGGGCAAGAGTCGTAAGAGCATCGGGAACCTCACCGCGGTCGGGACGCGTACACGGTGTCCGCCGTCGGGCACGGGGGCCGGAGCGCGCGCCTCAGATTCTCCCGACACCGCGGCGGGGCGGGCCACCCCCCGGGACGAACATCGGCGCAAGGGGAGCTGAACGCGGGGCCCTCAGCCCGGCCGGGCCGGGCCGCCGCCGTGGCCGTGGTGCTGGCGGCGTTCGGCGGGGGTGCGGTGCAGGGCGATGAGCGCGGCGTCGTCACCGAGGCGCCCGCCGACATGGGCGAGCAGATCGCGCCGCAGATGATGCATCAGCGCCTCGGGGCTGTCGTCGGTCCAGCGGGCGACCCGGTCGGCGAGGGGATAGAACCGGCCACGGTCGTCCCGCGCCTCCACGACCCCGTCGGTGTACAGCAGCAGGGTGTCGCCCGGCTCGAAGGAGAACACGTCCAGCGTGTGCTCGTCACCGGCGTGCACCCCGAGCGGCGGCGACGGGTGCAGGCTCGGGACCGTGACGACGTGACCGGGGCTCAGCAGCAGCGGCGGCGGGTGGCCGCAGCTGGTCATCCGGGTCACCGGGTCACGGTCCGGGATCTCCACGAGCAGCGCGGTGGCGAACCGTTCGCCGGCCTCGTCCGGGGGGTCCAGCTCGGCCGCGTAGCGGGTGACGCTCTGGTCCAGGGCGCCGGCCAGTCCGGCCAGCGCGAGGTGCCGGTGGGCGCTCTCCCGGAAGGCGCCGAGCAGCAGGGCCGCCTCCCCGATGGCGGACAGGCCCTTGCCGCGGACGTCACCGATCAGAACGCGGACCGCGCCACCGGACCGGGTCGCCGCGTACAGGTCTCCGCCGATCTGTGCCTCGTCCTCCGCGGCCAGGTACAGCGACGCGATCCGCAGCGGGCCGATCTGTTCGGGCAGCGGCCACATCAGGACGTGCTGCGCGGCCTCGGCGACCGTACGGACCTGGGCCAGCTGGGCCTGGCGGCGCTCGCGCAGGGCGCTGTAGAGAACGGTGAGCACCACGAGGACCGTGAGGGTGATGATCTGCACGACGTGGTTCGTGGTGCCGAGCCCGCCGTGGGTGACACCGATGACGATCTGTGCGGCCACCGCGAGCGCCCCGACGCCCGCGGTGGTCCGGGGCCCGGCGAAGGAAGGGGTGAGTGCGGGCGCGATCACCAGCGCCGGCCCGAGGTGGACGTCGTCGGGGGCCCGCATGTCCACCACCGTGATCACCACGATGAGCACGACCGGAAGCAGCAGCAGCGTGTGGGCCGACTGCCACGGTCGCCGCGGACCCGCGCGCCCGAGCCGGGATGCCATGCCTACCAGCGTGCTCCCGGGCCGGTCGAGCGGCCACTCGCCACCGGCGGGCGGGCCGGGCGGACACCGGGCGCCCCCTCGGCGCAGCCCCTCGCCGCCGTCACCCCGGCGCTCGTGGCGCAGGGCTGAACCTTCCGGTGGCGCCGTGTCGGTGGCGGCACGCCGGGTACCCGTACGAGCCCCGGAGCCGATCAGGCAGGCCCGGGGGCGAAAGGCGCCGAATGGAGAGGTCATGACGCACAACGGGGAGGAAGCCGTGCCCGTCCGGCGACCGGAGGCCTCCGGGCTCCGCCTCGCCACGGACGGACCGGATCAGCAGGCCGGACCCGCTCCCGAGCCGGCGGACCTGCCACACGACCGCAGCCAGGCGATCCTGGAGGCCGCCAAACAGATCGGCGCCCTCTTCAAACGGGCGGGCCACCCCTTCGCGCTGGCCGGGAGCGTGGCCGTCTACGCCCACGGCGGCAGCCGCTATCTCCAGCACGACGCCGACTTCTGCGTGCTGCCCGACGACGCCGACGCGGTGGCCGCCACCATCCGTGAGGCCGGCCTCGCCGTGCTCACCCCGCCCGAGGACTGGCTGCTGAAGACCACCTGCCACGGGCAGAACGTCGACATCATCTTCTCGCTGGCCCACCAGCCCGTCACCCGGGAGATGCTCGACCGGGCCCATGTGCTGCCGGTCGACTCGGTGCTCATGCCCGTGCTGTCCCCGACCGACCTGATCCGCAGTCTGATCACCGCCTTCTCGGAGCACTACTGCGACTTTGGGTCGGTCCTGCCGGTGGCCCGCGCCGTGCGCGAGAAGGTCGACTGGGACGAGGTCCGCGCGTCCTGCGGCGACCAGCCCATGGCCGCCGCGTTCCTCTTCCTCCTCGAACGGCTGAACGTGATCGACGCCCAGGAGGGGCAGTCATGACCGAGACCAGCCCGCCCCCGCCGACGGCCGGGAACCTGGACTACCGCGTCGCCCACCTCGCCGAACACCTGGCCTCCGGAAACCTCGGGGAACTCGGCGTCCGGCTCGAGATGCGCGGCGACGCCGTCCTGCTCACCGGCACCGTGCCGTCCACCCAGTGCCGGGACGAGATCCTCCAGCTGGCCCGCGAGGAACTGGCGGGGCACCCGGTCCACTGCGACCTGCTCGTCGCCGGCACCACCTCACCCGACCACGGAGAGGACCTGACATGATCCGCGTCGCGGCCGTCGGGGACATCCACATGGGTCCCGACAGCCAGGGCACCCTGCGTCCGTCCTTCGAAACGCTGCCCGAGTGCGCCGACGTCCTGCTGCTCGCCGGCGACCTCACCCGGCACGGCACACCGGAGGAGGCCGCCGTCGTCGCCCGGGAGATCAAGGACCTCGGGGTGCCCGTCGTCGCCGTACTCGGCAACCACGACCACCACGACGAGCGCCCCGAGGAGGTCACCGCGATCCTGCGGGACGCGGGCGCGCACGTCCTGGAGGGGCAGGCCACCGTCATCGGCGCCGACGGCGCGCGGATCGGGATCGCCGGGACCAAGGGCTTCGGCGGCGGCTTCGTCGGGCGCTGCGCCGGGGAGTTCGGCGAACCGCTCATGAAGGAGTTCGTCCGCTACACCCGCCGGTGCGCCGACGGCCTGCACGGCGCCCTGAAGGACCTGGAACAGCGGGACTGCGACGTACGCATCGCGCTGACCCACTTCTCGCCCGTACCGGACACCCTCGCCGGAGAACCGCTGGAGATCTATCCGTTCCTCGGCAGCTACCTGCTCGCGGAGGCCATCGACACCGCCGGCGCCGACCTCGCCGTGCACGGCCACGCCCACGCCGGCACCGAGCACGGGATGACCAGCGGCGGCGTCCGCGTGCGCAATGTGGCCCAGCCGGTGATCGGGCAGGCCTTCCACGTGTACCACCTGCCCGGTCGGCAGGAGTGAGGCGGGTCCCGCCCCCGTACCGCCGGCCTGTGACGCGGGCCGGCCGCTCAGGCCGCGGTGCCCAGCAACTCCCGGCCGGTCACGTCACCGTCCCGCGCCGCCGTCAGCGTCACCGGCACCGGCTCGCCGCGGCGGCGCGCCAGCAGGCCGGCGCCGATCGAACCCGCGACGACCAGCCCGCCGGCGACCAGGGCGCCGCGCGCCCCGGCCCACTGCATCAGCAGGCCCAGCAACGGCGGCCCGCCGAGGCTCCACACCGTGCCGACACTGCTCCACACCCCGAGCACCCGGCCCCGCAGATGCGGCGGCGGATCGGTCTGGAGCACGGCCGTACCGGCGGTGTCCGAGACGGACTCCACGACCGCCATCGGGAGCACCAGCACCAGCAGCACGGCCAGTGACGGCGACAGGCCCGCCACGACCTGGAGCAGCGCGCCCGCCATCGCGAGCAGGCCCACGGTCCGCACGGACGGCCTGCGCAGCCGCGCGCCGAGCACCGCGCCCAGGATGCCGCCGACGGCCAGCACCGTGGAGACCGTGCCGAACGTCCCGGCGCCACCCGCGAGCGGTCCGGTGACGAGGACGGCGAGGGTCAGGCCGTAATTGCGGCCGAAGACGGAACTGATGCCGGTGATCCCCGCGAGGGCGACCAGCCGGGGGCGGCGCGCGAAGAAGGCCAGCCCCTCCCGCACGGTCAGCTCCGCACGCGCCGGCACGGCACGGGCCCCCGTCGCCGGCCGGGCCGCCGCGGCCTGGGCGGCCGGCCGCAGCAGCGGCACGACCGAGGCGACGAACAGGAACGACAGCCCGTTGGCGGCGTACGCGGCGGCCGTGCCGAAGAAGCCGACGGTCATCCCGGCCAGGCCGGTGCCGGCCAGCCGGCCCGCGCCGTGCACGAGCGCGCCCACACCGATCGCGGACGGCACGTCCTCCGAGGGCACCAGGTCGTTGCCGAGCAGGGCGCAGGCCGGTCCGTCGACGGTGGCGATGACACCGGTCACCGCGGCCAGCACCAGCAGTGCCGTCAGGTCGATCCGGTCCAGCGCCACGAGCAGCGCGGTCGTGAAGGCGACCGCGCCGAGCAGGGCCTGACTCACGGTGACCGTCAGCTTCCGGGGCCAGCGGTCCACGGCCGCGCCGCCGAGCAGGCTCACGAACAGCGCGGGTGCCGCCTGCACGGACATCGACAGACCGGTCGCCGCGGCAGAGCCCGTGATGTGCAGCACGAGCAGGTTCTGCACCGTGAGCTGCATCCAGGTGCCGGCGTTGGAGACGAAGTTCGCGGCCGACCACCAGCGCATGCCGCGGTGCCGCAGAGACCGCCACGGCGAACGGGAGACGGCGGCGGAGGGCATGGACGCGGGCAGGGCGGAGGCACGGGACACGGCGGGATACTCGACAACCAGGTGACGGGGAGGAGACCGGCGGATCCCGTCGGTCCGGCTGCGTTGCACGGCCGGGCCGCCTGGTCAGGGCGTCGACCATGCTGACAGACGGGACGGGCGGCTCCTCGCCACCGCCGCCGGCCCGTACCTCGTCCTCACCTCAAGCACCCCTCCGGCGGGGTGACTTGGGCTCCCGCGTGGGCTTCCTCACAGATGCCGGGAGCCGCACGGCGCCCCGCGGCGTCCGGCACCCCGACCGCGCCCCACGCGGGTCAGCGGTTGACCGTCCGCATCCCCGCCTCGTCGTACCGCTCGCCCGCCGCCCGCGGCAGCTCGGCGTCGATGCGGGCCAGGTCGTCCTTCGTCAGCTCGATGCCGGCCGCGGCGGCGTTCTGCTCCAGGTAGGTGCGCCGCTTGGTGCCCGGGATCGGCACCAGGTTCTCGCCCTGGGCCAGCACCCAGGCGATGGCCAGCTGGGCCGGGGTCACGTCCTTCTCCGCGGCGATCTCCTTCACCTTCGCCGCCAGCCGCAGGTTCGCCTCCAGATTGGCGTCCGTGAAGCGCGGGTTGGTGCGGCGAAAGTCGTTCTCGTCCAGCTCCTCCGGCGAGGAGAAGCGGCCCGCGAGGAAGCCGCGGCCCAGCGGCGAGTACGGCACGAAGCCGATGCCCAGCTCCCGGCAGGCCGGCAGCACCTCGGCCTCCACGTCCCGCGACCACAGCGAGTACTCGCTCTGCACCGCGGTGACCGGGTGCACGGCGTGGGCGCGCCGGATGGTCTCCGCGCTCGCCTCGCTCAGGCCGATGTAGCGCACCTTGCCCTCGGCGACCAGCTCGCCCAGCGCGCCGGCCGTCTCCTCGATGGGCACGTTCGGGTCGACCCGGTGCTGGTAGTAGAGGTCGATGTGGTCGGTGCCGAGCCGCTGGAGCGAGCCGTGGACCGAGCTGCGGACGTGCTCGGCCGAGCCGTCCTGCCGGCCGACCGTGCTCATGTCGCCGGGGACGGCGTCGTCCATCCGGTAATTGAACTTCGTGGCGATCACGTATTCGTCGCGGCGCCCCCTGACCGCCTCGCCGACGAGCGACTCGTTGGTGAGCGGACCGTACATCTGCGCGGTGTCGAGGAAGTCGACACCGAGGTCGAGGGCGCGCCGGATGGTCGCGATCCCCTCCTCCCGGTCGGCGGAGCCGTAGAAGGCGGACATCCCCATGCACCCGAGCCCGATGGCCGATACCTGGAGGTCCCCTAGCCTGCGCTTCTGCATGGGAGATCCCTTCCTGCACACTCGATCGTCATTTCCGCACGGCACGAGGGCCTGCCTCCATCTAGCGACGGATTCCGGCACCCGGCATCCCGTGCGGGACACCGGGTGCGAACGCTCTCTTCCGCACCGGCTGTCCGCGACGCTACGAGCTGGAGCGCGCTCGAAGTCAAGCCCGCTCCGTGCCGGACTGTGGATTGGGCCGCACGGGCAGCTCGAACAGGTCGTTCTGCGTGACCACCAGCTTCTCGAACAGGTCGTTCTGCGTGACCACCGGCTTGTCGCGCAGCTGCGCGGCGGGCATCGCGCCCGCCTCTAGCAGTTGCTCGTCCCGGTGGCCGTCTGCCTCATCCCAGCGTCATAGCGGTCTGGGCGGTGGTGGCCAAGTGAGCGACCCGAAGCACCGCCCCGAGCCGTCGCGGCGGCTTTCGCTGCCGCGTGCCGAGCCCGTGATCACCGGGATGGTCGTCGTCCTGTTCGCAGGCATGGCCCTGCGGGTCATTCAATTCGGCGGGCTGCACCAGGAGCTGAGGACTGTGAACCACGCCCGGGACGCGCTGGCCGCACAGGTCGAGCGGCTCGGAGCATTCCCTGTGGCGGGGCCGCCGGGCAGCCGCGGCGAACCCGGAAAGAACGTCGTCGGCCCCAGCGGCCCGCCCGGACCACCGGGAGCGTCAGGTTCGCCAGGGGAGGACGGCAAAGGACGGGCAGCACGGCCCGTCATGGCCGCCGAGACCCCGACCCGCCGGGCCGCCCCGACAGGACGGGACGGACGGCCGGGACGGGCCGACCTGCCCCAACGGCTATACCCTCCGGCCACCTTCGGAGACCCGGACGCTTCCGTCTGTCGCAAGGACGGCACGCCACAACCCAGCGACAGCGGCTCACCGACTGCACCGCAGGCCGTCGGACTCGACCCGCAACGCCGTCAGTACGCCTGGACTCCACGTATAGCTCCGCGGCTCTCGGGCGGCGGGGACACTTCGTCACGTCGGACGGCGGCCGACTGCCAGCAGGTGGGAGCTTGCGGCCAGCAGCTCCGGGTAGGGCTCCGCCATGCGCGCGGCCGTGAGAGCGGACTCGAACAGGGGAGTGTCGCGAAAGTCGTCGCCGGTGTTCCGTTCGGCCGCCGCCAGCATGGACCAGGCTGGTCCCTCGATCCCGTAGACCTCGGCACCATCGAACCCGGCCGAGGCCACCTCGCCGCGCAGCTGCTCCCCGCTGTGGAAGTACGCGGCGGTGAACGCCCTCTTCCCGTCATGGATCTGGGTACCCAGGATGCCGCCGATGCTCGCCTGGATCGCCTCCTTGTGGAGGTGTGCGAAGGCGGCGTGCTCGAAAAGGCTGGAGTACCGGTTGATGCCCGCCGCTGCGAGCAGGCCACCCGGCTTGAGCACTCGGCGCGCCTCGGCGAGCGCCTGGCGCCGCTCCGCGTAATCGATGAGGTGATACAGGGGGCCGAGGAGCAGGACGACGTCGTATGACGCATCGTCGGCGGCGAGCTGGCGGGCGTCACCCAGCTCGACGGTGGCACCCGTTGCCTTGGCCTGCTCGATGTGGCGCTGAATCGGGTCGACCAGATGCAGCGAGTAGCCGTCCTCGACGAGCCAGCGCGCGTGGGCGCCCGGGCCGCCGCCGACGTCGAGGACCCGGGCCGGCGGTGAGGGAAGGTGGCGGCGTAGCAGTTCCTGGGTGCGCACCATCTCCAGCCGGCCGTCCGCTGTCGTGGACAGCCGGTCCGCCTCGTTGATGGTCTCGGTGTAGAACCTCACGATCTCCGGCGCTAGCTCAGGCAGTGTCATGGGGGGCATTCTGGTTCCCGAAAGGTGGACCAGTCCAGCGATCGGAAAGACGCCCATGCCGTTGCTGAAGTACGAGCAGATCGCCGAAGATCTGCGGACCCGGATCGCGGCCGGTGAGTTCGGTCCGGGAGAGCTGCTGCCTTCGGGCCGTGACCTGGCCGAACAGTGGCGGGTATCCAGGGCCACGGTGGTCAAGGCGTACGAGGTGCTGAGGGCTGACGGTCTGGTCGTTGCCCGGCAGGGCGCCGGGTTCACGGTCGTGGACACGCCGGTCGCGCGACCAGCGGGCGGCCGCCATGTTGGCTCCAGCCGCGTCACGGGCGGCGCGCCTTACCGCCGGCTGGGCATGCCAGACCGGCTCGCGCCACCCCCGCACGTCGCTGACGCCCTCGGCTTGAAGCCGGGTGAGACGGCGCTACGGCGCATGAGACTGGTGCTGCTCGACGACGGTTCGCCCGGAACCATCGTCACCGCCTGGTTCCCGCCTGACGTCGCTGACGCGGCGCCCCGTCTTGCTTTGCCCGGGCCCATCGCCGAGGGCACCACGCACTATGTACGCCGAGAAACCGGCCGTTCACCCTCCGAAGGCATCGACATCACCACAATCCGGCTGGCCAGGAACGAGGAAGCTCACCTGCTCGAAGTGGAGCAGCCAGCCGCTGTGGCCGTAGTGCTGCACACGGCACGTGACCAGGAACATCGCGCGTTGGTGTGCGAGGAAGGTGTCACGCCGTCGCACGTCTATGAGGAGATCGACCGATACCCGATGGGGTAGTGCTCACTCCAGAGGCTTGACTGGACCGGTCCACCGGTCCAGTCTCTTCTTGTGCCGCGCAGGCGCGCCGCGAAAGCGGCCGCGCTGTGCTCGGCTGCCGGAACGCTAAGCCCGGCGACCGCTGACACGGCCCCGGGCGCGGCCAACGCCACTGAGGAGCGTCGACATGGCGAACGGTACCGTCCGACCCCAACCGAGCCCACGGGGCAGCGGGACGACGATGCGCGTTTACGCCCTGGACCGCTACGGCGCGATCACCCAGGAGCGCGGCACGGTCACCGTTACGTCCGGGAACCAGCCGCTGCCCCTGATGAGCACCGCATACCCGCCATGCGCCTGCCCGCGGCACCGCCAGGCGGGGAGCTCCTGATGACCCGAACGCGTCCGGCCCCTGCCGCCACCGTCCCGGTGGACACCGACACCATGCGCGGCAGCATCGCGCTGCTGCTCCCGCACGAGACGGTGCAGCCGCCGGTTGGCGAGCAGCTCGCCACGCTGACCTTGGCCCTTCGCGGGCACATGCAGCTGATCATCCCTGAGGTCGAGCAGATCACGGCCCGTCTGTCGTCGAACGACATCCCTCGGTACTGTGCGCTCGCCTGCGTCGGCGAAGCGCGCGGCAAGCTCGGCGTCAAGGCAGCAGCCGACCCGCACGGTGCGCTGACGTACGCCCGCAGGCTGGCCCGCACGCTCACCGCGCTGTGCGACCACTACGAGGCGCTCACCGGACAGGGCATGTGTGTCGCCTGCGACCGGCCGATACGCGCCACGGACGACACCGTGCCGTACGACCGGGTCGGCAACTCGGGTGGCGCCCTGACGAGCCGCATCCACGCCGCCTGCGCACAGCACCCGCGCCCCGCTCGCTGAGCGGATGCCCCCGCCCCGGGGTCAGGGGTCCCAGGGCGACCGCTCCGGGTCAGGGCCGCATCGCACAAGCCCGACGTGTTCCCGCCGCGCACCCGCGGCTGCGACCCGTGCGCCGAGTACGCCCGCCGCCAGGGCGACGCGGACGCCCGGGCGGAGCACCGGGCCCGCGACCTGTTCCTGCCGCGAGGCATCGCCCGGCCGCTGTAGCCGATGGCGTACCACCAAGAACGCCGGTCCCTGATCTCCTGCGCTGAACAGGCTCAGAGACAGGGGCAGGCCCCCGAGAGACACCAAGGACAGAGAGGAACTTCGACATGACAGTGGCTCCTGAGAGGCCGGTCGCTCTGCGGCGCGGCCAGGACCTCGTGACGCCCGCGCTGTTCGAGCGGCTGACCGACTTCTGCGCGGAGGAGTACGGACTGGAGCGCGGCGTCGCCGCACGCATCCAGGACCAGGCCATCGCCATGTGCTACACGATGGGCGTCACCCAGTCCGGCGACACCATGGCGCCGTCGGCGACGGTGGACCCCGGCTGGCACACCTTCATGCTCCACACCGAGGAGTACGCCCTCTGGTGCGAGGAGCAGTTCGGCTACTTCCTGCACCACCGGCCCAACAGCAAGACGCGCACCAGCGGCCTGATGACCCACACCGTCGACAAGATCCGCGCGCAGGGCTTCGAGGTCGACGACCGGCTCTGGGGCACGGCGGCCGATTGCAACCCGCCGGCCTGCTGCGGCGACGGCCCCTGCTGCTGACTCCGGCCACTGTCAGTGGCAGCCGCTAGAGTCCGGCCCCATGTTCCGGGCTTTCAGTACAGATCGGGAGTTTTTATGGCGACTGCTGAAGCTGCGAAGGACCGCGGCCGGGTGACCGTCTTCAGCATGTTCGGGCCCGTCTTCACCTACGCGAGCAGGCTCGTCGACGGCCGGCAGCTCGCCTACGTCGGCCCGCTCACGCCGGGCGTCTCGTGGCGCAAGCTGTGGCAGATCGCCGACCGGTGCTGCCGTGAAAGGGACACCGAGGCGGAGAAGGCTAGGTGGATCGTCACGCAGGCCAACCGCTCGTTCATCTGCGGCAGCGACGTCGTCGTGAAGCTCCCCGACGCTGACTGGGAGATGGAGGCCGGAGGCCGGCAGGTGGACATCGGCACTTGGTCCTACCAGAACGTGCTGGTGACCGGGAACTTCGCCGTGCCGGTGCTCACCGAGGAACAGATCGCGCCGAAGCCGACCGCCTATCCCCACTACGCAGACTGACGCCCCGACCACTCTCACTCTCGCGAAGGTCAAGTGGTCGAGACGCCGGGCTCCCGCCCCATGGAAAGGAGGGGAACATGACGCCGATCGTAGCGGCAGCCAGATCGCCTGCTCTGAGCGATGTTGCTGCCCGGTGAGAACCGGGTGGTGCCTGACCGGCCCCGCTCGTCCGCCTCCCCCGTGGCGGATGGGCGGGACCTTCTGTTGCTCCCGTCAGCGCGTGAGTCCGCGACGCCGCGAGCTGGAGCGCGCTCGAAGTCAAGCCCGCTCCGTGCCGGACTACGGATTGAGCCGCACCGGCAGCTCGAACAGGTCGTTCTGCGTGACCACCGGCTTGTTGCGCAGTTGTGCGGCGGGGACCGCCAGCTCCAAGCCGGGGAAGCGGGCGTACAGGGCCGGCAGGGCGACCCCCGCCTCCAGGCGGGACAGCGCGGCGCCCGGGCACACGTGCGGGCCGTGCCCGAAGGAGATGTGACGGGCCGACGGCTCACGGGTGATGTCGAACTCCCCGGCGGTCGGGCCGTGCGCCCGCTCGTCGCGGCCGATCGCGCCGTACGACACGATGAGCGCGTCCCCGGCCGGGATCACCCGGTCGCCGACCGGCACGTCCTCGGTCGCGAACCGGATCAGGACGTGGGAGGTGGGGGTCGCGTAGCGCAGGGTCTCCTCGATCACCGCCGGCCAGTCGGCCCCGCCGGACAGCACCAGGGCGCGCTGCTCCGGGTGGGTGGAGAGGCCGACGACGGCGTTGACGATCAGCGAGATCGTCGTCTCGTGGCCCGCCGCGACCATCAGCTGGAGCGTGGAGACGATCTCCTCGTCGGTGAGGCGGTCGCCGTCCTGCGAGGCCAGGATCAGCGCGCTGGTCAGGTCGTCGCCCGGCTCGGCCCGCTTCGCCGCCACCGTCTCCGCCATGATCCCCGCCAGCTCGGTGAGGGTCGCCACGACCTCCTGGGGCGGGGTCTGGGTGGAGAAGAACTTCTCGAACAGCACCTTCAGCCGGGGCAGCCGCGCCTCGTCGATGCCCATGAGGTCGGCGATGACGTACATGGGCAGCGGGTAGGCGAACGCCGCCTTCAGGTCGACGGTCGAGCCGTCCGTGGGCAGCGCGTCCAGCAGGTCCTGGGTCAGCTTCTCGATCCGCCCGCGCATCCGCTCCACCCGGCGCGGGGTGAGCGCCTGCGCGACCAGGGTGCGCAGCCGGCGGTGGTCGGCGCCGTCCACCGTGAGCATGGAACGGCCCGGGTTGGCCAGGCCGATCAGCGGCCAGTCGGCGGGGATCTCGCCCCGCTGCCAGGCACCCCACACGTTGATGTCCTTCACCAGCCGCGGATCGGTGAGCAGCGCCTTCGCCTCGGCGTGGCGGGTGACCGCCCACACCGGGACGCCGCCGGGCAGTTCGACGGCGGCGAGCGGGCCGGCCGCGCGCAGTGCCGCGCTCTCGGCGTCCAGGTCGGTGACGAAGGGGTCGAGGGCGATACGGGGTGCTTCGGTACCGGTCGTCATCGTGACGTGCCTCCCAGGGCGGGGTCGGGGTACTGCGCCTGTCCCGCCGCGGCAGCGGGCCGGCCGAGGCGGCCCGCGATCACAGGGCGGGTACGGGGGTGAACCGGACGGGCAGCCGGGTCAGACCCCCGAGCCAGGGCGAGGGCCGACGGGTGAGGGACTCGGCGGGCACCGCCAGGTCGATGTCCGGCAGCCGGTCCAGGACCACCTCGATGCCGGTCCGCGCGATCACCTCGGCGATCTCCTGCGCGGGGAACGGGCAGCGGTGCTCACCGTGGCCGAAGGAGAAGTGCGCGTTGTTGCCCCCGGTCAGCGCGGAGGCGTCGGTACGCACCTGCGGATCGGAGTTGGCGCCCTGGAGGCCGAGCAGCAGCAGGTCGCCGGCCCGGATGCGCCGGCCGCCGAGGTGGGTGTCCCGGGCGGCCCAGCGGCCCGCCACGTTCTGTGTGGGCGTGTCCTCCCACAGCACCTCGTTCATCGCCTCGGCGACGCTGTGCCGACCGCCGAACAGCGAGGCTGCGAACCGGTCGTCGGTGAGCATCAGCCGCAGCGAGTTGCCGATCCAGTCGGCGGTCGGCTGGTGGCCGGCGGCCAGCATCACCATCAGGTCCTGCACGATCTCCTCGTCGCTGAACCCGCTGTCGTCGGCGAGCATCCGGGAGACCACGTCGTCGGCGGGCTCCTTCGTCCGCTCCGCGAGCAGCCGGCCCATGGAGGAGGCCAGATGGGACTGCCCGGCCAGGGCCCGCTCCCGTCCGTCGATCATGTCGTTCAGTGCGGTGACCAACCCCGGGCCGTCCTCGTCGGGGAAGCCGTAGAGCCGGGCCAGGACCCGTACCGGCAGCAGCATCGCGTACTGGGCGATCAGGTCGGCCTCGCCCTCGCCGCACAGCGCGTCGATCAGCTCGTCCGCGAACCGCTCGGCGTGTCCCCGCAGTTCGGACGGGTCGACCGCCTCCAGCGCGTTGCCGACCATCGCCGCGCGCTGCCGGTGCCGTTCGCCGACGGTGTAGAGGATCGACGGCTGCCTGCGGCCGATCATCGGCAGCAGCGGCCAGTCCGCGGGGACGTTCTCCCACTGGCTCCACAGGTCCGAGTCCCGGCTGAACAGCGCCGGATCACCGGTCACCTGGTGCAGTTCCCGGTAGCCGAGGACCAGCCAGGCCGGTATGTCACCGTCGAGCAGCACCGGTACGACGGAGCCGTGGTCGCGCCGCATCTCCCGGTAGAGACGGGCGGGTTCGGTCTGGAACCGGGGTCCGCTGAGCGGGACGGCGTCGGGGGTGGTCACACGAACTCCTGTCGGGGCAGGCCCGCCCGCGCGGACGGGTCGGCGTACCGGTTCTTCACGTGCTGCACCAGCGTGATCAGCACCTGCTTGCCCGACACCCGGGAACGGGCGTCGCAGTCGAGCAGCGGCACCCGCGGATCCAGGTCGAGGGCCTCGCGGACGTCCGCACCGGCGCGGACGGGACCGCCGAAGTCGTTGCAGGCCACGATGAACGGCGTGCCGTGGTGCTCCAGCCGGTCGATCGCGTACCAGGAGTCGTCGATGCGGCGGGTGTCCACCAGCACGACCGCGCCGAGCGTGCCGGCGAACAACTGGTCCCACAGGAACCAGAACCGCTCCTGGCCGGGCGCGCCGAACAGGTACAGCACGTTGCGCGCGTCCAGGGTGATCCGGCCGAAGTCGAAGGCGACCGTGGTGGCGGACTTGCCGCGCACCTGGCGGATGTCGTCCACCGACTCACCGGCCCGGGTCATCGTCTCCTCCGTGGTGAGGGGACGGATCTCGCTGACCGAGCGGACCAGCGTGGTCTTGCCGACGCCGAAACCGCCCACCACCACGATCTTGAAACCCTGGTCGGCGGAGGCACCCAACGGGGTGCGGGCGTCAGAGGTTGCGGAGTCCAACGAGCACCTGCTCCAGGATGTCGGGGTCGGTTATGGCCGGCCGGTGCGGATGACGGGCGCTGACGCGGCCCGCCGCGAGCAGGTCGCACAGCAGCACCCGGGTGATGCTCACGGGCAGCCGCAGCTCGGCGGCGATCTCCACCACCGAGGTGGGGGACCGGGTCAGCTTCAGGATCGCCACGTGCTCCGACTGCATGCCGGCCACCGGCTCCGACTCGGCGACCACGAGGGTGACCAGGTCGAAGGGGGTGTCGGGGCCGGTGCCGCTGCGCCCCTGGGTGAGGGTGTACAGCCGGTCGGGGGCGTCGTCCCGGCCCGGCCGGTTCATGCCCGGACGGCTCATGAGGTACGGGGCGGGGCGGTCAGGTAGGCGCCGAGCTGCTCGACCAGTTCGCTCATGTTGTGGCCGACGACCCCGGCGTCCGCGTCCTCCGCGGCGATCACGGCCAGATGGGCGCCCGCGCCCGCCTCCACGATGAAGAGCACACCGCCGTAGAACTCCGCCATCGCGGAGCGCACGCCGCCGCTGCCGTCGCCGAACTCCACGGACGCGCCGTGCGACAGCGACTGGATGCCGGCCGCGATCGCTGCGAGCTGGTCGGCCTGGTCGACGCTCAGCTCCGGCGTCCGGCACAGCTTCAGCCCGTCCCGGGACAGCACGAGCGCGTGCCGGGCACCCGGGGTCTTCTCCAGCAGGCCTTCCAGGAGCCAGGTGAGCTTGTCGTCGGCGGTGGTCGGGCCGGTCATGAGGTGGAGTCGCCTTCCGGGTGCTGGTGCTGGTGCTCGTGCTGGTGCGGATGAGGGGAAGCGGCGGGGGAGCCGGGGCCGGCGGTGTCCCGCGGGGAGTCCCCGGCCGGAGCGCTGCCGGGCTCGGGGCTCTCAGGGGGTACGGCGGTCAGGTCGTCCGGCGCCACGGAGTGCGCGGAGCCGGAGGTGTGGTCGTCCTGGAGCGGATTCCCGGTGCCGTCGTCGTCCCGTGCCGGGCCCTGCTGCGCGGGTGCGGAGGCGGGGTCGGACCGGCGGGTGCCGGGTGCGGACGGCCGTACCGCCTGGCGGAAGCTGCTGAAGCGGGCGGCGCGGGTCCTGCCCTCGTCGGCGCCCGGCGAGGTGCGGGCTCCGGCGGCTCCGTGCGCGGACCGGGCGCGTTCCGCCTCGGCGAGCGTACGGCCCCGGCGCCGCCTGGGCAGCCCGGCCGGGCCCTCCTGGGGCGGCGCGGCGGACTCGTGGACCGGGGCGGCGTCCACGGCGGCCGGCGTCTGCGCCCGCACGGGCGTGCCGGTCTCCTGGCGCGGGACCGTGACGGCCGGGGCCGCCGTGACGGCCGGTGTGGCGGGACCGGCCGGGGCGGGGCCGGTGAGGATGTCCTGCGGGATGAGCAGCAGCACGCCCGTGCCACCCCGCGCCGACGGCCGGAACGACACCTTCAGGCCGTGTTTGCGGGCCAGCCGGCCGACCACGGCCAGCCCCAGCCGGGTGCCGGTCAGACCGCCCAGCTCCGAGACGTCACCGGAGACCGCCCGCTCGGCGCGGCGCAGCTGCACCTCGCCCATCACCAGCCCGCTGTCCTCCACGGAGACGATGGCGCCGGCCGGCACCTCCTCGACGTAGACGTGGACCTCCGCGTTGGGCGGCGAGAAGTTCGCGGCGTTGTCGAGGAGTTCGGCGAGGGCGTGCATCACTCCCTCGGCGGCGTGCCCGGCGACGGCGGCCTCGCTGACCGAGTGCACCCGTACCCGCCGGTACCCGGCGATCCGGCCCATCGCGCCGCGCAGGATGGACTCCATCCCGATCGGCCGCGCCCACCGGCGCCCCGACCGGGCCCCGGTGAGGACGGCGATGGAGTCGGCGAGCCGGCCGGCCTGCGCGGTGCGGTGGTCGAGCTGGAGCAGGTCGGCGAGTACGTCCTCGTCGGTGTGCCGTTCCTCCATCGCCCGCAGGTCGGCGAGCGTGGCCGTGGCGAGGGCCTGCATCCGGGCGGCGGCGTTGGAGGTCGCGGAGACCGCGGCGGCCCGCTCCCGGCGGGCGAGGTCCAGCTCCCGCGACAGCCGGATGTTGTCCTGCCCGAGCCGGTCCAGCTCCCGCGCGGCCTCCTCCTCCCGGCGTGCGCGTTCGGCCGCGAACGACTCGGTGAACTCGGTCCGCTGCCGGGCGAGTTCGTCGATCAGGCGCTGCTGTTCCTGGCGCGCCTCCTCGGTCGCGCGGGCCTGCTGCTGGAGCAGTCGCCCGATGTCCTGGGTGGCGCCCTCCAGCCTGCGCCGGGTGTCCCTGGCGCTCCGCAGGGCGTGCGCGGCCGTGGCCACCGCCGCGCTGAGGACGACCGCGGCCGTGCCGGTGCCCCAGGCGAGCGGGGTGCGCACCGAGCCGGGAGCCATCGCCACGGCCGTACAGACCACGAGCGCCGACAGCACCGCCGTCACGGCGAGGGCGGACACGAACGTGCGGAGGGAAGGTCGTTCGCCGGGATGCGTGGGCGCGGTCATCGGTCCGGTCTGGTCCTCGCGGCAGATGCGGGCAGTGGGGCTGGGAGACGTGCGGTCGGGAGGCGTACGGCTGGTGGGTGGTGACACCGGTGGTGAACTGGCGGTCACTATACGAGAATTCGTGATCGAAACAGAAAGATTCCCTGTCCGTTCCAGGAACTGGACGGTCACAGACGTGTGTTCACCGTGAACTCGGATGCGTTCCGGGGTACACGGGCAGGGGTGGGTCGGCCGGGGGAGATCCGCACATCGGTACGATGGCGCCCGAAACGGCCGCAGGACGGACAAACGCCTCGCCCCGCCGGACCACCGGGTGCGAGGTGAAAGGGGCGATGGAGATGACGGGGGAAGCGACGGCGATGGGCTGCCGTGCCTCATGACCACTGAACCGCACACCGGCCCGTCCCGCTCACTGCTCCTGCGGCTCGCCCGGTCAACCGGGCGCACACTGCGGGTCGAGTGGCAGGCCATCGTCGTCGATCCCGTGCGGCAGTTCGCGCGGCGCGGCCTGTCCGGGCTGCTGCTGGCGTTCGTCGCCGCGGCCGGAGTCGTCTTCTTCCACGACATCGCCCAGCACCCCACCGGAGCGGTGTGGGTGCGGCGGCTCGGCGGCGTCCGGGCCGACCTTCCGCTGTGGCTGTCCCTGCTGCGCACCCCCGTGTCGCTGTACGTCCCCGCCCTCGACCTGCCGGTGTGGGCGGGCATCACCCAGCTGTTCCTCGCCTTCGCCTGGGCCGAACTGACCCTCGGCCGGGCCCGGACCCTGGCGATCGCCTATGCCACCACCCTGGCCGGCACCCTCACCGCCCGCCTGATGATCGCGCTGGGCCCCGGCTGGTGGGGGTTCGGCCTGCCGCCCGAGGCCGGGCACGTCCTCGACACCGGGCCCTCCGCGGCCGTCGTCGGCCTGTTCACCTATCTCGCGGTGATCCGGCGCGCGCCCGTGGTGTTCACGATGACCGGCGGCTCGATGGTGTGGGAGTCCATCGCCGTGCCCAACCTGGCCGGCCGCGAGCACCTGGTCGCGGTGGGCGGGGCGGTCGTCCTCGGGCTCCTGCACGGCCGCGGCGAGCGGCTGCGCGCCGCCGTACGGTCCCTGGCCGCCCACGCGGCGGACCCCTCACCCGCCCCCGGGCCCCTGACGGCCCCCGCTCCCCCCGGGACCTCGACGGCGCCCGCTCCCACCCGGACCCCGACGGCCCCCGCTCCCACCCTGATCCCCGCCCCCACCTGCGATCTCGCCCCTGCCTCCGCCCCCGCCCCCGGCCCCGAGGCGATCCGCACCGTGCCGGCCCCCGCGTACTCGCCCGCCCCCGTCGACCGCCCCGGAACGACCCGGTCGAAGGTTCCGGCGCCGTGCGTCGACCGCTAGGGTCTCTCCGTCCGGATCAGGCCGGATCAGGGCGCGGTGCCAGGGCCCGCGAGCCGGGCATGATCCGGACGACAGGTCCCGGGGCCACCGGCTGCTGCTCCGGGCCGCAGGCTGCTGTACTGGTGATGTGGTGACCACCCCCGGCGGGGCCGGGCCGGCGCGGACGTGTGGCGTCGGCCACCCCGTCGATGTGATGGTTTTCGCACCTCGACCCGTGCGGACACCCCCTAGGGTGGCCGCGAGATACGGCAGGCGTGGCCGACACCAGGGTGTTCGTCGCCGGCAGGCAGCTGAAGGGAATCCAGGATGTTCCGCAAGGTGCTGGTCGCCAACCGTGGAGAGATCGCGATCCGCGCGTTCCGGGCGGGCTACGAACTGGGCGCGCGCACCGTCGCCGTCTTCCCGCACGAGGACCGCAACTCACTGCACCGGCTGAAGGCCGACGAGGCGTACGAGATCGGGGAGCCCGGGCATCCCGTACGGGCCTACCTCTCCGTGGAGGAGATCGTGGCCGCCGCCCGCCGGGCCGGCGCCGACGCCGTCTACCCCGGATACGGCTTCCTGTCCGAGAACCCCGAACTGGCCCGCGCCTGCGAGGAAGCGGGCATCACGTTCGTCGGCCCGGACGCGGCCACGCTGGAGCTGACCGGCAACAAGGCCCGCGCGGTCGCCGCCGCCCGGGCCGCCGGAGTGCCCGTGCTCGGCTCCTCCGCGCCCTCCGACGACGTGGACGAACTGGTGCGCGCCGCCGACGAGATCGGCTTCCCCGTCTTCGTCAAGGCCGTCGCGGGCGGCGGCGGGCGCGGTATGCGCCGCGTCACGGAGCCGGCCCAGCTGCGCGAGTCCATCGAGGCCGCCTCCCGCGAAGCAGCCTCCGCGTTCGGCGACCCGACCGTCTTCCTGGAAAAGGCCGTCATCGACCCGCGCCACATCGAGGTGCAGATCCTCGCCGACGGCGAGGGCAACGTCATCCACCTGTACGAGCGGGACTGCTCGGTGCAGCGCCGCCACCAGAAGGTCATCGAGCTGGCCCCCGCCCCCAACCTGGACCCGGGCGTGCGCGACCGGATCTGCGCCGACGCCGTCCGCTTCGCCCGCGAGATCGGCTACCGCAACGCCGGCACCGTGGAGTTCCTCCTCGACCGCGACGGCAAGCACGTCTTCATCGAGATGAACCCGCGCATCCAGGTCGAGCACACCGTGACCGAGGAGGTCACCGACGTCGACCTGGTCCAGGCCCAGCTCCGGATCGCCGCCGGCGAGACCCTCGCCGGCCTCGGCCTCTCCCAGGACACCGTCACCCTGCGCGGCGCCGCCCTCCAGTGCCGTATCACCACCGAGGACCCCGCCAACGGCTTCCGCCCGGACACCGGCCGGATCAGCGCCTACCGCTCGCCGGGCGGTTCCGGCATCCGGCTCGACGGCGGCACCACCCACGCCGGCACGGAGATCAGCGCGCACTTCGACTCGATGCTGGTCAAGCTCACCTGCCGGGGCCGGGACTTCCAGGCCGCGATCGGCCGGGCCCGGCGCGCGGTCGCCGAGTTCCGCATCCGGGGCGTGGCCACCAACATCCCCTTCCTCCAGGCCGTCCTGGACGACCCCGACTTCCGGGCGGGCCGGGTCACCACCTCCTTCATCGAGGAGCGCCCGCACCTCCTGACGTCCCGCTCCTCCGCCGACCGCGGCACCAAGCTGCTCACCTACCTCGCCGACGTCACCGTCAACAAGCCGCACGGTGCCCGCCCCGACGTGCTCGACCCGCTGACCAAGCTGCCCCCGCTGCCCGCGGGCGAGCCGCCCGCCGGTTCGCGGCAGCGCCTGGTGGAACTCGGTCCCGAGGGCTTCGCCCGCCACCTGCGCCGGTCGCCGACGATCGGCGTCACCGACACCACCTTCCGCGACGCCCACCAGTCCCTGCTCGCCACCCGGGTGCGCACCAAGGACCTCCTCGCCGTCGCCCCGGTCGTCGCCCGCACCCTGCCCGAGCTGCTCTCCCTGGAGTGCTGGGGCGGCGCCACCTACGACGTCGCGCTGCGCTTCCTCGCCGAGGACCCCTGGGAGCGGCTGGCCGCCCTGCGCGAGGCCGTCCCCAACATCTGCCTCCAGATGCTGCTGCGCGGCCGCAACACCGTCGGCTACACCCCGTACCCGACCGAGGTCACCGACGCCTTCGTGCAGGAGGCCGCCGCCACCGGCATCGACATCTTCCGCATCTTCGACGCCCTCAACGACGTCGGCCAGATGCGGCCCGCCATCGACGCCGTACGGGAGACGGGCACGGCGATCGCCGAGGTCGCGCTCTGCTACACCGCCGACCTCAACGACCCGGCCGAGCGGCTCTACACCCTCGACTACTACCTGCGCCTCGCCGAGCAGATCGTCGGCGCCGGCGCCCACGTCCTGGCGATCAAGGACATGGCCGGCCTGCTGCGCGCGCCGGCCGCCGCCAAGCTGGTCTCGGCGCTGCGCCGCGAGTTCGACCTGCCCGTGCACCTGCACACCCACGACACCGCCGGCGGCCAGCTCGCCACCTACCTGGCCGCGATCCAGGCGGGCGCCGACGCGGTGGACGGGGCGGTGGCCTCCATGGCGGGTACGACCTCGCAGCCGTCGCTGTCCGCGATCGTCGCCGCCACCGACCACTCCGAGCGGCCCACCGGCCTGGACCTCCAGGCCGTCGGCGACCTGGAGCCGTACTGGGAGAGCGTCCGGAAGATCTACGCCCCGTTCGAGGCGGGCCTCGCCTCGCCGACCGGCCGCGTCTACCACCACGAGATCCCCGGCGGCCAGCTGTCCAACCTGCGCACCCAGGCCGTCGCCCTCGGTCTCGGCGACCGCTTCGAGGACATCGAGGCGATGTACGCCGCCGCCGACCGCATCCTCGGCCGGCTGGTCAAGGTCACCCCGTCCTCCAAGGTGGTCGGCGACCTGGCCCTGCACCTGGTCGGCGCCGGCGTCTCCCCGGAGGCCTTCGAGACGACCCCCGACCGGTTCGACATCCCCGACTCGGTGATCGGCTTCCTCCGCGGCGAGCTGGGCACCCCGCCCGGCGGCTGGCCGGAGCCGTTCCGCACCAAGGCGCTCCAGGGCCGGGCCGCGGCCAAGCCCGTCCCCGAGCTGTCCGCCGAGGACCGCGACGGGCTGGCCAAGGACCGCCGGGCCACCCTCAACCGGCTGCTGTTCCCCGGCCCGGCCCGGGAGTTCGACACGCACCGGCAGACCTTCGGCGACACCGGCGTGCTGGACAGCAAGGCGTTCTTCTACGGCCTGCGCCCGGGCAAGGAGTACGCCGTCGATCTGGAGCCCGGCGTCCGGCTGCTGATCGAGCTCCAGGCGATCGGCGAGGCCGACGAGCGCGGTCTGCGGACCGTGATGTCCACGCTCAACGGCCAGCTGCGGCCCATCCAGGTCCGCGACCGGGCCGCCGCCTCCGACCTTCCCGTGACGGAGAAGGCCGACCGCGGCAATCCGGGCCATGTCGCGGCACCCTTCGCCGGTGTGGTGACCCTCGCGGTCACCGAGGGCGACGAGGTGGCGGCCGGTGCCACGATCGCCACCATCGAGGCGATGAAGATGGAGGCCACGATCACCGCCCCGAAGGCCGGCCGGGTGTCCCGCCTGGCCATCAACCGCATCCAGCAGGTCGAGGGCGGCGACCTCCTCGCCGAACTGACCTGACCTGACCCACCCAGCGCCGCCCCGGCACGGGGGCGGCGCGGGGTGGGTGCGGCTCGCCGGTTACCGGTGGTCGACGAGGTGGCGCAGGCGGGCGAGGAGCAGGTTGGGGTCGCGCCGGGTGACGTACGCGCCGCTCGGCACGTACACGGTCCGGCCGCGCACCGCGACGGCGGTCGGGTTGGACAGCCCGTCCTGTGCGGTGAGCACGGTCGTGACGGTGCCGTCCGGGCTGACCAGGACGACCTTGCTGCCGTCGTTCAGCGCGGCCAGCACGCTTCTGCCCTGCCCGGGGAAGGCGAAGTCGTCGATGCCGTCGAGCCCGGTGGCGCGTGTCTCGACCGGCCCGGCGGAGCCGTCCGGGCCGACGGGGAGGCGCAGCAGCGTGCCCCGGTCGGTGTTGGACACCCACACGGCGCCGCGGTGCACCTTGATGCCGTTGGCGCCGAGGCCGGAGCCCGGTGGCGCGGAGAGCGGGGTGAGCGCCGTGGCCGACGCCCAGTCCGTGGCCGTGCCGCCGGCCTGCGGGACGCTCCAGACCGTGCCGTGCACCGAGTCGGCCGCGTACAGCATGCCCCGGCGTTCGTCGAGGGCCAGTCCGTTGGGCAGCCCGTCGGCGGGCAGCGCCGCGATCCGCTGCGGCGCGCCACCGGTGGGGGAGAGGCGCCAGATGCCGGTGGCGCGGGTGCCGGTGGCGTAGTTGACGTACAGCGTGCCGTCGTGGGCGCGGGCGATGCCGGTGACGACGGCGTCGTGCACGAGCGGCGTGGCCGGGTTCGCCACGGCGGGCAGGGTCGCGAGGATCCGGGTCTGCCCGTCGGGGGTGACGCGGGCGACCTGCCGGGCCAGGGCGAGGGTCAGGTCGGCGGAGCCGTCGGGCTCCAGGGCGATGTTCTCGGGCGTCTGCCGGGCGGCCGCGTCGAAGTGGGCGACGACGCGCGCGGCGGTGACGACCGGGTCGGTGCCGGGAGCGGGCGCCGCGGCGACCAGGCCGAGCGCGAGCACGGCCGTGGCGGTGCCGGCCAGGCGGGGGAGCGGGGGCATGTGACCTCTTTTCGGTCGGCGCGCGGGGCGCCGGCGTGCGGGGTCACACCACCATGAGGGGGTACGGGCGGCCGGTGGCGGGAGCCGGGGCCGGGACGTCGCCCACGCGGCCCACCGTCCGGTGCCGGACGCGGCGCGCCCGGGTGACGGCCGGCCGGGTCAGTCCCAGAGCGGGTAGGTCACGACCCGCTGGAAGCCCTCCGGGAGGGCGCCGGTGTAGGTCAGGCTCATCCGGGTGTAGTGCCGGACGCCGGGGTCCTTCTTCCAGGGCTGGGCGCCGTCCAGCCGCACGGTCACCGGGTAGCGGTGGAACGTGCCGGCCGCGCAGTACGGCTTGCAGTCGTTGAGCAGGTTCACGCCCGCCGCGGTCGCGGCCCGGCCGCTCCACCGGGTCCAGTGCAGTCCGGTGAGCCGGCTGTTGCCGTCGCCGCAGGCCAGGATGAAGTCGGTGGGGCGGACGGTGCGGTGCCACAGGCAGTCGACGAGGACCGGCCGCGGGCGCGCGGCCGGCCGGTGGACCGCGGACGGCGGACTCGCCGAGGCCGTCGTCATGGCCGCTGTCAGCAGGACGCCTGCCGCGAGGGTGACCGTCGTTCCCACCAGTGATCCGCGCATGGCCGCTCCCACCCGTCGTGCTGTGTCCGACCGCGTGCACTCGACGCTACGACCGTCCCGCCGATTGCACCAGTCCCGCAGGTGGGGGCGGGTGCCGGTGGTGTTCCGGCGCCCGCCCCCATGAGCCGGACACATCAAGCGATGATGCGTCGCGCGCGCCCGTCAGACCGCGTCGCGCCCGTCAGCCCGCGTCGGGCGCGTCCGGCAGGTCAGGCGCGTCCGGCCCTCAGCAGGCGCCCTCGTCCTGCCAGGCGCCCCACTCCGAGGCGCCGGGCACCTCGTTCTGGGTCCACCACTTGGCCTTCCAGTTGTGCTTGTTGTACGAGACCTCGTTCCCGGCCGTGTAGGTGGCCGTCGCGCTCCAGGCGGTCTTGCAGGAGGCCGGGGTGGGGGTGGGCGTCGGGGTGGGCGTGGGGGTCGGGGTGGGGGTCGTGCTCGGCGGGGTGGCGCCGGCGAACTTCACCGAGTACTTGGCGAAGTCCCAGGAGTTCTGGGCCACGCTGGAGCAGGTCCCGGACGTACGGCCGCCGTTGTCGGCCGGGGAGCACTGCCGGTCGCGGTTCAGTGACCAGAAGGTGAACCGGTCCATGTTGTGGCTCGTCGCGTAGTCCAGCACGGTCTGGAAGTCGGCCTGGCTGAAGTACTCCCCGGTGTCGCTGCGGCCGTTCATGCCCGAGAAGCCCTCGTGGGCGTAGGCGGTCGCCTGGTTCCAGCCGAAGGTGGACTGGAGAATGGAGTTGAAGTTCGTGAGCGCGCTGGTCTGGCTCGCCGCCCCGCTGAAGCCGCCGTCGAACGGCATGATGGAGAAGTTGTTCGGGGTGAAACCCTGCGATTTGGCCTCCAGCAGCATCTGCTTGCCGAACCAGCCGGTCCCGTCCGCGGTGCCGGCGGTGGTCACGGAGACGTACAGCCCCGGGTTGTTCTGCTGGAGGATCTTGGCGGCGCCGATCTCGTTCTTGATCGCCGCGGTGTTCTCGTACTCCGGCTCCTCCAGGTCGAAGTCGATGGCGTGCAGCCCGTACTTGGTGATGACCTGCTGGTAGGCCGCCGCCGTGGAGGCCGCGTCGGCGCAGGCCTGGCCGAGCTTGGTGCCGCCGTAACCGCCGATGGAGACGGAGACGTCACCGCCCTTGGCGCGGATGGTGTTGATCACCGACTGTACGGCCGTGTCCGAGGAGACGGACGACGTGCCGCCCCAAGTGGGTGTGCAGCCACCGCCGTTGGGGGCGAGGACGAAGGCCAGCTGGAAGGCCTTCAGGCCGGTGGCGTCCATGATGGCGGCCGGGTCCGGCGGCTCGTTGTCCGTCGGCATCAGATAGGGGGCGGCGGCGTACCAGCGGTTGCTGAGCGCGGTCGTCGCGCCCGAGGCGCTGCCCGCGACCAGTGCGGTGCTGCCGGCGGCGGCGAGCGTGACGGCTGCCGCCGCGCCCAGACATGCCCGAAGACGTCTCATGCGTGCCTCCAGAGGGTGGGGACCCGGGGACGGGGAGCCCCACCCTCTGGGAGTAGTCGCGGCCACGTCAATAAGTTGGACTAGACCAACATGTTCTTTGGACTAGACCATACGTTCTCTTTACCTTCCGTCGACCAGTCGGACCGTGAACCCGCGGTCGAGCGGCAGTCTCGCCGTGGTGACGGCCGTGACGTGACCGCCGGCGTCGTACGACCAGGCGTCGCGCGGCAGCGGACGCCCGTCGAGCAGGATCCGCGCGGGTGCCGTGCCGCCGTGCACGCTGAACCGGTAGGACCGGGCGGCCACCTTGCCCGCGTAGTCGCCCCTGCTCGCCCCGACCGTCACGGTGGTGCCCCGGGCGTCCTCGCGCACCGACACCCGCTGGGTGGCCGCGGCACCCTCGGCGTAGGCACGGGTCACGCCGTCGTCCTCGTACAGCGTGTAGTGGCTGGTGCCGTGCGCGGCCGGGTAGAGGTCCCAGTCCAGCTCGTGCCGGTCGCGGGTCTGCCAACTCGTCGTCCCCTTGGGCCACATGGGCACGATCGCGCCCTCGCGCACGAACAGCGGGAGGGTGTCCAGGGGGGCGTGGTAGCCGTCGAGCGTGGTCGGGCCCCGGTAGGTGCGGCCGGTCCGGTAGTCGGTCCAGGTGCCCTTCGGCAGGTAGATCCCGTCGCGGGTGTCGGAGTCCTCGTAGACCGGGGCGACGAGGAAGTCCGGGCCGGACAGGAACTCGTACGCCGCCTGCGCGCCGAGCGTGCCGGGGTCGTCCGGGTACTCCAGCCACAGCGGGCGCACCGCTCCCACCCCTGTCCGCGCCGCCTGGGCGGACAGGGTGTACATGTACGGCAGCAGCCGCTCCTTCAGCTGGAGATAGGCGCGGTTGACGGAGGTGTACGGCTCACCGTCGCGCCAGGGCTGCTGGTCGGCGGGCTTGCCGGTGGTGATGTCGGTGGCCCAGCCGTCCATCGTCATGACGGCCGGCAGGAACGCCTTCCACTGGAGGTCGCGGGTGTACATGGTGGGGTCGTGGCGGTAGATGCTGCCGACGTCACCGGTGTCGTAGGCGATGCCGGACAGGGTCGCCCCGGCGTACGTCGGGATCTGCCAGCGGATGTAGTCCCAGGACAGCTTCTGGTCGCCGCTCCACAGCACCCCGCAGCGCTGGGCGCCCGCCCAGGACACCGGCAGCCACACGAAGCCGCGGGCGTCGCTGTTGTCCTCGATCCCCCGCTTGGCCGCGTCGCAGGCGTCCAGCGCGAACCGGTAGCCGTTGCCCACCCAGGCCACGTCCAGCTTGGCCACCCGCTGGCCGGCCCGGACCTGCTCGGCGAGTTTCCCGATGCCGTCCTGGGTCCACAGGCCGAGCTGGGCGTGGTGGTCCTCAAGGCCCTTCCCCGTCTGCTCCAGGTCCTCGTACCCGCAGCCGTACCCGTCGTTGACCAGCATCCAGCCGAGCGGCATCCCGTTCGCGGTGTAGCCGTCGGCGGTCCTCAGCGCGTCCAGGGTGTGCCGCTCGCCCCGGTTGGCGTTGTGCAGGTAGCAGTCCGAGTCGCCCGGTTCCAGGCCGTACACCGGTGGCATGAAGGGCTTGCCCACCAGTGACGTGTACTCGCCGATGACCTGGCGGGCGTCGCCGAGGAAGTAGTAGGCGTCCAGGCGCCGTTCCTGGTGACCCGTGGTGACCGGCGAGCCGAACGTGTACACGCCCGGTGCGAAGGTGTTGCGGAAGACGCCGTAGCCCGCGCTGGAGAGGTAGAAGGGCTGGGAGTTGTTGTAGCCGCCCTCGTTCCAGTCGAAGCTGTTCGCCACGTGGATGGTCCGCCCGCGGTGCGAGAAACCGCCGTTCTGCTCGCCGCCGCCGAAGAACTGCTCGTCCGCGCCGCGGACCAGGCTCTGCCGCATCCCGCCGGTCGACCAGCGCAGCGGCTTGTCCTCCTGCCAGATCCGGGTGCGGTTGTCGGGCCGGTACAGCCCGAACCGCAGCGGCTTCTTGTACACGCGCAGCACCGCCTGCGGGGACCGGATGCCGTAGTAGTCGCCCGCGTCGAAGGACGAGGTGTGCCGCTGCCGGGCCGGCTGCCCGCGCACGATGGCGGTGCCGGCCGGGTCGCCGAGCGAGCCCGACGGATCCGCCTGGAGTCGCAGCCGGCCGCCCGTCAGGAGATCGGCGCGGGCCGTGAGCCGCCCGGCCCCGATGGTGTAGCGCCCCTCGCCGCCCGAGAAGGAGGTGAGGTCACCGGCGTCCGCCGTGGCCGGCAGATAGGCGGTGCCCGTGAAGGAGTTGTCGTGCACGTCGTACGGCACCACCACGACGTGGTACGTCCCCGACGCCCGGGGGATCACCGTGGCCTCGGGGTCGGCGGTGCCCGCACCGGACGCCACCTGCCTGCCGTGGTCGTCGTAGACGTACAGGTCGAAGTCGTCCGAGGGGTGCTCCCAGCCGACCGACAGCGGGACACCGCCCTCGGGGTTGTCGTCCCAGTAGCCGTCCGGCACCGAGACGGTCAGGTCGAAGCGGTCGCACACCTTGCTCTCGGGGTCGTCGGCGGCACCGGGGCAGTGCTCGGGCCCGGCGCCGGTGCCCTTGGCGTAGACCGGGCTCCGCCAGGTGACGCTGCTGTGGCCCGGGTCCAGTACCGCGCCGGACGCGGTGGCGCCGGCGTGGGCGGGGGCCGGAACGGCCAGCGCGGTTCCGGTCAGGACGGCGGCCAGCCCCAGCGGTATCCAGGCCGGCCACGGCACACGGTGTCGGAGTCTTCGCACGGCGGAACAGCTCCCCTCGCACCTTCGCGGAACGACTGTTCTTACGCGGTGTTGCTCGCAAGCGCTCGGAACAGGCGTCGTTCGAGCAATTTCACGCACGCAGCGTCGGTGTAGCTACAGGTTCATGTCAATACCGCGGCGTCATGCCGGCTCCATGTCCCACCGTCCGTCGCCCGGGGCACCCTTGACAGACCGCGGGCTTTTTCGTCAGGTTTGAGCCAGCTCCTACGGTTCGGTTTCCCGGCCGGGAAACGGGCGACCTGACGTGGGGATCGACGACGTGGGGATCAACGACGTGGAGATCACCGTCCACAGACCCGGTGACCTGACGCCCGGCCTGCGCGGGGCCTGGCACCGGGCGATGGACGAGTCACCCGAGTACGCCAACCCGTTCCTGGCCCCCGAATTCGCCGCCGGGGTCGGCCGGTTCCGGCCCGGAGCACGCGTGGCGGTGCTGTGGGAGGGCGGGGAGCCGGTCGGCTTCCTCCCGTACGAGCGGGGGCCGTTGGGCACCGGCCGGGCCGTCGGACTCGGTTTGTCCGACTGCCAGGCCCTCGTGCACCGGCCCGGAGTCACCTGGAACGTGCGGCAACTGCTGCGGGCCTGCGGGCTCAGCATCTTCGAGTTCGACCATCTCGTCCGGGAACAGACCCCGTTCGAGCCCCACGTCACCGGCACCTTCGCCTCACCGGTGATCGATGTGAAACCCGGCGACGGCACCTACGCGCAGTGGCTGCGCGGGGCGTACCCCGGGCTGGCCAGGACGACGCTGAAGAAGGAACGCCGGCTCGGCCGGGACGTCGGCGAGGTCCGGTTCGTCTTCGACGAACGCGACCCGGAGGCGCTGCGCACCCTCATGCGGTGGAAGTCCGCGCAGTACCGGAGAACCGGCCGCATGGACCGGTTCTCCCGGCCGTGGATCGTCGCCCTGGTCGACCACCTGTTCCGCGTCCGCGAGGAGCACTTCACGGGGGTGCTGTCCGTGCTGTACGCGGGCGACCGTCCGGTCGCCGCCCACTTCGGGCCCCGCTCGGCCACCGTACTGGCCGCCTGGTTCACCGCCTACGACCCCGGACTCCCCGCCTACTCGCCGGGGTTGATGATGCACCTGCGGACCGCCGAGGCCGCCGCCCGGCACGGGGTGAGCCTGGTGGACCTGGGGCGCGGCGACAAGGAGTACAAGGACTGGCTCAAGACCCGCGAACTCCGGGTAGGCGAGGGCTTCGCGGCCCGTCCGCACCCCGTCGCACTGGCCCGACGCCTGTGGCGGCGCCCGGTACGCGGCCTGCGGAACACGGTGCTGGCCCACCCGGGCCTCCGCGAACCGGCCGACCGCCTGCTGAGAATGGCCGGCACATTGCGGACGCACGCGCGCTGACCTGCCACTACGGCCACCGGAACGGGGTCCGGGCCCGGGCGAGCGGACCATGGGCCGGCCTGAGCCGCGGGCCACGGAACGGGCACGCCCGCTCGCCACCGGCCGGTCGAGGAGACCGGTTACGGCGGGTACCGGCCGCCGGCACCGCCTCGCGAGGGCGGAGCCGCGGGGCGCGGAGCCGCGGGGCGCGGAGCCGCGGGGCGCGGGGTGCGGCCACGCCGTCATGCGGCCGGGGTCTCCCGCGCGGGAATGTCCGCCACCCGTCACTGCCGCGGCGGGAAAGTCCGTCACCTGTCACTCCCGCGCGGGAACGTCCGTCACCCGTCACGCGGAAGCGCCCGGCGCGCCGTCACGCGGACGGTGCCGCGATGCGCAGGGTCGTCGTCGGGGGCGGGGTCGTGGAGTCGGTGGCGCCGGTGACGTCCGTCCACCAGTCGGCGCCGTCCTCGACATAGCGCAGCAGCACACCCTCGCGGATCGCCCAGGGGCAGACGACGGCCCGGGGCAGACCCATCAGCTTCAGCGCCGTGTGCCCGACGACCGCCCCGGCCAGGCTCTGCGCGGCGCGCGGCGCGGAGATGCCGGGCAGCTGGGCCCGCTCGGCGATGGGCAGCGCGGCGAGCGTGTGCACCGCCTCGCGCAGATCCCGGCAGGCCAGCTCACGCTCGACGAACGGTCCGTACCGCCCGGGCGAGGCCCCGCACAGCCGCGCCAGCTGCTGGAACGTACGGGAGGCGACGACAGCGGTGCGTGGCCGCTCCCAGCGGATCCGCGAGGCGACGTCCCGCAGCTCGTGTCGGATCCGGCGGCGCAGTTCCTTCAGCTCACCCGGCCCCGGCGGGTCCTGGACGCCCAGGTGCTCGCGGGTCAGCCGGCTCGCTCCGAGCGGCAGGGACGCGGCGAAGTCGGGCAGCCGTCCCCTGCCGAACGCCACCTCCAGCGAGCCGCCGCCGATGTCGAGCAGCGCGAGCGGGCCCGCCTTCCAGCCGAGCCAGCGGCGGGCGGCCAGGAAGGTCAGCTCGGCCTCGGTCTCACCCGGCATCGTGCACATACGGATCCCGGTACCGGACGCCACCCGTTGCAGGACGTCCGCCCGGTTCGGAGCGTTGCGCACCACGGTGGTCGCGAAGGCCAGCGGGCCCGCGGCGCGCCACCTGCGAGCCGTGGCGCCCGCCGCGGCCACCGCCCTCACCAGCTGTTCCACCGCCTCGTCGGCGATGGTGCCGTCCGCGCCGGCATGCTCGCACAGCCGCAGCTTCCACTTGACGGTGTGCACCGGCAGCGGAACACCGCCTTCCACGTCTGCGATCACCAATCGCACCGTGTTCGACCCCGCATCCACCACGCTCACCCGCATGGCCGGGGAGTACCCGTTCAACCGCCGGTCATCCGCCCCACGGGGGGCGTGCCGGTGCACAGGGACCGCGGCGCGTGCCTCGAGAACGGCGCGCGCGGCCGTCCGGCACGCACGACGAGCGCGCCCCCGGACCCGGCGCGCACCCGGTCCGCGGCAGCACGCGCACGCACCACCCGCACAGCACGACCGCCCCGATCCCGGCCGCGCACCCGAGACCCGGGCTTCGCCGGGAGGATCTCCCGCGGCACCCGCACCCCGTCCCGGCCGGCCGCCGTCACGGCCCGTTCCACAGAACCGGACGAGGAGCTGATCCGCCGACCGGCCCAGGAACCGCTGTCCTGACCGGCACCCCTCCGACGCTCGACCGGCAGGCCGGTGACATCCCACCGGTGCCCCGCCGGCCCCTCCCGGGCGACACGGTCGGTCCCGCCGTCCGCCGTGCCGCGCACGGCTCCGCCCGACGGCCCGGAGGCGGCCGTGCTGTGACGGCGGCTCCGCAGCGGTGTTGACGCCTGACCGCGCCGCGGTCGCGGTGCGCGGTGATCGCGGCGCGGCAGTTGAAGGATGTGGCGTCCGAAGGCTTGTAACCCGCTTGACTCATCACTTAAATCAAAACATGAACTAAGCCGTGGGGTCAGCCGCTTGACCCCCGAGCCGTCTGGAGCCGCCGCATGAGACTGAGATCCCTGGGCATCGCGCTGTCCGCCATGGCAGCGCTGATCGCCCTTCCCGCCACGCATCCCTCGGCCGCCGCGGCCGAAACCCCCCTGTCCCAGGGGAGGACGGCCACCGCGTCGTCCGAGGAGAACAACGGCACCACCGCCGCGCTGGGTGTCGACGGCGACACCGGGACCCGCTGGTCCTCGGCCGCCGGGGACGACCAGTGGTTGCGGGTCGACCTGGGCGGCACCGCCACCGTCACCCGGGTGGTCCTGAACTGGGAGGCCGCCTACGGCAAGGACTACAAGGTCCAGATATCCGGCGACGGGAACAGCTGGACGGACCTGAAGTCCGTCACCGGCTCCGACGGCGGCGTCGACACGCTCGACGTGTCCGGGCAGGGCCGCTACGTGCGCATGCTCGGCGTGCACCGGGCCACCTCGTACGGCTACTCCCTCTGGGAGTTCCAGGTGTTCGGCAGCACGAGCGGCAGCGGGACCGGCTGCGGGACCGCCAACGCCGCCCAGGGCAGGACGGCCACCGCCTCCTCCACCGAGAACGCCGGCACGCCCGCCTCCGCCGCCTTCGACGGCAGCACCACCACCCGCTGGTCCAGCCAGGCCGCCGACCCGCAGTGGCTCCAGGTCGACCTCGGCTCCGTCCAGGACCTGTGCAAGGTCGACCTGAACTGGGAGGCCGCCTACGGCAAGGACTTCCAGATCCAGGCGTCCGCCGACGGGCAGAGCTGGAGCACCCTCAAGACCGTCACCGGCGCCACCGGCGGCACGGCCTCGTACGACGTCAGCGGCTCGGGCCGGTACGTCCGGATCCTCGGCACCGCGCGCGGCACCGGCTACGGCTACTCGCTGTGGGAGTTCGCCGTGCACACCGGTGCCACCGGCGTCCCGCCGGTCCAGGGCGGCGGCGACCTCGGCCCGAACGTCATCGTCGTCGACCCCTCCACCCCCAACCTCCAGCAGAAGTTCGACGACGTCTTCGCCAAGCAGGAGTCGGCGCAGTTCGGCACCGGCCGCTACCAGTTCCTGCTCAAGCCCGGCACGTACAACGGGATCAATGCCCAGATCGGCTTCTACACCTCGATCTCCGGGCTCGGGCTGAACCCCGACGACACCCAGATCAACGGTGACGTCACCGTGGACGCGGGCTGGTTCAACGGCAACGCCACCCAGAACTTCTGGCGTTCGGCGGAGAACCTCGCCATCAAGCCGTCGAACGGCACCGACCGCTGGGCCGTCGCCCAGGCCGCGCCCTTCCGCCGCATCCACGTCCAGGGCGGCCTCAACCTCGCCCCGAACGGCTACGGCTGGGCCTCCGGCGGCTACATCGCGGACTCCAAGGTCGACGGTACGGTGGGCCCGTACTCCCAGCAGCAGTGGTACACCCGCGACAGCTCGGTCGGCGGCTGGAGCAACGGCGTGTGGAACATGACGTTCTCCGGCGTCCAGGGCGCCCCGGCCACCAACTTCGACAACGGCCCGTACACCACGCTGGACACCACCCCGGTCTCCCGGGAGAAGCCCTTCCTGTACCTCGACGGCTCCGCCTACAAGGTGTTCGTGCCGGCCAAGCGCACCGGCGCCCGGGGCGTCTCCTGGCCGGCCGACGCCGGTACGTCGCTCCCGCTCGACCAGTTCTACGTCGTCAAGCCGGGCGCCACGGCCGCCACCATCAACGCGGCCCTCGCCCAGGGCCTCAACCTGCTGTTCACGCCCGGCGTCTACCACCTCGACCAGACCCTCGACGTCACCCGCCCCGACACGGTCGTCCTCGGACTCGGTCTCGCCACCCTGGTCCCGGACAACGGCGTCGACGCGATGCACGTCGCCGACGTCGACGGCGTCAGGCTCGCCGGATTCCTGATCGACGCCGGCGCCGTCAACTCCGACACGCTCCTGCGGATCGGCACGCCCGGCGCCACCGCCGACCACTCCGCCGACCCCACCACCATGCAGGACGTGTTCGTCCGCATCGGCGGCGCCGGACCCGGCCTCGCCACCAACTCGGTCGTGGTGAACAGCAACAACGTCGTCATCGACCACACCTGGCTCTGGCGCGCCGACCACGGCAGCGGCGTCGGCTGGAACACCAACCGCGCCGACTACGGCCTGCGCGTGAACGGCAACGACGTCCTCGCCACCGGCCTGTTCGTCGAGCACTTCAACAAGTACGACGTCTACTGGTCCGGAGAACGCGGCCGGACCATCTTCTTCCAGAACGAGAAGGCGTACGACGCCCCGAACGCCGCCGCCGTCACCCACGACGGCATCACCGGCTACGCGGCCTACAAGGTCGCCGACACCGTCACCACCCATGAGGCCTGGGGACTGGGCAGCTACTGCAACTACACGGCCGATCCGTCGATCGTCCAGGCCCACGGCTTCCAGGTGCCCACCACCTCCGGCATCCGGATGCACGACCTGCTGGTGATCTCCCTCGGCGGCCAGGGCCAGTACGCCCACGTCGTCAACAGCACCGGCGCACCCACCTCGGGGACCAGTACCGTCCCGTCCAAGGTGACGTCCTTCCCGTAGGCCGTCCCGCGTCCCGGGCGGAGGCCGCGCCCCGCCCGGGACGCCCGTCAGCCCTCGTACAGGGACTCGTGCGGATTGCGCCGGAACTCCTGCCGGTACAGAGAGGCGAAGCGGCCCGGGTGGTGAAAACCCCAGCGGGCCGCGACCGACGTGACCGTGGCCCCGGTGCCGGGGTCGGCGTCCAGCAGGTCCCGGTGGGCGTGCGCGAGCCGCACCCGGCGCAGATGGGCGAGCGGTGTCGTGTCCAGATGCCGGCGGAAGGCGTACTGGAGCGCGCGCACCGTCACATGGGCCGCGGCGGCGATCTCGGCGACCGTGACGGGCTGGTCGGCGTGGTCGTCGATGTAGGCGAGCGCGCGGCGCAGCATCACCGGGTGCGCGTCGTGACGATCGGCGGCGGTCGGCTCCTCCAGCGCCGTGCTGGGGAACGTGGCCAGGACGCTCGCCGCGAGGTGCTGGGCGGCCGTGGCGGCGATCAGCGGCTGGTCCGCGATCTGGGCGTCGGACAGCACGTGGTCGCGCAGATGGGCGATCGTACCGCTCAGGTGCCGGGCCGCCGCGGCCGAGCGCGGCCGGTGACCGGTCAGCCGTACCGGGGGAGAGCCGGCCGGGCCCGCGGCCACCTGGGCGAGCAGCGCCGGGTCCAGCATGGTGATGTTGTAGCGGGCGTTGCAGATCCGCCCCGTGTACGGCAGGTCCGGCGGCGCGAACAGCACCACGTCACCCGGTCCGAAGGCGTCCTCCACCCCGTGGAAGCCGTGGTCCCGCACGGTTCCCTCGTGCATGACGCACAGACAGATCCGGCCCAGCGGGGACACCGAGTAGCTCATCTCGAAGTCCAGCGCGAGTTCGTCGACACTCACGGAGGACAGGGCGGCGCGGTGGACCCGGGCGTGGTGGGGACCGGGGGTACCGCTGGCGATACGCATCCTGGCGTAGGCCCGGCTGAAGAAATCCTCCGTCACCTCCAGGTCGTCGCTGTCGAAAGTGAGCGATTCCATCCCGCTCACCTGCCCTTCAATCTGCTCCCTATGTGCCCCTGAGCAGCCCTTTTTCGTTTTCTGTACCGCGTTGCGCGATGTTGTTCGCCTGACGGCTGTTTGAGTGGGGGGCTGCTGCGCATGGTGATCGCATGATCGGATGTGACGAGCAGACGGACCAGCTGGACGGACTCCGGGAGGAGGTCGCCCAGCTGCGCCGGGCCCTCGTCTCGCACGCGCTGGTCGACCAGGCGATCGGCGTGGTCATCGCCCGCGCCGGGCTGCGCCCGCAGCAGGGCTGGGACGTGCTGAAGCACGTGTCGCAGCACACCAACACGAAGATGCGGGAGGTGGCACGCTGCCTGGTGGAGTGGCCGTCCTCCGGCCGCCTGCCCGACGTGATCCGCCGAGCGCTGCCCGCCGCCGTGCGGCACGTCCGTGCCGCCGCCGAGGGGCCGGGCGGGGAACGCGAGGCACGCCACGCCGCGCAGGTCTGAGCGGGCGTACGACGGTCAGGCGGCGGCCCGGCGCAGGCCCTCCCACGCGCGCCCGCGCAGGTCCGCGTCCCGCAGCACGTCCACGGCCGTGCAGGTCAGCGCCTCCACCACCGCCGGCAGGACACGGCGGGCCCGCTCCGACGCCGCCGCCTCGGCGAACTCCGGTGTGTGGTCGGAGCCGTCGGCGCCCATGACCGCGACGAACGGATGGATGGCGGGCACCCGGCCGCTGACATTGCCGATGTCGGAAGAGCCCAGGTAGACGCCGGGAGCGGGCGGGGTGAGAGTGATCCCGGCGCGGTCCAGATGCCCGGCGAACCGCTCGGACAGCACCGTGCTGTCCCGGAAGTGCTCGTACCGCACGCTCGCGCGTTCCACCGTGACGGTCGTGCCGGTCGCCAGCGCCACCCCCTCGGCGGCCGTGCGCAGTTGTGCCGCCAGGCCGTCCAGGGCGGCGGTCGTGAGCGCGCGCAGCCCGAAGCGCCCCTCGGCGAACTCGGGGACGATGTTCGTGGCCGTACCACCGTGCGTGATGATGCCCTGGACGTGAGATCCCTCCGGCAGCCGCCGGCCGAGCGCCGCGACCACGTTGAACAGCTCGATCAGCGCCGCCAGCGCGTCGATTCCCTCCGTCGGGTTGCCCGTGGGATGCGCGGCCCGGCCCTGGAAGGCCACCAGGTACTGCTCCTGAGCGGTCAGCGGGGCCCGCGCCCAGTCGTACACCCCGGGGTGGAACATCAGGGCGGCGTCCACCTCGTCGAAGACCCCGGCCTCCACCTCCAGGGCCTTGCCGCCCCCGCCCTCCTCGGCCGGCGTGCCCACCGCGAGGACCGTGCCCCCGTCACCGCCCAGCACCGCGTCCGTGACCAGGGCCGCCCCGAGGCCGGCCGCCGCGATCAGGTTGTGCCCGCAGGCGTGTCCCAGCCCGGGCAGGGCGTCGTACTCCAGGGGGAACGCCACCACCGGCCGGCCCCGGCCCGAGCGCGCCGTGAACGCGGTCGGCAGGCCCGCGGTCTCCCGTCGCACCTCGAACCCGGCGCGTTCCAGCTCACCCGTGAGCAGTGCCGCCGCCTGGTGCTCGGCGAACGCGGTCTCCGGGTCGGCGTGCAGGGCCGACGCCACGGCCCACAGCGCGTCCGCGCGCCGCGCGACCTCCTCCCGGACCCGGTGGTACAGCGACACAAGTCCTCCTGCGGCTCGGCGGGATGTGCTCCGTACCAAAACCGGGTTCCACCGAACGGCCCCCTGACACCGGGCCGACGGGTTTGGGGCGCGGCGGCGGGTGCAACACGGTGGATGCGGCACCGACCAGCTCAGGAGGACAGCCATGGATCACTCCCGCGTACCCGTCCTGGAGGCTCTACAGGAGTTCCGGCGACGCGGAGACGTGGTGTTCGGGCCACCCGGGCACAAACAGGGCCGTGGAGCCGACCCCCGCGTGGCCGAGATCCTCGGCATCGACGTCTTCCGCTCGGACGTGCTGAGCCTCAACGGCCTGGACGACCGCCGCCAGTCCCAGGGCGTGCTGGAGCAGGCGCAAGAACTGATGGCGGACGCGGTCGGCGCCGAACACGCCTTCTTCTCCACCGCCGGCAGCTCCCTGTCCATCAAGACCGCCATGCTGGCGGTCGCGGGCCCCGGGGAGAAACTGCTCCTGTCCCGCAACGCCCACAAGTCGGTCATCGCCGCGGTGATCATCAACGGGGTGGAGCCCATCTGGGTCCACCCCAAGTTCGACGCCGAACGTCACCTGGCCCACCCGCCGGAGGCCGACGACGTCCGCAACCGGCTGCGCGAGCACCCGGACGCCAAGGGCATGCTGCTCATCACCCCCACCGACTGGGGCACCTGCGCCGACATCCGCGCGGTGGCCGACGCCTGCCACGCGTTCGACGTGCCGCTCATCGTCGACGAGGCCTGGGGCGCGCATCTGCCCTTCCACCCGGACCTGCCCGTCTGGGGCATGGACGCGGACGCCGACCTGGTCGTCACCAGCGTCCACAAGATGGGCGGCGCCATCGAGCAGAGTTCGGTGTTCCACCTCCAGCACGACCGGGTCTCGCCCACTGTGCTCAAGCAGCGCGAGGACCTGCTCGGCACCACCAGCGCCTCCAGCCTCGTCTACGCCACCCTCGACGGCTGGCGGCGGCAGATGGTCGAACAGGGACGTGAACTGCTCGGCAACGCCCGCCACCGCGCCGAGCGCGTCCGCGCCGAGCTGCGCGAGCTGCCCGGGCTGCGGGTGATGGGCGGGGAGATCATCGAGGAGGGCCTGGCCGCCGAGTACGACCCCCTGAAGATCGTCGTCGACGTACGGGAGCTGGGCATCAGCGGCATGCAGGCGGCCGAATGGCTGCGCGCCAATTGCCACGTCGACGTGGGCGGTTCGGACAGCTGCCGCATCAGCGCCTCCATCACCCACTCCGACGACGACGAGACCGAGAAGGTGCTCCTGGACGCCGTGGGCTCGCTGGTCCGGCAGGCCGACTCCATCGAACGACAGCCCGCCGTGCACCTGCCCGCACCGCACGTCCTGGAACTGGAACAGGCGGTCCTGCCGCGCGACGCGTTCTTCGGCCCGGCCGAACAGGTGCCCGCCGAGCAGGCCGTGGGCCGGATCGCCGCCGAGATGATCAGCCCCTACCCGCCGGGCGTGCCGGTCGTGGCACCGGGCGAGGTGATCACGTCGGACGTCCTCGACTACCTGCGCAGCGGAGTCGCCCACGGCTTCCTCATCTCCGACGCGGCGGACCCGACCCTGGAGACCGTGCGGGTCGCGGCACGCCCCTGATCCGCCGGCCCCCGGTCCCGTACCGGTCCGTCCCGGACTGCGGGAACCGCCCGCGGCGCCTAGGGTGGCGTACGCGGGCGGAGCGGTGCGCGCCCGCCCGGGGCCAGGAAGCCCGCTGCGCCGGTGAACGCGTCATCGGCGGGCAGGCGCATGGCCCCGCTGACGGTCCCCGGGTCCGGACCGGCGTCCGGCGGGCCCGCCGTCCCGGCAACTCGACAAGAGACGGCCCGACTTCACCCCGACCGGAGATCTTCGTGATCGCCGGTTTCGGACGCCCCGGCCCGGGGACCCCGGACCTGGGCCGCCGCGGCCCCTTCCCCCGACCTCTTTCGCCTGCCGGTACCCGCTGCCGGCCGCATTCCCGGCCCCGACCAGCGCGCACCGCACACCCAGCCGCCCCGTCCGCGCGGCGGCCCCGTCCGTGACCAGTGAAGGAATTGGTGTTGATGAGCGAGACGAACCCCTTGAAGCGAGCGGCGGACAAGGTGGCCGACGCCCTCCAGGGCGGGCCCGCGGGCCCGGAGGACGGCATCCCCGGTAAGCCGGCTCCCGAGTCGCCGTCGGTCGCCGAGCCGACCGAGCCCCGCGAGCCGCTGCCCCCCAAGCCCGATCAGGGCGGCCCGGCCACCGTCTCGCCGACCGGGCAGCCGACCGGCGCCGACCAGGCGCGGACGGCCCAGAGCGGCAGCTACCTGACCGACGCCCAGGGCACCCGGCTGCCCGACACCGACCACTCGCTCAAGGCGGGCCCCCGCGGCCCGGTGCTCCTCCAGGACCACCACCTGCGCGAGAAGGTGATGCACTTCGACCACGAGCGCATCCCGGAGCGCGTGGTCCACGCCCGCGGCGCCGGCGCGCACGGCGTGTTCCGCAGCTACGGCACCGCGGCCAACGTGACCAAGGCGGCGTTCCTCGCCGAGGACGTCGAGACCCCGGTGTTCGTCCGCTTCTCCACCGTGCTCGGCTCCCGGGGTTCGGCGGACACCGTCCGCGACACCCGCGGCTTCGCGACGAAGTTCTACACCAGCGAGGGCGTCTTCGACCTGGTCGGCAACAACATCCCGGTGTTCTTCATCCAGGACGCGATCAAGTTCCCGGACGTCATCCACGCCGGCAAGCCGCACCCCGACCGGGAGATCCCGCAGGCCCAGAGCGCCCACGACACCTTCTGGGACTTCGTCACCCTGCACACCGAGGCCACCCATCACACCCTGTGGAACATGTCCGACCGGGGCATCCCCCGCTCGTACCGCACGATGGAGGGCTTCGGCGTCCACACCTTCCGCCTGGTCAACGCCGCCGGCGAGACGACCCTGGTGAAGTTCCACTGGAAGCCGAAGCTGGGCGTGCACTCCCTGGTGTGGGAGGAGGCGCAGATCGCGGGCGGCGTCGACCCCGACTTCCACCGCCGCGACCTCTACGACGCCATCGAGGCGGGCGCCTACCCCGAGTGGGAGTTCGGCATCCAGACCTTCCCCGACACCCCCGACCAGACCTTCGAGGGCATCGACCTGCTGGACCCGACGAACATCGTGCCCGAGGAGCTCGCCCCCGTGCAGCCCATCGGGCTGCTCACGCTCAACCGCAACCCGACGAACTTCTTCGCCGAGACCGAACAGGTCGCCTTCCACGTCGGCCACCTCGTCCCCGGCATCGACATCACCGACGACCCGCTGCTCGCCGGCCGTCTCTTCTCCTACCTCGACACCCAGATCACCCGCCTGGGCGGCCCCAACTTCCCGCAGCTTCCGATCAACCGGCCGCACGCCCCCGTCAACGACATGCTGCGCGACGGCTTCCACCAGACGGCCGTGCACCGCGGGGTCGCCCCCTACCGGCCCAACTCCCTCGACGGCGGCTGCCCGTTCACCGCGGGCGCGGACATGGGCGCGTACGTCGAGACGCCCGTACGGGTCCCGGAGGCGACCAAGGTCCGCGAGGCCCCCGAGTCGTTCGGCGACCACTTCAGCCAGCCCCGCCGGTTCTGGCTCAGCATGAGCCCGGTCGAGCGTGAGCACATCATCGGCGCCTACACCTTCGAACTCGCCAAGTGCTACGAACAGGCCATCAGGGAACGGGCGCTGCAGACCCTGGCGAACATCGACCCGGAGCTGTGCGCGGGCGTCGCCGCCGGCCTCGGGCTGCCCGCCCCCGAGCCCACCGTGCCCCTGGCCGACGTCGAGCCCAGCCCCGCCCTCTCCCAGGTGGGCCGGACCTGGCCCGCCGACGGCCGGATCATCGGCATCATCACCGGCCCCGACGGAGACCTCGACGGCGTCCGCGCGGTACGCCAGGAGGTGCTGGACGGCGGCATGGTCCCGCTGGTCGTCGCACCGGCCGGCGGCATCCTCGGCGACGGCGACGGCGCCGTGACCGTCCAGCGGACCTACGCCACCGCCCGCTCCGTGGAGTTCGACGCCCTCCTGGTGGCCGGGACGCCCGGAGTGGGCGCCGACGCCTATGGCGCCCGTGACGCCAAGGCGGGCCGCCCCACCGTCCAGCAGGCCACCCCCGACCCCCGGGTCGGACTGCTGCTGGCGGAGGCGTACCGGCACGGCAAGGCCATCGGCGCCACCAGCGGCGGGGAGAGCGCGCTGGAAGCGGTCGGCATCCCGCTCGACGCGCCCGGCGTCGTCACCGGCGACACCGCCGGCGACGTGCTCCAGCAGCTCAACCGGCTGCTCGGCGGCCACCGGGTGTGGGAGCGCTTCCCGTCCGCGGCCTGACCGGCCACCGGCCCCTCGCATGACCACGGGCCCGCCCGCGGGTCACGCGAGGGGCCGTACGCGGCGACACCCCGGCACCGCCGGACGCCGCGACGACGCCGGTCACTCCTGCGCGGCGTCCTCAGCGGTGCGGCACAGCAACAGGCAGATGTCGTCGTCGTGCTCCGAGTCGTGCAGCATCGGCTTCAGCACCGAGTCGGCCGCCGCGTCCAGATCCTCCAGCTCCAGCGCGCCGAGCGCGCCCATCGCCCGGACCAGCCGGTCGATGCCCGCGTCGATCCCCGCGGACCGCCGCTCCACCAGGCCGTCCGTGTACAGCGCGAGAGTGGACCCCGCCGGCAGATCGAGGGTGTGCTCCTCGTACTCGTACGGCATCGGCACCCCCAGCATGATCCCGGGTCTGGCCTCCAGCACCCGCACCTCGCCCCCGGGGCCGCGCGCGACCGCGGGAGGGTGCCCCGCCGCCGCCCACACCACGCCGGGCTCGCCCGGCGTGAACCGGGCGATCGCACACGTCGCGTACAGCTCCGGCTCCTGGTGGCGCAGCATCCGGTGCAGCAGGGTCAGGATCCGCGCCGGGCCGTTGCCCTGGACGGCGTAGGCGCGCAGCGCGGTGCGCAGCTGGCCCATGATGACCGCCGCGCGCAGCCCGTGGCCCGTGACGTCGCCTATCACCGTCAGCACACTGCCGTCGGGCTGCGAGAACGCGTCGTACCAGTCACCGCCGATGTTCAGCCCGTGCGTCGCCGGCAGATAGCGGGCGGCCAGCGCGAGCCCCGCGGTGTCGGGCAGCTCGGTGAGCTGGGCCCGCTGGAGGGCCTCGGCGACATCCCGGTGCTGCTCGTAGGCGTGGGCGTTGTCCAGGGCGATGCCCGCGCGCCGGGCCAGTTCCAGCAGCATCACGGTGGTGTCCGCGTCGAAGCGGTCACCCGGCGCGGCCAGTGTCAGCACGCCCCGCACGGTGCGCGCGCCGAGCGGCAGGCACAGCAGCGGCCGGTCCGGGGACAGCGCCGAGGCCGGCAGGTCGTCCACGCCCGGCAGCCCCCCGGGATGGACGCCCGCGTGCTGCGGACGGCCGGTACGGGCCGCGGTCACCGTGGCCGCCGCCCGCGCGCCCGGCGGAGTCCCCTCGTCGTCCACGAGCCAGATGTCGACGTGCCGGGCGTACTCCGGGACCAGCAGACCGGGCAGCCGGCGCAGGATGTCCTCGTGGTCCAGGGAGGCGTTCAGGACCGCGCTGGCATCGGCCAGGAAGGTCAGCAGCCGGCGGGCGTTCTCCGCCTCCGCGCGTGCCGCCCGCTCGGCCTCCAGGTGCTCACGCTGCGCCAGCGCCGCGGCCTCCAGCTCGGCGTGCAGCGCCAGGACACCCTGGTTGGTCTGGTGCAGTTCCTCCCGGTGGAACCGGACCAGCTCCTCCGTCTCGTCCAGGTGCGCCAGCAGGCCGGCGGCGGCCTCGTCGGCGTCCAGCAGCGCCTCGGCGAGCCCGGCGTCCCCCGGCCCGGGCAGCGGCCCCGCCACGGGCACGGGGCAGGCGAGGGTGTGCTGCCAGGGCTCCGGCCCGTCGAGCACGACCCGCAGCGCCCCGCCCGGTATGGCCGCACCGGACCCCGCGCGGTCGCTCCCGTCACAGAGGGAGCAGCCCGCGGACTCGGCGCTCACCGTCAGCTCCGTACGCCCCTCACCGAGGCCGCGGCGCAGCCGGCTGCCGAGCACGGCCAGGAAGCGCGCGCGCTCGAGCGCGGGCACACCGGCGTCGGCCGTGAGCCGCGCCAGCAGGGCGCGGACGCGGGCCGCGTCGGCGGCGGAAGCGATGGTCCAGGAGTCAGAGGCGGCTGTCATGAGGGCTGGTCCGGCGGTCGGGGGCCAGTACGGCCACACTGGTGTCGTCGCGTGCGGGGCGGGCGGGGCTGCCCGCTTCACGCAGGATCGCCCCGGCCACCACCGACGGGTCGTGGGCGAGCAGCCGGGTATCCTCCGGCGGCGCCCAGCGGCTGGGCAGCCCGTCACTGTGCATCACGAGCAGACTGTCCCGGCGCCACGGCAGCCGGCGCACGGGGACCTGCGCCGGGAAGTACGCCCCGACGATCCCCGGATGGGCGACGTGCGACGTCCAGCCGTCCCCGGAACGCACCCGGGCGGAGACGTTCCCGACACCGGCGAGGGACAGCTCCGCCCGGTCCGCGTCCACCTGTGCCACCGTCACCGCCGCGCCCCGGGTGGGCCGCAGCACCACGTGCAGCCGGCGCAGGAGCTCCGCCGGCGGCAGGTGCGCGGCGCGGCGCAGTTCCGCGACCGCCGCCGTGGACGCGTGGGCTGCCTTCGGGCCGTGCCCGAGACCATCGGCGAGCAGCAGGGTCATCAGGCCGCCGGAGCGCGCCCAGCCCCAGGCGTCACCGCACTGCTCCGCCTGGGCGAGCGCGGTCGTGATCCCGCCCACCGGCACCGCCGCATGCGCGCTCCCGCGCGTGCGGGGCTCCGGGTCGATCCGGGCCGTCGCCACCGTCCCACGGCCCGGCAGGCTGTACAGATGGAACGCGTTCGCGCTGCGCAGACAGCTGCCCAGGCCCGCGCCGAGCGAGCCGGCGGCGGTGGAGTAGCCGTCCCGCAGGGCCGTGTCGGCGTCGGCGAAGCCCGGCCCGTGGTCGAGCGAGAACACCTGGACCGACGTGCCCGCACCGGCCGGCGGCGCCACGAGGTTCACCACCATCCGGCCCCCGCCCGCGTGCCGGAGCAGATTGGTGGCGAGCTCGGTGGCGACCAGCTCCGCGGCGGCGGTGCGCGGCGCGGCGAGACCCGCTTGCGCGCACGCCTCCTGGGCCGCCGTCCGGGCGTCCCGCACCCGCGTGGAGTCGTGCACCGGGACCTCCCACACCCGGCTCATCCCAGCACCGGACGCGAACCGGGAACCTTGGCCACCCAGGCGACGGCCGTGACGGTCGTGCCCCGGCCGGGTTCGGTGTCGACGCTGAACTCGTGCACCAGCCGTTTCGCTCCGCTCAGTCCGAGGCCCAGCCCGCCCCCGGAGGTGTAGCCGTCGGTCATGGCCAGTTCCAGGTCGCGGATGCCGGGACCGCTGTCGATGAACCGCATCCGCAGCCCCCGGCTGCGGCCGTTGTCCAGCGGCGTGATCTCCACCCGCCCGCCACCGCCGTGCACCAGCGTGTTGCGGGCCAGCTCACTCGCCGCCGTGACCAGCTTGGTCTGCTGCACCAGACCGAAACCGAGCTGCGCCGCGCACTGCCGCACCTCCTGACGGACCCAGGCCAGATCCGCGTCCGAGCCGATGGGCAGACTCGTCGCGGGCGCCTGGCCGGACACCTGCATCAGCTCCCCCTCTGGGACAGCAGTTCCATGGCACGGTCGACGTCCAGGGCGGTGACCAGCCCGGGCAAGGTCAGCCCCAGCTCCACCAGGGTGATCGCCACCGCGGGCCGCATACCGGCGAGGACCGTACGGGCCGCCAGCAGCCGGGCCGTGGAGGCGATCTCCGCGAGCACCCGGCCGAGGAACGAGTCGACGATGTCGACACCGGAGATGTCGAGCACTACGCCGGTCACCCGGCTCGTGGCGATGCGGCTGGTGATGTCGTGCTGGAGCTGTTCGGCCATGCCGTCGTGCAGCTCGCCCTGGAGGGAGACGAGCAGGACGTCGCCCAGGGCGAGCACCGGGACCTGGGGTGAGTGACGGGGACTGGGCTGGTTCACCGGGCGCTCGCACCCGCGTCCGAACGGGACACCTCTATGCCCTGCCGGCCCAGCGCGTAGGCCAGCGCGTCGGCCAGCGAGGCCCGGGTGAGCACCGAACCCAGGTCGATGCCGAGCTGCACGATGGTCTGCGCGATGGCCGGGCGGATCCCGGAGACGATGCACTCGGCACCCATCAGCCGTGCCGCGGCGACCGTCTTCATCAGGTGCTGCGCGACGAGCGAGTCGACGGTCGGCACCCCGGTGATGTCGAGGATGGCGTACCGGGCGCGCTGGTCGACGATGGCCTCCAGCAGCGACTCCATCACCACCTGGCTGCGCGCGCTGTCCAGTGTCCCGATCAGCGGTACGGCGACCGTGCCCTCCCACAGCTTGATGACCGGGGTGGCCACTTCGAGCAACTGCTGCCGCTGCCGCTCGATCAGCTCCGCGTTCGCGTCCAGCGCCGTCTCCATCACCACCAGGCGAAGTGTCCCCATCAGCAGGGTCAGCGCCAGCACACTCTCCTGGACGTGCGGGGTGGCGGGGTCGGTGAACTCCTCGCGCAGCAGCTCGACCGCGGGTGCGCGCAGCACGGCGACCTCGTCGGCGATCTGCGCCGGGGTCGATCCGGTACGCGTCCGGCTGTGGGTCATCCGGCCCAGCTGGTCGCGCACCGACGCGTACCCGGGCGCCTCGATGTCCTCCAGCCGGCCGCTGACGGCCACCTCGGACAGCGCGTCCACCACGGCCTTGCACGCCTCGACCGCTTCGTCGCGGGAGACGGTGAAGACCGAGCGGAACAAGGGGGCGTCGGCCCACCGCTGGGCGATCTGCTCCCTGCGCCGTTCCAGGAAGGCGCTCACCACCTGCGGCGCCGATTCGGCCACGTCCTGCTCCGGCACTCTCATCCTCTCCTCTCGCACAGCCAGGTGCCGACGCCGGTCGGCGGGCTCCCCTGAGCCGATCATTGCCGACCGCCAACCGTAGCCCTCGGTGTCCGGCCTGGCCAAACCTCCGGGCGGCCACGGGTCCACGCCTCTCTTCGGCACCGGCAGCGGCGGTTCCGGGACGTCGTTCCGGCCGCCGCCACGCCGTCGCTCAGTGCGCCGGCGCTCGTTCCCCCGACCCCGGGCCCGGCCGGGAACGGCAGCGCTGAAGGGGGCGTGCCCTGGCGCGCGGCAGCGCCGGCCGGCGGTGGGCAGGGGCGGCCGCGGTCGGGCCGGCTGCCGGCCCCCGGCTCACCCCGGTGTGTTTCCCGCGCACGTCGACACGGCTCCTTCGGTGTGGTCGAGCGGTGCCGGCCCGTCGGTGCGTGCCGTCGGGCCGGTGTCGGGAGCCGGTTACCCCGAAACCCGCCGGACTCTCCTGGCTGTTGCCGACGTCACCCGCGCGTGCGACCGGCTCCCGGCCGATCGGACGGGACCAGCACGGAGGAACAGGACAACTCGGCGGGCACCGGCCGGGCCGCGCCGCCGTCAGTCACGCGCCGGCGCCGCCGCCTCCCGGCAGGCCCGCACCGCCTCCGGCTGCGGTCCGGGCGCCGGGACCGCCTCCGGCTGCCGTACGGGGGCCGCCTCCGGCTGTCGGACGGGGATCACCTCCGGCTGTCGTACATGGGCCGCTTCCGGCTGCGGTACCGGGATCGTCCGCGGGCGCGAGGCCGGCCGGCGGCGGCGCAGCAGCAGCCGTCTCGCCGGGCGCTCCACCCCCTCGTACAGCGCCCAGGACAGGGCGAGCGCCACGCCGAACGCGGCAGTGGTGACGGCCAGGCCGGTCAGGACGCCGAAGCGCGGCTTCGTACCCAGCACGCTCGTGGCGGCCCGCAGCACCAGCAGGTGGATCATGTAGAAGGCGAACGACAGCTCCCCGAGCCGCACCATCCGCCGGTGCCGCCACAGGGACGGCAGCCCGCGCAGGTCCGCGACGGCCGCCGCGGGGATCAGCAGGGCGAATCCGGCGATGGTGCACACGGTGGCGGAGTAGCCGGGTGTGACCTGCGGGACGAGGAAGTAGCCGATGACCGCGAGGGCGAGCGACGCCTCCAGACCCGGCCCGCGCCAGCGGCCGAGCAGCACCAGCCGCGCGGTGACCGCGCCGAGCACGAACTCGGGCAGCCGCGCGGCGGGGAACGAGTAGACGGACCGGTCCCACCAGTGGTGGGCCTCTGCCCAGGCCAGCACCATGACCGCGGCCACCGACAGGCCGCCCAGCGCGGTCGAGCCACGTGCGCCGAGCCGGCGCAGCGACAGGATCAGCGCCGGGAAGGCGGCGTAGAAGAACGCCTCGCAGGCCAGGGACCAGCTGACCGGGTTCAGGGTCTGCCACCACGGGCGCCACCAGGAATGCAGCAGCAGCGCGTTGGCGAGGGTCTGGTGCGCGGTCGGCCGTGCCTGGCGCGTCAGCGTGTACGCCATGACCAGCGCGACGGCGAGGGTGACCAGGTGCACCGGGTAGATGCGGGCGATACGCCGCCGCCAGAAGGCGAGGGCGCGGTCGCCGGGCCGCGCCGACCAGGTCAGCACGAATCCGGACAGCAGGAAGAAGAACGACACTCCGGTGGCGCCGGCGCCGAACCCCCAGGACACCAGACGGCCACCGGTACCGCCGAAGTAGCCGAAGTTGTGCACGTGCAGTCCGAACACCAGCAGTGCCGCCATCCAGCGCAGTCCGGTGAGCGACGGCAGGGAGGGCTGGGCGGCCGGTGAGGAGAGCCGGACGGTCGGGGCGCCGCTTCTGGCGGACGGCGTCCGGGGCGCCCGGGTCGTCGCCGTGGTCATCACATCACCTGCCGCAGGGAATTCGCGTGGGGCATGAAGGGGACCTTTGCCCGTCCACCCCGGGCCCATCACGCCACATCCCGAACTTCACACGGCTGCCGAACGACGCCCCACCGCGCGGCCCACACCCGACGCGACCGCCTGCCCCCACCCGAGTGAGACCACCGACGGCGGCGCGCGACGCGGTCCGCCGTGCGGCCGGATGCCCGCCGCGGGGCCGGGCAGGTGCTGCGGGGGTCGGGTGCCCGCCGTGGGGCCGGGCACCTCCGGTGGTTCGGCCACGCGCCGTGGGTCCGGATGCCCGCCGTGGGGTCGGACGCCGTCCGCCGCAGGGCGGCCGCCCGCCGCGGGGGTCGGGATGTCCTCCGCAGGGCCGGGCACCTCCGGTGGTTTCGGCCATGCGCCGTGGGTCCGGACGCCCGCCGGGGGGCCGGGCACGCGCCGTGGGGTCGGACGCCTGCCGTGGGGCCGGACGCCTGCTGTGGGGTCCGGCACGCGCGGCCGGGTCGGAGGCCCACCGCCGGGTCGGACGCCGTCCGCCGCAGGGGCGGCCACCCGCCGTCGGGTCGGGTGCCCGCCGTGGGGCCGGCCGCCCATCGTGAGGGTGGGCACGCGTCGCGGGTTCGGAGGCCCACTGCCGTGGCGGACGCCCGCCGTGAGGTCGGGCAGGCGCCGTCGGGTCGGGCGGGCGCCGGAGCGCCGGACGCCCGCCGGGGGCCGGGCACACGCCGCGGGATCGGATGCCTGCCGTGGGACCGGACCCCCGCCGCGGGGTCGGGCACGCGCGGCCCGGTCGGAGGCCCCCAGCTGGGTCGGAGAGTCACCGCCGGGTCGGACGCCTGCCGTGGGGGCGGACGAGGGTCACCTCGGTGGCGGGAGCGCACCCCGGTGCCGGGTGCCCCGGACATCCGCGCCCGGCCCCGTGTCAGCCGTTCAGCCCTTCCGCCCGGGCGGCGGCCGTCCCGGACCGGCGCCGGGCCTCGCGGGCGGTCCGGTCGGCCTGCCGTGCCCGCTCCCGCGCCTCCCGCTCAGCGGCCCGCGCCCGTCGCTGCTCCTCCTCGGCATCCCGCAGCCGCTCGCGCAGCTCACGGACCCGCTCCTCCGCCTCGGTCACCCGGACGCCGGCCTCCCGCGCCGCCCGCCCGGCGGCACCGGCCTCGTCCTCCTGTGCGCGCAGCTCCCGCTCGGCCTCACGGGCCAGCTCGCGGGCCTCGGCGAGGCGCCGGCGGTGTTCCGCGTCGCGTGCGCGGTCCTTGTCCCGCGTACGGGCCTCGGCTTCGTCCGGCGTACGGTCCTCGGACCGGGCGGGCCTCTGCGGTCCGGCCGCCGCCGGGGGGGGCGGGCCGGCGGCGGAGGAGGGCCTCGTCGGCCGCCGGGAAACCGGTCGTCGCGCTGAGCGGTCTCACCAGCCGGCCCGCCGCCCAGTCACGCGCGGCCCCGGGGTCGGCGAGTACCGCGTGCAGCGTCTCCTCGACCGCCCGCTGGACGTCCTCACCGACCGGATGCCCGGCCTGCGCGGCCAGCTGCCGGGCCTGCCGGCCCAGCGCGCCGATCACCTCGTTCTGACGAGAGGCCAGCCGGCGCAGCCGCGCCCCGTCCAGTTCCCGGTGCGCGCGGCGCAGCTCCTCACCGAGGGCGAGCAGCGACCGGACCTCCTCCGGCTGCCGGCGGACCAGCAGATTGCTGACCCAGGCGGCCCGGCTCGGCCGCCGCAGCGCACCGACCGCCTTGGCGAGGCCCTGGTCACCGGCCGCGCGGGCGTCCCGGGTGCGGCGGTCGCGGGCGGCGACGAACTCCTCCGGGCGCAGCCCGTACAGCTCGTCGGCGACGGCGTCCAGGTCCACCAGCGTCCTCCTGACGGCCACCCCCTGCCGGAGTGCGAACGACCGGGTCCGATTTTCTCACTCCAGGGGGCTCGTGCGCCTCGTGCGGCGGTCCGCGGGAGGGACACGCACCACGACTGCCGGCGGCACCGGGATCCCTGCCTTCCGGCACCGGACCGCCACCCTTACCTCCTCCCTTCGGCAGCCGACCGCCACCCTTCGGCCCCCTTGTGTGGACCGTCGGCCGACGGCGCCGGTGCGGCCGGGCCCGGCAGGGTGACCGTATGCAGAGGAGCGAGCTCCTCGACGTCTTCTGCTCGATGGGCCTGTACGCGGCGATGGCGTTCGAGTTCGTGACTCCCGACGCCCCGCACCGTCCGGGCGACCCGCGCCACGACCTCGACATGGCGAGCTACGCCGTGACCAAGACCCTCAAGGACCGGCCGGACGACCCCGCTTCCGACTGGCACTGGGAACCGAAGGAGGCATTCCACGCCCTGGCCCGCCGCTACCGGTCCGCGCGAACCGCCTGCCGGCACACCCACTGAGCCGGGCCGGACCGGCGGGCGCGGTGGGCCGCCCGCCCAGGGGTCCCCGGGAGGGCCGCGCGAGTACGCAGGCTCACCCCTTCGGAGGACCGTCCGGCAGGCCGCGGGGCCGGCGCGGTGCGAACGGCCCCATGATGCGGGCATGCCCCGCCCCGTCCACCACCCCACGCCCCGCCGGACATGGCCAGGCGCACGCACCGGTGGAGGCGGAAGTGGACGCGTATGGCCGGGAGGGAACGTTCCGGCGCCGGTACACGGCCAGAATTGCATCGTTCGTTTTCTTGAATCTCTCGTGTTTATGCCGGTAGGTTCAGCGCCATGACCGCCTCCCCGGCCCCGACCACCGCCGGACAACTCCGTGGTGCCGGCCTGCGTGTGACGGCGGCCCGCGTCGCGCTGCTGGAGACCGTCCGGGACGGTGACCACCTCCAAGTGGAGGCGATCGCCTCCGGAGTCCGCGAGCGCGTCGGCCACATCTCCCTCCAGGCCGTCTACGAGGCTCTGCACGCGCTGACCGCAGCGGGTCTGGTGCGCCGGATAGAACCGGCCGGCCATCCGGCCCGGTTCGAGGGACGCGTGGGCGACAACCACCACCACATCGTGTGCCGGTCGTGCGGCGCCGTCGCCGACGTCGACTGCGCCGTCGGCGACGCGCCCTGCCTGACCGCCTCGGACGACCGGGGCTTCGCCATCGACGAGGCCGAGGTCGTGTACTGGGGCACCTGCCCCGACTGTTCCACCGGCCGCAGTTCCTGAGCACCACGTTCCGCACAGTTCGGAAGGATTGCCATGACTGAGAACCACGACGCGATCGTCACAGACGCGAAGGCGGACGGGGCGGGCGGCGGCTGCCCCGTCGCCCATGACCGTGCCCTGCACCCGACCCAGGGCGGAGGCAACCGTCAGTGGTGGCCGGAGCGGCTCAACCTGAAGATCCTTGCCAAGAACCCTGCCGTGGCGAACCCGCTCGGTGAGGACTTCGACTACGCCGAGGCCTTCCGCGGTCTGGATCTCCCGGCCGTGAAGCGGGACATCGAGGAGGTGCTCACCACTTCCCAGGACTGGTGGCCGGCCGACTTCGGCCACTACGGCCCCCTGATGGTCCGTATGGCGTGGCACAGTGCCGGCACCTACCGCATCAGCGACGGCCGCGGCGGCGCCGGCGCCGGCCAGCAGCGCTTCGCCCCGCTGAACAGCTGGCCCGACAACGTCAACCTGGACAAGGCCCGCCGCCTGCTGTGGCCGGTGAAGAAGAAGTACGGTCAGCGCATCTCGTGGGCCGACCTGCTGATCCTCGCCGGCAATGTGGCCCTGGAGTCCATGGGCTTCGAGACCTTCGGCTTCGGCGGCGGCCGCGAGGACGTGTGGGAGCCGGAGGAGGACGTCTACTGGGGTCCCGAGACCACCTGGCTGGACGACAAGCGCTACACCGGCGACCGTGAGCTGGAGGACCCGCTCGGCGCCGTCCAGATGGGTCTCATCTACGTCAACCCCGAGGGCCCGAACGGCAATCCGGACCCGCTCGCCGCGGCCCGCGACATCCGCGAGACGTTCGCCCGGATGGCGATGAACGACGAGGAGACCGTCGCCCTGATCGCCGGCGGCCACACCTTCGGCAAGACCCACGGCGCCGGCCCCGCCGACCACGTCGGTCCCGACATCGAGGCCGCCGGTTTCGAGGAGCAGGGCCTGGGCTGGCGGAACAGCTACGGCACCGGCAAGGGCGCCGACACCATCACCTCCGGCCTCGAGGTCACCTGGACCGCCACGCCGACCCGGTGGAGCAACGGCTTCTTCGACAACCTCTTCGGCTACGAGTGGGAGCTGACCGAGTCCCCGGCCGGCGCCAAGCAGTGGCGGCCCAAGGACGGCGCGGGCGAGGGCACGGTCCCGGCCGCCCACGACCCGTCGAAGAAGATCGCCCCGGCGATGCTCACCACCGACCTCGCGCTGCGCTTCGACCCGGTGTACGAGCCCATCTCCCGCCGCTTCCACGAGAACCCGCAGGAGTTCGCGGACGCCTTCGCCCGCGCCTGGTACAAGCTCACCCACCGCGACATGGGCCCGAAGTCGCTGTACCTCGGCCCGGAGGTCCCGCAGGAGACCCTGCTGTGGCAGGACCCGCTGCCGGAACGCGAGGGCGAACTGATCGACGACGCGGACATCGAGACCCTGAAGACCAAGCTGCTCGACTCGGGCCTCAGCGTGTCCCAGCTGGTCACCACCGCGTGGGCGTCCGCGTCGACGTTCCGCGCCAGCGACAAGCGCGGTGGCGCCAACGGCGCCCGTATCCGCCTGGCCCCGCAGAGCGGCTGGGAGGTCAACGAGCCGGACCGGCTGGCCCAGGTGCTGCGCACCCTGGAGGGCGTCCAGCAGGAGTTCAACGCCTCCTCCGGCACCAGGAAGGTCTCCCTGGCCGACCTCATCGTCCTCGGCGGCGTCGCCGCCGTGGAGAAGGCCGCCAAGGAAGGCGGCTTCCAGGTGCGGGTGCCCTTCACCGCGGGCCGCGTGGACGCCACCGAGGAGCACACCGACGCCGAGTCCTTCGAGGCGCTGGAGCCGACCGCGGACGGCTTCCGCAACTACCTCGGCAAGGGCAACCGCCTGCCGGCCGAGTTCCTGCTGCTGGACAAGGCGAACCTGCTGAACCTCAGCGCCCCCGAGCTGACCGTCCTCGTCGGCGGCCTGCGCGTCCTCGGCGCCAACTACCAGCAGTCGCAGCTCGGCGTCCTCACCCACACGCCCGGCGCCCTCACCAACGACTTCTTCGTCAACCTGCTCGACCTGGGGACGACGTGGAAGGCGACGTCCGAGGACCAGACCACGTTCGAGGGCCGTGACGCGAGCACGGGCGAGCTGAAGTGGGCAGGCAGCCGCGCCGACCTCGTCTTCGGCTCCAACTCCGAACTGCGTGCCCTCGCCGAGGTCTACGCGAGCGACGACGCGAAGGAGAAGTTCGTCAAGGACTTCGTCGCCGCCTGGGACAAGGTCATGAACGCGGACCGGTTCGACCTCGTCTGACCTGCCGGCCTTCGGGCCCTCCGACCGGCGCGTCCGGGTCCGCCCCACGGGGCGGACCCGGACGTTTTCCCGCTGCCGGGCCGCCGCTGCCGGGCCGCCACTGTGACGGGGCCGCTGCCGGGCCGTCAGCGCCCGGGCGCCGCCGCGGCCGTCACTTCCGCCGGTGGGTGGGGCCGGGCTGTCGGCGGGCGCGGGCGTCCTCCCGGCGGCGGCCCAGGCGGCCCGCAGCTGGATCTTGTCGTGGTCGGGCGTGTGCGGGCGGGGCGCCGTAGGCGGGGAGGGTCAGACCCGGCTGGGCCGGCAGTTCCATGGCGTCGAAGTCGAGGGTGATCTCGCCGAGGCGGGGTGGGGTGGAAGGACTTGCGGCCGGTGCGGTGCGGGCGGACGTGGTGCTCGGCCCAGGCGGTGCGGCGGTGCGGAATTCGTCGCTGCGGGTGACCAACTCGCCGATCGGGCCGGTCAGGTCGGTCAGGTCGCTGCGTCGGGGGCGCGGCCGGCTTCGGTGCGCAGCAGGGACACGGTGGTGTTCAGGGCCTCCTCCCAGCGCGGGAAGAACTCGCGTCCGGCCGGGTCGAGGAACTGGAACCGGGCCATGTTCACCGGCTCCCGGTCCGCGCCGACGCGGAGCGGGCTGTACAGGCGCGGCCGAGGGGGTTGGTGGGGAGGACGTCCAGGCGGCCGTCGCGGATGAAGTCCGGACAGTCGCTCATGGAGTTCAGGACACGCACGCTGTCGGGCAGCGGCCCGCGCGGGCGCCGGGTGCGGCGGTGGGGCGTTCGGCGGCGGTGCGGGCGAGGTCGTGGCGGTGGGCGCGTCCGGCGTCGTCCAACTGGAGGGCGCCTGCGACGGAGTCGAGCACCTCCTCGGACGCCCCGGCCAGGTGGCCGCGCTCCAGACGTATGCCGTGGTCGATGCTGACGCCGGCGAGCAGGGCGACTTCCTCACGAGGCAGGCCGGGCACCCGCCGGTTGCCGCCGAAGGCGGGCAGCCCCGCCCGCTGCGGGGTGATCTTGGTCCGGCGGGAGGCCAGGAACGCGCGGACGTCACTCCCGGTACTCACGTTTCCAGGCTGAGCCGGACGGCGCACCGGTCGGGGGCCCTGCCGGTACCCGTAAAGGCAGATCCTTCCCCACGTCTGGGTACTGCGGTTTCGCTGGTCCCGGCGCCGTCTGGGGCTGCCCGGGGCTTGGCAGTTTCCGCCGCCGGTCGGTGCCGGACGACCGGCCCGGCCACACAGTGGCACCAAGGACCACTCGCCGTCCGATCGAGGAGTTGTTCCTGCTGTTCTGACGCCTGGGAGCGTCCCGGTCTCTGCCCGCGCGACCGCAGTCTGGTCACGGTGAGTGTGCCGACAGCCCTGTACGCGGGGAGCAGTTCGGCTACCACCTCGGTGTCGCGCCGGACAACGGGCGCTGAGCGTCGAGGAGCTGTCCGAGGCCATCACCCACCTGGCCTTCTACGCGGGCTGGCCCAACGCCATGACCGCGATCGTCCGGCTCAAGAGCGTCGCCGACGAGCGCGCCGGCACGGTCGGTTGCCGGGCCCGGCCGAGGCCGCCGAGTACCGCCGCTCGTCCGTGACCGGCTCCAGCAAGGTGGTCTCCTCGCTCCCGTCACCGCTCCCCTCCCCTCCCCTCCTCTCCCCTCCCACAGGGCAGTGTGCTCCTGGTGTCTCTCTTCTCGTCTCGCTGATTCATATCCCTGAATAAGGATCACGTACGCGACTCTTGACGCGCGCATCGACTCCTCCCTAGCGTCGGAAACCCCCAGAGGGAAAGCGCTTTCCGGCGGTCTTCACCATGCCACGGCCGGCCGTCGGGTTCACCCCTCCGGACACCCGCATCCGCACAGCCGAGCCAGAACCGCTAGGAGACAAGCCGATGCAACTCAGATCCGCCCTCGCGTGCGCCGGTCTGCTCGCCGGCACGCTCGTCGCGCTGTCCGGCACCACCGCCCAGGCCGCCACCACCCTTTACGAAGCCGAGAGTTCCCCCGCGGTGTGCACCGGCACCGTGGACTCCGGCTGGGCCGGATTCTCCGGCAGCGGCTTCTGCAACGGGACCAACGCGTCAGGGGCGTACGCCCAGTTCACGGTGGACGCCGCCGGCGCGGGCACCGCGACCCTCGGTGTCCGCTTCGCCAACGGGACGGCCGCCGCCCGGTCCGCGACCGTCGCGGTCAACGGGGCGGCGGCCACCACGGTGTCGTTCGAGACCACCGGCGCCTGGAACACCTGGGCGACCAAGACACTCACGGTGCCGGTCAAGGCCGGTGCCAACACGATCCGCCTCACCCCCACCGGCGCCGACGGCCTGCCCAACCTCGACTACCTCGACGCCGAAGTGTCAGCGGCGGCGACCGGCACCGTGCTCTACGTGTCACCGAGCGGCAGCGACGGCGCGGCGGGCACGGAGTCGGCCCCGACCACGCTGACCTCCGCCATCAGCCGCATCACGCCCGGCGGCACGATCTACCTGCGTGGAGGGACGTACACCCCGTCCGCCACGGTCACCATCCCGGCCGGCAAGGACGGCACCTCCGCCGCCCGCACCACCCTGTCGGCCTACCCCGGCGAGAAGCCCGTACTGAACTTCGCGGCGCAGAGCGAGAGTCCGGCCAACCGGGGCATCCAGCTGAACGCCTCCTACTGGCGGCTGTACGGCCTGACCGTCGAACACGCCGGGGACAACGGCATCTTCGTCGGCGGCAGCAACAACGTCGTCGAGCGCGTGGTGACCGCCTACAACCGCGACACCGGCCTGCAACTGGGCCGCATCGCCTCCACCACCCCCAACTCCCAGTGGCCGTCGAACAACCTGATCGTCAGCTCCGAGTCGCACGACAACGCGGACTCCGACGGTGAGGACGCCGACGGCTTCGCCGCGAAGCTGACCACCGGCACCGGGAACGTCTTCCGTTACGACGTCTCGCACAACAACATCGACGACGGCTGGGACCTGTTCACCAAGACGGACACCGGCGCCATCGGCCCGGTGACCATCGAGTACTCCCTGTCCTACGGCAACGGCACCTTGAGCGACGGCACGGTCAACTCCAACGGCGACCGCAACGGCTACAAGCTGGGCGGCGACGACATCGCGGTGAACCACGTGGTGCGGCACGACATCGCCTACAGGAACGGCCACCACGGCTTCACCTACAACAGCAACCCCGGCACGATGACGGTGTCCGACAACGTCGCCATCGACAACGCCCAGCGCAACTTCTCGTTCGACGCGGGTACTTCGGTGTTCCGCACCGACACGTCGTGCCGCTTCGCCGTCAGCGGCTCGAACGACAAGACCGTCGGTGACACCGACAGCTCCGACCAGTTCTGGACCGGCGCCAACGGCTCCCGCTGCTCCGCGTACGCGGGCGCGCTCGGCTGGTCCTTCGCCTCGGACGGCCACCTCGTGGTGACGTTCGGCGGCAGCGTCGTGACGCCGTAGCCGGTGCACGGCGGACGGTGACACGCGGGACGCCGCCCCGGGCGGCGTCCCGCTCCCGGTCCGTGGGGACGACGGGCTCAGCCGACGAGATCGGTCACCGCCCAGGCACCGGGCGCGGTCCTGCGGCCACAGGGGGCGGGCCGGGGCGAGTGCCCCGGCCCGCCGTTTCTCAGGACTGCGCCTGCGTCTCGGGGGTGCCGTAGGGGCGGGTGATGATCTCCATGCCGTGTCCGGCCGGATCGTGGAAGTACAGGCCCCGGCCGCCCCAGTGGTGGTTGATCTCGCCCGGCTGCTTCCCGTGCGGGTCGGCGTAGTAGGTGATCCCGGCCTCCCGGATACGGGCGAAGGCCGCGTCGAACTCCTCCTCGGAGACGAGGAAGGCGTAGTGCTGCATGACGATCGACTCCGCCGGGACGGTGGCGAAGTCCAGGGTGACCCCGTTGCTCGTGGACACGGGAATGAACGGGCCCCATTCGGCCCCGGCCTCCAGGCCCAGGATGCCGGCCAGGAACGCGGCCGACTCCCGCTTGTCCCGGGCGTGGACGATGGTGTGGTTCAACTCGACTGACATGGGTGGAATGCCTCCGCAAGGCAAACTCACGGGCACCTCCATGCCTCACCCGGCCGGTGACCGGCACGCGATGCCGTACGACGATCCTAACGGCCTCCACCGGACGGCCCAACGGGCTTATCAGCCACGGGCGGCACGTCAGCCCGTGCACCGTGCCGGGATCGCCTTCCCGGTCGGCGGCGCCTGCCCCGCCCTCCGGACTCGGGATCACTGTCACACAGTGTGACAGTGATCCCGGAGTGAGGCCGGTTTCCCAGTACCGCCAGTAACATGATGACCTTGTTCCGGGTGTACCAGTCAGTCAACTTTGCGCCGTCCTCGGACGCGCCCCTGCCCGGAGATGCCGATGTCTACTGCCGACGACGCGCTGGAAAACGCGCGCTTCACCTACGAGCAGCACATGCAGACGTGCCGCCAGTGCCACGCCGACGCCGCTCTCTGCGCGGTGGCGAAGCATCTGCTGCGGCTCTACAACCTCGCCCGCCGGGACCGGCTGCGCGCCACCGGGCAGCACACCCCGACCGTCTGACCGGCAGGAAGCGCTTTTCACCCGCCGCGACGAGGGAACCCGGTCGCCTGTCCCGTCCGCCCGAGACACAGGAGGCCACTGTGACGGACCAGCACGGTGACCGGCCCGATCCGGTCACCCAGCACCCCCGCCCCGACTTCCCCGCCCAGGAGCAGCCGCATCCCGGCTGGACCGGCCCCATGGACCCGCCGCCCGACCACGGCGAGGACTCCTACCACGGCACCGGCCGTCTGGAGGGCCTCAAGACCGTGATCACGGGAGGGGACTCCGGCATCGGACGCGCGGTGGCGCTCGCCTTCGCCCGCGAGGGCGCCGACGTGCTGTTCACGCATCTCGACGCGGAGGAGGAGGACGCCCGCGAGACGTCCCGGCTGGTGGAGGACGCCGGGCGCAAGGCGGTCGCCGTGTCCTGCGACATCCGCGAGGAGGGCAACTGCCGTTCGCTGATCGAGCGGGCGGTCGGCGAGTTCGGCCGTATCGACGTCCTCGTGAACAACGCCGCCTACCAGATGGCCCAGTCGGAGGGCATCGAGGCGATCAGCACCGAGCAGTTCGACCGGGTGATGCGGACGAACCTGTACGGGATGTTCTGGCTCACCAAGTTCGCCCTCCCGCACATCCCGGCCGGCGGCTGTGTCATCAACACCACGTCCGTGCAGGCGTACCAGCCCAGCCCGCACCTGCTGGACTACGCCATGACCAAGGGCGCGATCGTCACCTTCACCCAGGGCCTGGCGCAGATGCTCGCCGAGCGCGGCATCCGCGTCAACGCGGTCGCGCCGGGACCGGTGTGGACCCCGCTCATCCCCGCCACCCTGCCGGACACGGCGGAGTTCGGGAAGCAGAGTCCGCTCGGCCGCCCCGCTCAGCCCGCCGAACTGGCCCCCGCCTACGTGTATCTGGCCTCGCCGCAGGCGAGCTACATCACCGCGGAGATCCTGAACGCGACGGGCGGCACCCCGCTGCCCTGACCCGGCCCAGGCGGCGCCGCCGGGACGGGTCAGCCGGCGCGGAACGGCGGCTCGGCCAGGAGCTCCAGCAGCCACCGGGCGCTCTGCGCCGGTCCCGGCCCGGCCCCGGACGCGCCGGGGAACATCCGGCCCCAGGCCGCCGCCCGGCTCAGCACGCTCAGACGCCAGGCGAGCGCCGCCGCCCGCCGCAGCTGCGCCGCCGTACGGCCGGGGCCCGTCCAGGGCTCCAGATACGCGTCGAGCAACCGGGGCAGCACGTGCGGGCCGTAGCGGTCGCGGGCCCGTTCGGCGGTGACGCGCAGACTGCAGAACGGGTGGGAGACTGCGGCGTCACCCCAGTCGAAGAAGGTGTACCGGCCCGGGGCCGGCCGGAACACCTGCCCGTCGTGCAGGTCCGCGTGGTCGAGGCTGTCCGCGATGCCCAGCGAGGCGAGTTCGGCGCACCAGTCCGCGAGGCGCGGCCGGAGCTTCTCCAGCCGGGCGCGGTCGTCCGGGCCCAGCACGCGGTCCCCGGCGAGGAGGCGTTCGAACACCTCCGGCAGCCCGGACGTCCGGGCTGCCGGCACGCCCAGCCGCTCAAGGGCGTGCGCGTGCGGGACCAGCGAGTGCTGCATGCGCGCGTACTGGCCCAGCAACTCCTCCCAGGCGCGCGGTCCGACGGGCTCCCGGTCGAGCACGGTCCGGAACAGGTCGCCTCCGTCGGGCAGCAGCGACCAGCCGCGCGCGGCGTCGACGGCCAGGGGCCGCAGCACGTGCTCCGGCACCCAGCGGGCCAGGGCGGCGGTCAGCGGGCCCTCGAACGCGCCGGCCGGCGGGCTCGCCTTGAACCAGACCGCCGTCCGTCCCGCGACGGGCACCCGGATCAGCACGGACCACGGCCGCAGCCGCACCTCGAGCCCGCCGGCGGCCCGCAGACCGTGCGCGGTCAGCTCCTCGGCCACCCAGCCGAGCGCCTCGGCACGCCAGGTCTCCTGCTCCCAGGGGGTCACCGCGTCCCGGTACCGCCCGCGGTCGACGACGGTCGTGGCATCCTCTCGCATCGCCCCATCCCATCACCGCCACCGGCGTCCCGGCCAGCGGTTTCGCCGCACACCGGCATCCGTCGGACGACTCCCGTTCCGGTACTGCGGCCGACAACCCCCGGCTCAGCGCACCGGGAAGCCGAACGCGTAGCCCTGCTGCTTCAGCCACGGCAGCAGGGTGCCCAGCGCGGCCACCGTCTGGGAGCGGTCGCCGCCCGCGTCGTGGAAGAGGATCGTGGGGCCGTTCGCCAGTTCCCCCTTGACGGTGGCCACGACGGCGTCCGTGCCCGGCCGTTCGAAGTCCTTGGAGTCGACGTTCCAGCCGAGCGGACGCATCCCGTGCGAGGCCGCCAGTTTCCGGCTGTACGGCGTGAAGGCGCCGCCCGGAGCCCGGTAGTACATCGGGCGCACCCCGCCGGACGCCTTGGTGATCTGCCGCTCGGCGTCCACGATCTGCTGCGACTGGTAGGCCGTGGACTTGGTGTCCATGGTGGTGTCGTGCGACACCGTGTGGTCGCACAGCCGGTGCCCGGCGGCCACCACCTGCCGGACCAGATCCGGGTGGGCCTCGGCCTGGGTGCCGACCATGCAGAACGTCGCCTTCACGCCGTTGTCCCGCAGCACTTGGAGCACCCGCGGGGTCCAGACCGGGTCCGGACCGTCGTCGATGGTGATGTTCACGGCGTGCTCACCGCGGTCCGAGGCATGAGCGATCACGGCGGACACGGGCGCCGCCGTCGGCGCGGCGGGCCGGGCCGGCGCACCCCGGCCGGCCGAGCCGCCACCGGTCTGCCCGGCCTGCGCGGTCCACACCGAGGTGGCGGCGGCCACCACCGTCACCCCGAGCGCCGCCGCGACCATCCGGCCGTACCATCCCCGCCCGCCATGCCGCGCCATTCCGTCCGCCCCCTGCCGTGTAGATGACTCCCGTCGCCGCGCCGACGGGTTCCGTGCACCTGGCAGGACGGCCCCGGACGATCAGGGGATCCCTCTGTTACGGATCACGGACAATTCCGGGGCGCTTCGGCGACAGTCGCTCCCTGCGCGGGGCCGGAGACCGCCGGTCGGCCCGTCCGGGCTGGTTGTGCACCGGCGTACCACCGCTTCCGACAGGGCTGCCCGGCGGCGGCCCCGCCACCGGAACAGCCACGAGGGGGCGGGGGGTTGGAGAGACGGTGCGTCTTCCGTGAGCGGCGGCAGCATCGTGTACCAGGATCGGCAGCGCGTCAGCGCGGTGTACGAGGCCACCACCCGGCTGACCGACGTGGCCACCGGCGACCGGACGGTGATCCAGCGAGCGGCCCGGATGCCAGCCTCGGACCGCCCGAGACCGGCCGCCGGCTGGCCCGACTCCTCCCGGACGCCCGCTACGTGGAGATCCCGGACGCCCGCACACTGGTCCAACTGGACAACCCCGGCGCCCTCATCGCCGAGATCCGCGACTTCGTCAGGGCACACCCCCTGCCCGGCGAACACTGAGCACGGACCGCACGCCGGGCGCGCCGGGGTGGGGAAAACTACAGGAACCGGGTGGAGACAGCCCCCCGCCCGTCCCGGTGACTGGCAGGCTGTTCCGGCCGGACGGCCGTGCGCAGACTCGGCGCATGACGATTTCCACCGACGCCTCCCCCGAGTCCGCGGCGCCCGCCGCCCGATCCGGTACGCCCGGCTCCGCCGCCGGCAGCGACTACGCCCGGCTGTCCCGGCGCATCGCCGAGGCGGGGCTGTTCGAGCGCCGCCCCGGCTACTACACGGCACGGCTCGGTACGGTGATCGCGCTGCTGGCGGCCGGCTGGGGGACGTTCCTCGCGCTCGGCGACAGCTGGTGGCAGCTGGCCGTGGCCGCCTTCCTGGCCCTGGTGTTCGGACAGGTCGCCCTCGCGGCGCACGACCTGGCCCACCGCCAGGTCTTCCGGCGGCGCCGGCCGAGCGAGATTTGGGGCCGGCTCTTCGGCAACCTCGGGATCGGGATGAGCTACGGCTGGTGGATGAACAAGCACACCCGCCACCACGCCCACCCCAACCACGAGGAACTCGACCCCGACGTCGCCCCCGAGATCCTCGTGTGGTCCACCGGGCAGGCCCGTTCCAGCCGCGGCGTGGCCCGCCTCGTCGGCGGACACCAGGCACTGCTGTTCCTCCCGCTGCTCACCCTGGAGGGCCTCAACCTGCACGTCTCCAGCGTGCGGGCGCTGCGCTCACCGGCCGTGAAGAACCGCCTGTTGGAGGGGACCTTGCTCCTCCTGCACATCGCGGGCTACCTGACCGCGCTCTTCCTGGTGCTCAGCCCCGGCAAGGCGGTCGCGTTCCTCGCCGTGCACCAGGCCCTCTTCGGTGTCTACCTCGGCTGCACCTTCGCCCCCAACCACAAGGGCATGCCCACCTTCACCGGTGACGAACAGCCCGACTTCCTGCGCCGCCAGGTCCTCACCTCCCGCAACGTGCGCGGCGGCCGGCTCACCGACGTACTGCTCGGCGGGCTCAACCACCAGATCGAGCACCACCTGTTCCCGAGCATGCCCACGCCCCATCTGCGGCGGGCCCGGCCCCTCGTCCGCGCGTACTGCGCGGAGGTCGGGGTGCCCTACCACGAGACCGGGCTGATCCGGTCCTACCGCGAGGCCCTCACCCATCTGCACCGGGTGGGCGAACCGATCAGGCGGCAGCGCCGGGCGTCCTGACGCCCGGCGGGCGCGTGACGGCGGTGGCCGCGGGGCCGACCGGACCGTCCGCCGCCGCCCCCGCGCCGCTCAGGCGCGGACCAGCGGCGTGTCGACCAGATGCTCGGCCAGGAACCACGCCTGGAGTTCGCCGGTCCGGATGACCTGCGAGACGAGCAGGTCGTTGGTGCCGTCGTCGCCCAGCTCGGCCGTGCGCGCCGCGGCGTCGTGCGCGTCGACGAGGACGGACTCGTGGGCCTCCAGGAGCCGGGACAGCATCGCCGGCACCTCCTCCACGCCGTCCGGCGGCCGGGGGATCGTCGTGATCTCGGCGATGTGCCGGGGATCGCCCACGGCGACACCGCCCAGCGTCTGCACCCGCTCCGCGAGGGTGTCGACCAGTTCGAGCTGTTCCCCGGCGTGCTTGTCCAGCACCAGGTGCAGTTGGTAGAAGGTCGCGCCGCGCATCAGCCAGTGGTGCTTCTTGTAGAGGCCGTAGAGGATCTGGGTGTCGGCCAGGACCCGGTTCAGGCGCTGGCAGGAGTACATCCGCGCCTCGTAGGACAGACCGACCGGGAACTGCTTGACGGTCCCGAACTCCTGGATCACCTCGCCCTTCTGGTGCAGCCACGGCTGGCTGCCGCTCGCGTGGTGGGTGCTGCTGGTCATGATCGCCTCCGGTGGTGCCGTGCTCCGCGTACGGTGAAGACGCTAGGCACGGGAACGGCGGCGGCTTGCCCCCGCGCGCATGCCCCGATGCCCGCCGGCGCACCGCACACGACGCCTTCCGCGCGGGGACCTTCCCGTTACGGCGTCGGAGGCGGCGGCCCCCGGGGGGCGCGGCGAGCCCGCCGGTTCCCCCGGGGGGCAGGGCTGGCGAGCCCGCCGAATCCTTGGGGGCACGGGTGGCGAGCCCGCCGGCTCGCGGAAGAGCAGTGCGACGAGCCTGCCGGTGGACGCCTACCTCACGTGCCGACACTCCGGACGGGCACGTACAGGACAGGGCCGGAGCGTCCAGAGGCAAGCGCGACCGCGTGCCCTCCGTAGCGTTCCCGCCTGACCGGCCGCACGACCGGCTCTCCCCGGCGCCGCCACCCGTGACCCGCGTTCCCCAGGGGACTTCACCGGTCGCGGCGGCCCGGCCCCGGTGAGGATCCGCACCCCATTCACCGACAGGGAGTCTCCCGTGTCCACTGCCGCAAGACCGACCGTCGTCCTGGTCCACGGCGCCTTCGCCGACGCGTCCAGCTTCGCCGGCGTCATCCCCGAACTGCTCGCCCGCGGCCTCGACGTGGTCGCCCCGGCCGTACCCAACCGCAGCCTGACCGGGGACGCCGCCTACATCGCCTCACTCGTCCGCCAGATCCCCGGACCCGTGATACTCGTGGGACACTCCTACGGCGGCGCCGTCATCACCGTCGCCGGGGTCGAGGACAACGTCACCGCCCTGGTCTACCTGGCCGGATACGCCCTGGAGAAGGGCGAGAGCCTGGGCGAACTCCAGGGCCGCTTCCCGGACTCCGAGCTCGCCTCCGCCCTCGTCCGAACCTCCGTCCCGGCCGACGGGCCCACCGGCACCGACATCGACGTCTCGGTACTGCCCGACAGGTTCCCGGCCGTCTTCGCCGCCGACGTCGACCCCCGTCTCGCCGCCGTCCTCGCCGTCTCCCAGCGCCCGCTGGCCGCGCGGGCGTTCACCGAGGCGGCCCCGGCGGCGGCCTGGCAGAGCAAGCCGTCCTGGGGGCTGGTGGCCACCGCCGACCACACCATCAACCCGGACGTGGAGCGCTACGGATACGAGCGGGCCGGCATGACCACGGTCGAGGTCGACTCCTCCCACCTGGTCATGCTGTCCCACCCGCGGCGCGTCGCCGGCCTGATCGAGGACGCCGTCCGGGCCACCTCCCGCTGACTGCCGCCGCGCCCTCCCCGTTCCCGCCCCCACCGCTCAGGAAGCAGCCGATGAACCCACCGATCTCCCGCCGTGCCGTGACCGGCTCCGTGCCGGCCGGCGCCACCGCCCCCGGTGCCTCCGGCGCGGCGTCCGTGACCCCGGCCGACGCACCGGCCCCCGCGCACCCGCACCCGGCCGGACCCACCGTCGTCCTGGTCCACGGCGCCTTCGCGGACGGCTCCAGCTGGAACGCCGTCGTCGAACAGCTCCAGCGTGACGAGCACCGCGTGCTGGTCCCGGCCCTGCCGTTGCGCGGCCTGGCGAGCGACGCCGCCTACATCCGCGGCGTCCTCGACGGCATCGAGGGGCCGATCGTGCTCGTGGGCCACTCCTACGGCGGGGCGGTCATCAGCCACGCCGCCGCCGGTGCGCCCCGGGTCGAGGCGCTGGTGTACATCGCGGCCTTCGTCCCCGACATCGGGGAGAGCGCGCTCGGCCTCACCGCGAAGCTCCCCGGCAGCACCCTCGGCGAGGCCACCACCGCCCAGAGCTACCCGCTGCCCGGAGGCGGCCAGGGCGAGGAACTCGTCATCCGCAAGGACGTGTTCCGGCAGCAGTTCGCGGCCGGTGTCCCCGTCACCACCGCACAGGTGATGGCGGTGGGACAGCGCCCGATCGCCGTGGCCGCCCTCCAGGAGGAGGCCACGGCGGCGGCGTGGCGGGACATCCCCAGCTGGTACCTGGTCGCCACCGAGGACCGCAACATCCCGCCGGCCGCCGAGCGGTGGATGGCCCGCCGCGCGGACGCCCACACCGTCACCGTCCGCGCACCGCACGCCGTCGCCGTGAGCGACCCAGTCCCCGTCACCGATCTCATCCTGCGCGCCGTGCACGCGGTCCGCTCCGGACACTGAGCCCCGGACCGGTGTGACGGCGCAACCGGCCACCGGCCTACCGGCCACCGGCCTACCGGCCACCGGCCTACCGGCCACCGGCCTACCGGCCACCGGCCTACCGGCCACCGGCCTACCGGCCACCGGCCTACCGGC
>NZ_JBEXRO010000015.1:0-65398 GCF_040613095.1 Streptomyces sp. NPDC006309 | reverse complement strand
CCACCGGGCCCCCTCGCCCGGGCCCCGGGCGCCATACGGCGCCCGGGGCCCGCCGGCCGCTCCGGCATCGCGGCGGGGGAGGCGGCCGGGGCGCGGGGAAGCGTGTACGCGGTGCGTGAGACGCGGCACGTGGCACGGACGGCATTTCATGGATCTAGCGGATTCACGCGATGTGGGCGCCCGCCGTCCCTTGGCACGGTGTGCGGACAGCACACACACCGAAGGGCGGACATCATGTCGCCGCACTCACCGGCACCGGCACCCGCACCCGGACCGGGGGACCGACTCCCGGGCACGCTCTACGCCACCGACGCGATACCCCTCCACCTCAGACGGGCCTACTGGCGCGAGGCGCTGTCCCGTACGTTCGCCGAACTCGACGTCACCGTCGCCGACGACCAGTGCGCGGGAAGCCTCCGCACCTCCCGGCTGGGCCACGTCCGCGTCGCCACGGTGGACAGCGGCCCCATGCGGGTACGGCGGACCCCGGCGCCGGCCGCGCCGGGCCCGGACGAGCACCTCGTCGTCACACTCCTGGTGCGCGGCGCCGCGAGGATCGAGCAGGACGAGCGCACGGCCGAACTGGGCCCCGGGGACATCGTCGTCTGCGACATGGCGCGCCCCCTGCGCGCGGACTTCCCCACCCCCTTCCGGACCAAGTCCCTGGTGTTCCCGCGGCGGCTGCCGGACCTGGGCGAAGCCGGCCTGCGCCGGCTCATCGCGCGGCCCGTCCACCCCGGGACACCGCTCGGCACCCTGCTGCTCCCGCTGCTCACCACGCTCGTGGACACGGCGGAGACCTACCCGCGGGCCCTGGGGGACGCCCAGGCCCGCCACGTCCTCGACCTCCTCGGGGTGATGGCCGCGGACCGGCTCGGCCACGAACCCGCCGGGACGCCCGACGCCGCCCGGGTGCTGCTGCCCCGGATCCGGGCCTTCATCGACGACCATCTCGCCGACCCGGACCTGAGCCCGGACGTCATCGCCCGGGCCCACCACATCTCCGTCCGCTACCTGCACCGGCTGTTCCAGGCCGAGGACGTCACCGTCAGCCGCTGGATCCAGCGCCGCCGGCTCCAGCGGTGCCGACGCGAACTGGCCCGCCGCCAGGCCGCCGGCCACACCATCGCGGCCGTGGCCCACCGCTGGGGGTTCACCAGCGCCGCCCACTTCAGCCGCGTCTTCCGCGCCGCCTACGGGATGACCCCCGCCGAGTGGCGCGACACGGCGGCCCACACGCCCCCGACCGCTCTCCCGCAGACGCCGACCCCGTCGTACCGGCACATCCTTCCGCCCCCGCTCCCCGTCCTCACCGGCGAGACGGACCGCACGGCGGCCTGACCCACCCGGCAGCGCCCGCACCCGCGTCCCACGGTCGCCGGCTGCGCTCGCCCCGCCCGGGCTTCCGCGGCGCTGCCCACCGGCCACCCTTCGCGCCGCCCGGGCTTCCGCGGCGCTGCCCGCCGGCCGCACCGCGCCCCACGGTTGCCGGCCGTGCCCGTCCGGGAAGCGCCCCGTGGAGCTGTCCGCCGTACGCCCTCGCCCCGCACGCCGGCCGCCCTTCCCCTTCAGCCAGCCCTCGCGGGCCGACCCGCCGTAGGCCCCCGCACCCCGCCGGACGTGCGCAAACCCGTCGTTCCTTGTCATAGTGTCCCCGGCGTGTCGTCCGCCGGGGCCGGAGCCGTGCTCCGGCCCCGGCAGCCGGCGTGACGGAGCGGAGTCACCGCTCGCGGGGCGCTCCCGGCTTCGGCGATGGGCGCGGAACACGGAGGGGCGGGAGTGACGGCGGCAGACGGATCGCTGTCCCGGGACGGTCTGCGCGGCCGGGAGGCCGAGCAGGAGAGGGCGCGGTCCCTGATCGCGGCGGTGGCCGGGACCGGAAGCGGCGCGCTGGCCCTGATCGAGGGCGAGGCGGGCATCGGGAAGACCGCGCTGCTCGCCGAGGCCGTCACCAGGGCCCGCGCCGCCGGATTCGCCGCCGGTGTCGGGAAGGCCGACGAACTCCACCACGTCGCGCCCCTGTCGTCGCTGGCGGCGAGCCTTCTGCACGGCGACCGGCCGCTGCTGTCCGCCGACGCGTTCGCCGACCTCGCCGGCAGCCACGACCAGCGGATCTGGCTCGTGGAGCGGCTCGCGGAGGCGATCGAGTCCAGAGCCCGCGGCGGTCCGGTGGTGATCGCCCTGGACGACATCCAGTGGGCCGATCCGCTGAGCCGTTTCGCCCTGAAACTCCTGCCGGCCCGCCTGCGGACCTCGCCCGTCCTGTGGGCGCTGACCAGGCGCCAGGGGCCCGGCGGGCCGCCGGAGGAGATCGCCACGGCCGCGCGCGAGGCACTCACCACGGTCACGGTCGCCCTGGGCCCGCTGTCCGGCGCGGCCATCGGGCAACTCGCCGGGGACGTCCTGGGCGCGGCCGTCGACGACCGGGTGCGGCAGCTGCTCGAAGGCGCCGGCGGCAACCCGTTCCTGGCCGTCGAGATGCTCACGGGCCTGCGCGCCGCCGGCCCGTCGGGCGAACCCGTGCCCGAGGGCCTCGTCGTGGGGGTGCGCGGCAGGCTCGCCTCCCTGCGGCCCGGCACGCTGCGCTTCCTCCAGATGGGGTCCGTGCTGGGCCGCGGCTTCGCCTTCCAGGCCGCCGCCGCCCTGTGCGGCCGGCCGCCCGCCGCGCTGCTGGAGGCGCTGCAAGAGGCGGTCCGCGCCGGACTCCTGCACGACGAGGGCGACCAACTGGTGTTCCGGCACGACCTGCTGCGCCAGGCGGTCTACGTCGACATCCCGCCGTCGGCCCGCAAAGCGCTGCACCGGGAGGTGGCCGGGCATCTCGTCGCCGCCGGCCACCGGCCGATCGACGCCGTCTCGCACATCCTCAGAAGCGCCCGGCCCGGCGACGAGGAGGCGGCCGCGCTGCTGCGCCGGGCCGCCGACGACGTCCTGCCGGTCACCCCCGGGCTGGCGGCCGACCTCATGACGCACGCGCTGGACCTGGTGCCGCCGCCGCGCCCGTCGGGATTCGCGGTGGGGGAGCGGGCGATCGTCTGCCTGAGCCGCGCGGGCCGGGACCGGGAGGCGCTGGCCGCCGCCGACCGGCTGCTGGCCTGCCGGCCGCCCCTCGACTCCTTCGGCCGGATCCAGGCGGCCCTCGGCGGCGCCCTGTGGAGCATGGACCTCGCCGACGAGCTGCGCCGCCGTACCGAGGCCGCCCTGGCCGTCGGCGGGGCCGCCCCCGAGGTCGCGGCACGGCTGGCCGCGCTGCGGGCGCTCGCCCTGTCCCGGGGCGAGGACCTGGCCGCGGCGCGCACGGCCGGGGAGGAGGCCCTGCGTGACGCCACCGCGGCCCAGGACCGGGAAGCGCATGTGCTGGCCCTGTCCGCGCTCGGCGAGATCGCGCAGAACGCCGGGGAGAACGCCCTCGCGCTGAAGCGGTTCGCCGCGCTCAGCGCCGTCGACGCCGCCTACCTGCCCGAGGAGATCGTCGCGCACCTGCACCTGGACGACTTCGCCGCCGGTGAACGGCTGCTGCTGCGGGCGGCGGACGACGCGGGCTCACCCCGGCAGGCGATGCTCCAGTGGGCCCAGGCCCAGTACCACCTGGGGCTCGGCCGCCTCGACGGCGCGGAGACCGCCTTCGTGACGATGGAACGCCTCGAGGACGACGTACAGGCCGTCGTCCAGCAGGTCAACGCGCGGGTGGTCCGCTCCCGGATCGCCCTGCTGCGCGGCGACCGGGACACCGCGCGCCACCACCTGGCCGCCGCGCGGGAGAGACGCGCGAGGAGACCGAATCCCGGCAACACCGCCGTGGTCCACTTCCTGGAAGCCGTGCACGCCGACGCCGACGGGGACCTCGCACCGGCCGTCGAGGCGATCCGGCGGGTGCAGCGGGTGGGGCCGTTCATGCGCTGGCGGCTGCTGCGCGACTGGGTCGACGCGGCGGTGCGCATGGCGCTGCGCGGTGCGGAACACGCGCTCGCCGAGGATCTGGCCGCGCAGGCCGGGGCGCACGCCGCACGGAACCCGGCGGTGCCCACCGCCACCGGGCTCGCGGCGCACACCATGGGCCTGGTCCGCAACGACCTCGGCCTGCTGGAACACGCGGTGACACTGCTCCGGGCGAGCCCCCGCCCGCTGGTCCGGGCCGCCGCGTACGCCGACCTCGGGCCGGCCCTGCTGGCGGCGGGCCGCAGGACCGAGGCGGTGACCGTCCTGACCCAGGCCCATGCCCTGTACGCCGCATCGGGCGCCCACGCCCCGGCGGCGGCTGTGCTGCCGCTGCTGGAGCGCGCGGGGGCCGGCAGCCGCCGGGCGCAGGCCGTGCCGCACCCCGTGCAGGGCTGGGAGGCGCTCACGGCCTCGGAGAAGAAGGTCGCGCGGCTCGTCGCGGAGGGCCACACCAACCGGTCGGCCGCCGAGACACTCGTGGTCTCCCCGCACACGGTCAACACCCATCTCACGTCCGTCTTCCGCAAGCTGTCGGTCAACTCCCGGGTGCAGCTGGCCAATCTGGTGGCCTCCCTGGGCGAGAACTGAGCGCCCGGGTTGGTACGTTCGCGTGAGGCGCGGCGCGGCCGACGGCGCTTGGCTGGCCCATCGAACCCAGCCGGAGGCCACCGTTATGCACGGACCCACCGCCGTACCGCCGACCGTCGTGCTCGTGCACGGGGCGTTCGCCGACGCCTCCTGCTGGAGCGGGGCCATCGGCCACCTGCGGGCCGTCGGCCTGGCCGTGGCCGCCCCCGTGAACCCGCTGCGCGGGCTGGCGCACGACGCCGCCTGCCTCCAGGCCCTCCTGGACCGGGCGGCCGGGCCGGTCGTCCTGGTCGGCCACGGCTACGGCGGCGCGGTGATCACCCAGGCCGCCGCGTGCGGCGGCGTGCTGGCGCTGTGCTACGTCGCGGCGTTCGGCCTCGACGCCGGAGAGTGCGTCCAGGACGTGCTGTGCCGCTTCGCCCCCACGCCGATGGCGGACGCCACCGTCACCGCCCAAGGCCGCGGCGGGCTGTACATCCGGGCGGAACGGTTCGCGCAGGTGTACGCCGGCGACCTCGCGCCCCGTACCGCACGCCTGCTGGCCGCCGCCCAACGGCCGCTCGACGGGCGGGCGTTGACCGAGAGGTCCGGCCGGCCGGGCTGGGCCTGCACCCCGTCCTGGTACGCCGTCGCCACCGCCGACCGGATGCTCAACCCCTCCGCCCAGCGGTTCATGGCCCAGCGCATGACGGCCACCGAACACGTGCTGGACGCCTCGCACGCCGTCGTGCTGTCCCGGCCGGAGGCCGTGGCGGCGATGATCCGGGAGGCCGTCGCCCAGGGCATGGCCCGTGACGGCGGCCACGGCCCCGCCCCGGCCGGGTGAGCCGCTCGCGTCCGCCGCTGGCCTACCATGATCCGGTCGCCGGGGGCGGGCCGGCGTACGCCGCAGGCCCTGCGACCGACACGCCGTACCGCACACGTACCCCGGGAAACGAACCACCATGATCTCACCCGCCGGACCGCTGACCCGGCGTATGTCCCGGCTTCTCATGACCGCCGTGCTGGTCCTGGCCGGCGGCGGGTGCGCCGGCCGGGCCGCGGACCCGTCCGCCACCGGCGAGGTCACCGCGATCACCGCGCTCGACTACTACACCGACACCACCGAACACTCCCAGTGGAGCCGGCGGCTCGACGACTGCGGCAGGACGGCGGGCGTCACCGTCAGGCACCGCAGCGTCCCGGTGCCCGCCGTGGTCCCCACGGTCCTGCGGCAGGGGGCGGCACGGACGCTGCCCGACCTGCTGATGCTGGACAACCCCGACGTGCAGCAGATCGCCGCGACCGGCGCGCTGACACCGCTGGACCGGTACGGCATCGACACCGGCGGCTTCTTCCCGGGCATCTCGGCGGCCGGCAGCTACCGGGGCACGGTGTACGGACTGGCGCCCACCGTCAACACGACCGCCCTGTTCTACAACAAGGACATGCTCCGCGAGGCCGGTGTCGCCGTACCGAGGACCTGGGACCAGCTGAGGACGGCGGCGGCCGGGCTGACCCGCCCCGGCCGGTACGGCATGGCGGTCTCCGCCAACGCCACCGCGGAAGGCAGCTGGCAGCTGCTGCCGTTCCTGTGGTCCAACGGCGCCGACGAGCGGCGGCTGGACTCCCCGCAGGCCGCACAGGCGCTCCAGCTCTGGGCCGACCTGGTCGGGGACCGCTCCATGTCGAGGTCGGTCCTCAACTGGACGCAGGCCGATGTCCACGACCGGTTCGTCGCCGGGCGGGCCGCCATGATGGTCAACGGACCCTGGCGGATCGCCGCCATGAACCGGACGGAGAAGCTGCACTGGGGCGTCGCCGCCCTCCCCGTGCGCACGGCGGGGCAGACCCTGGTGACACCGCTCGGCGGGGAGATGTGGACGCTACCGCGCAGCGGTTCCCCGGCCCGGCAGAAGAAGGCCGCCCGGGTGCTCGCCTGTCTGACCGACGACGCGCACATGCTCGCCCTGGCCCGGCAGAACTTCACCGTGCCCGCCCGGACCCGGGTGGCCGACCGCTACGCCGCGCAGGTGCCGTCGATGGCCGCGTTCGTGCACAGCGCCCGGGCCGCCCGCTCCCGTACCGGCCGGCTCGGCGTCCGGTGGCCCCGGGCGGCGACCGGGATCTACACCGCGATCCAGTCGGCGCTGACCGGCGAGGAGACCCCGCGGGAAGCACTCCGGCAGGGGCAGCGCATCGCGACCGCACCCTGAGGGCGCCGGGGCGCCGTCAAAGCGACACAGGGCGGGTCAGGGCGGGTGAGGGGCGGCTCCAGCCGGTATTGGCGGCGGAGAGGGCGCTGGGCGCGGCCAGCAGCATGCCCGTGGGCTCTCCGCCGCCGCCGCGGACGATCTGGCCGCCCCGGGGATCGGGTGTGTCCCTGCCGTACCCGGCGGCCTTGAGCGCCGCCCGGTTCAGTACGGCCGCCTGGTACAGGTGCAGGACGAACACGGGGTGTCGGGGGCCGCCGCGTTCAGCTCCGCCACGGTCGGCAGCCGTCGCTCGGCGAACTGCTCGACCGACCAGCCGCCCACCACCCGCACCCACTGCCCTTTGGGCGTGCGCGCCGCCTGCTCCCGCAGCATCCGCAGACCCTGGCGCAACGTCGGGACACCGTCCCAGCGCAGCTCCAGGACGTAGTTCAGGCCGCCGCGGATCACATGCAGATGAGCGTCGTTGAGTCCCGGGACCACCCGCCGGCCGAGCGCGTCGACCACCCGCGTGGCCGCCCCGACGTGCGGAGCGACGTCGTGGTCGTCCCCGACGACCGTGACGACACCGTCCCGCACGGCGATCGCCTCGGCCCGCGGCCGGGCACGGTCGCCTGTGTGCACCTTCGCGTTACGGACGACCAGGTCCGCGGCATCCTCGGTGGCCTGCGGAATCAGCCCGCCGACCGGCATCGATGGCACCTGGACCCCCCTTTTTGAACAAGCGACATGTGCGTGTCACGGCATGGACGGCATGTCACGGCATGTGACGGCACGGACCGGCCGACGTGTCGTGTCCCCGCGCGTCAGCGCGGTCGCGCCGGCCTCGCCCTCACGCTAGGCACCGTCGGCGCGGTCCCCTTCCTCTGCGCGCACCCCCACTGGTCTGCCCGTGCACGAGACCCGGTCGGCCCGGGTGACCACGACGACGAGGGCCGCGCACAGCAGGCCGGCGACGAGCGCGGGCGCCGGCGCGAAGGCGGCCGCCGGCACCGCGACGGCGACGCCGGGGAACGCGAACCGCTCGACACCGCCGCGCCGGTGAGGGCGTACGTGCACGGCCCACACCGTGAACAGGAACACCGCCACCGGCACGGTGACCGCGGCCCGCGCGGCCAGGGGCACCGCGTCGCCGTGGCGCCGGGTCAGCGCGGCGTACGCGGCCAGGCCGGCGCCCTCGGCCGCGGCCGAGGCGAAGACCGGGAAGTGGCCGTACGCCCAGACGAACCTCCCGCGCGCCGCCCGGTGCGTCGTGGCGAGGATCGTGTGCGCGGGCCGGGCGAAGTACAGCCACCACATGGCGAAGACCATCAGCAGGCCGCCCGTCGCCAGCAGGTACAGCGCGCCGGAGTCGCGGTGCCGGCCGAGCGCGTCACGGACCGCGCCTGCGGCGGCGGCCACGGACTCGCCGAGCACGATGAGGACGAACGACTCGTAGCGCTCCGCGATGTGACGCGGATGCCACGGTGTCGTCCCCGCCGACTGCGCCCACACCGGGACCGCCAGCTCGCCGGCGATCATCACCAGGACCGCCGGCAACCGTGCGTGCGCCGGGAGGAACAACAGCCCCACCCATCCCAGTTGGCAGAGCGTCACCCCGGCGGCGAAGCGCAGCGCGGTCCGGCGCCGGACCGGATCCGACCGCGCGGCCCGCAGCCACAGTGCGCCCAGGGTCGTCCGCAGGACCGCGTACCCCAGGGTGATGATCCGCAGGTCACCGTCCTGGAAGGCCCGGGCGACCCCCGCCGCCAGCACGAGTGAACCGGTGATCTGCGCGAGCACCGTGAGCCGGTACGGCACGTCGTCCGGGTCGTAGGCGGAGGCGAACCAGGTCAGGTTCATCCACGCCCACCAGACCGTGAAGAAGACCAGCGCGAAACGCAGGGCACCGGAGCCGGCGTGCCCGCCGGCCACCGCGGCGCTCAGGCACCGGGAGGCCTCCGCCACGGCGATGACGAAGCACAGGTCGAAGAGGAGCTCCAGGGACGTGGCCGTCCGGTGCGGTTCCCCGGGATCCCGACCCCGCATGGTCCCTCCGGGACGCAGCCGCCCCGCGACGTCGCGCGGTGAACGCCTCGTGAGGCGGCGGCCCATGACACCGGGGAGCATCACGCCGGCCCGTTCGCCCACTGTTGTTCCTCTCCACATGCCCGTCGGCCCGGGCAGCCGTTGCGAGCGTGGAGGGGGCCGGGCGGCCGGCTGTGCCCGCCGGCGCACGAGAAGGTGACCCCGCGCGCACACACCGCTTGCCGGGCGGCTCCGGCGGCTCGGGCTGGACGCGGGAGGCGCGGGGAGCGGGCGTCAGTAGTTCCGTCCGGGTGCGGACCTGGCACGATGCCGCCCGCGATGGTGAACAGGCCCCCTCCGGTTGCGGACCGGGGACGGCGCCCTGACCCGCCGGGGCGCACCGAGCGCTGCCGTCCGAGGTCGCCGCGTACGCACCCAGCGTCCCCTCCCCGCAGTGGTCCGGCGCCACTGCGCGGGCGGTCGCGGCGATCCGGAGCCCGGCGTACGGCACCATGACGCCATGGTGCACGTCGCGTTGTTCCACTCGGTTCTCGGTCTGCGCCCGGCCGACCTGCTCGCCGCCGAACGGCTGCGCCGTGCCGGGCACGAGGTCGTCACGCCCGACCTCCTCGGCGGCGAGACCGCGGCCACCCTCGACCAGGGGTTCCGGCTGCTCGGCCGGGTCGGCTGGGCAGCGGTGGCCCGGCGCGCCCGGCAGACCCTCGGCGGCATGCCGGACGAGACGGTGCTCGCCGGTGTCTCCATGGGGGCGGGCGTGGTCGGCGAGGTCTGGCCCGAACGTCCCGCTGCCGCCGGTGTCCTTCTCCTGCACGCCACCGCCGACCTTCCCGCGTCCGCCCGGCCGGGTCTCCGGGTACAGCTGCACGCCGCCGAACCGGACGACTTCGCACCGCCCGAGCGCGTCGCCGCACTGCACCGGGCCGCCCGGGAGAGGGGCGTCGACCTGGAGGTCTTCCGCTATCCGGGCGCCGGCCACTGCTACACCGACCCCGGGCTCCCCGACCACGACCCGGCCGCGGCCGAGCTGACCTGGCGCCGGGTCCTGGACTTCCTCGCCCCCCGGCCCACTCCGTAGGCCGTGTCGCAAGAGCACGCACCTGACGTCGCGGAGCCCGCCCTCCGGGCGAACGGCGGGAGTCCGACGACACGACCTAGTGGTCGCCGGCCTCCCCGCCCGTGCGCTGCTGGAGTTCCCACAGGGTCCGGAAGAGCCCGGGCTGCCGGGTGAGTTGCGCGTACGTCCCTTCCTGCACCACGCGTCCCTCGTCGAGGACGACGATCCGGTCCGCCACCGCGACGTTGGCGAGCCGGTGTGTGATCAGCAGGATCGCGCGCTGCTTGGCCAGCTCCCGCAGTCCGGTGAAGACGCGGTGCTCCGCCCGTGCGTCCAGGGCGGCCGTGGGCTCGTCCATCACCAGCAGGGCCGCGTTCCGGTGGAACGCCCGGGTGAGCACCACCCGCTGCCACTGTCCCCCGGACAACTGCTGGCCACCGAACCACTCCGACGTCAGCAGGGTGTCGAGGCCCGACCGCAGGCCCGGCAGCAGGTCCGCCGCCCCGGACGCCTCGCAGGCGGCCAGGACGGCGGCGTCGCCGGTGTCGCCCTGCCCGAAGGTGATGTTGTCGCGCAGCGTCAACGGCAGGTAGGTGTACGTCTGCGGGGCCAGCGCGACATGCTTCCACGCTTCCCAGGGCGCCAGCTCCGCCGTGCTGGTGCGGTCCCACGCCACGTCGCCCGACGTGGGCAGCAACAGGCCGCACAGCAGCCGGGACAGGGTCGACTTGCCCGACCCGTTCTCCCCGACCAGCGCCACGATCTCCCCGCGCCGCACCTGGAGGGACACTCCGCCGAGACTGTCCCCGGGAGCGCCGTCGTACCGGTAGGTGACATCGCGGACCTCGAACCGCTCGGGTGGCCCGGGCAGCGTCCCGCTGCCCCGGGATGCCGCCATGGCCTGCCCGTGGGCGTTGTCGAGGAACTTCTGCCAGTCCTGCACGTACCAGCCGGTGCGGATCAGCCGGGCCCCGCTGTTGATGATGCCGCGCACGGATCCGGTCGCCGTCTGGAGGGCGAAGACGGCGCCGCCTCCGGCCGCGAGGTTCATACGGCCGGAGGCCAGGAGCCAGAGCAGCGCCGCCCACACCGCGGCCGACGCCACCCCGCCGGCGACCGCGCCGGCCAGCCCCATCCACACGCCGGAGTCCGCGGCCCTGGCTCCGCGGCGTTGACGGACGCGGCGAGCCGCCGGTACCGGCCGATGAGGAACGGCCCGGCCAGGCAGGCCCGCATCTCCTCGCTGGACTCCGAGTAGGCCATGTGCCAGCGGAGCTTGTGCAGCATCCGCCGCCGTCCCGAGGTCTCCAGGCCCGCCAGATACAGCACGCGCGCGGCCCGCACGTAGGCGGCGGCCTGCGGGAGACACGCCAGGAGGAGCAGCGGGAGCAGCGCGGGGTGCAGCACGGCGAGGACGGCCGCGCCGGCGGCGAGCGTCGCCGTGGCGGCCAGCACGTTCTGCGCCTCGTCGACCAGGTCCCGAGTGACCTGGGCGCCCCGGTCGGCGATGTCGTAGAAGTCGTTGTAGCCGGGCTTGTTGTGCGCCGCCGGCTCCGCGCCGAGCGCGGCCTCGATCATCGTCAGCTCGGCGGCCCGGGCCAGCACCGGCCGCAGCCGTCCGGTCAGCCACGTCACCATGATGCCCAGCAGGGCGCGCGCACCGGTGGCGGCGGCGATGACCGCCAGCTGGGGGGCCGCGTCCCGCAGTCGCTCGGTGATGTCACCCGACGAGATCAGCGCGGTGATCGTCCCCCTGACCGCGAGGAGCCCCAGGGCGGCGAGAACGCCGGTACCGGCCTGGCAGGCCAGCAGTCCGGCCGTGGCGCCGCGGTCCGCCCGCCACGCCATCCGCAGGGACCGCAGGACCAGCGCGGGCAGCCGCCGCGCCATCGTGCCGGTCGTCATCTGCGCGCCGGCCCGGAGCCGGGACTCGTCGCGGTACAGGAACTCCTCTTCCTGCGCGCTGCGGGTGGCGTCCGGCGGGCTGGTGTCCGATGGGCCGGGAATCGGTTGTTCCTGTGTGCTGGCCGAAGTCAACGTGGTCCCCCTCGACGGTCGTGCGGCTGGCTCGGAAGGCTCAACGACCCGGCGGGCTCCTCGAACACATGTGTTTCGGCCGTGCCGGGAAGCCCGGGATCACGCGCACACCGGAGCCCGCGAGCGGCACCGGTCCTTGCCGCACATGGGCCCGGCCCGGAACGGCGGTGACCGAAAGGCCGAGCGTGCCCCGGCCCGGACGGCGTGGACGCGCTGGACCGGCTGGTGGATGAAGGCCGCCCAGTACTTAGCGCGACTATTCGTCGCTTATGCGTGCATAACCAGCACATGTGCGCCGAGTATCACCCCCCGGGGGTCTGCATGATGATGTGGAATCTTGCATACTCTTCCTATGTCCAAGGTCCTCACTTCCCTTCCGGTCGGCGAGCGCGTCGGCATTGCCTTCTCCGGCGGTCTCGACACGTCGGTCGCCGTCGCGTGGATGCGCGACAAGGGCGCCATCCCGTGCACCTACACCGCCGACATCGGCCAGTACGACGAGCCCGACATCGCCTCGGTGCCCGGCCGCGCGACCAGCTACGGCGCCGAGGTGGCCCGCCTGGTCGACTGCCGGGCGGCCCTCGTCGAGGAGGGCCTGGCCGCTCTGGCCTGCGGCGCGTTCCACATCCGCTCGGGCGGGCGCGTCTACTTCAACACCACGCCCCTCGGCCGCGCCGTCACCGGCACCCTGCTGGTGCGGGCCATGCTCGAGGACGACGTGCAGATCTGGGGCGACGGCTCCACCTTCAAGGGCAACGACATCGAGCGGTTCTACCGCTACGGTCTCCTCGCCAACCCGCACCTGCGGATCTACAAGCCCTGGCTGGACTCCGGCTTCGTGACCGAGCTGGGCGGCCGCAAGGAGATGTCCGAGTGGCTGCTCGCGCACGGGCTGCCGTACCGCGACAGCACGGAGAAGGCGTACTCCACCGACGCCAACATCTGGGGCGCCACCCACGAGGCCAAGACCCTGGAGCACCTGGACACCGGGGTCGAGACCGTCGAGCCGATCATGGGTGTCCGGCACTGGGACCCCGAGGTCGAGATCGCCCCCGAGGACGTGACCATCGGCTTCGACCAGGGCCGCCCGGTGACCGTCAACGGCAAGGAGTTCGCCTCGCCGGTCGAACTGGTCATGGAGGTCAACGCCATCGGAGGCCGGCACGGCCTCGGCATGTCGGACCAGATCGAGAACCGGATCATCGAGGCCAAGAGCCGCGGCATCTACGAGGCCCCCGGCATGGCCCTGCTGCACATCGCCTACGAGCGACTGGTCAACGCGATCCACAACGAGGACACCGTCGCCCAGTACCACAACGAGGGCCGCCGGCTCGGCCGGCTGCTCTACGAGGGCCGCTGGCTGGACCCGCAGGCGCTGATGGTCCGCGAGTCGCTGCAACGCTGGGTCGGCGCCGCCGTCACCGGCGAGGTGACCCTGCGGCTGCGGCGCGGCGAGGACTACTCGCTCCTCGACACCACCGGCCCGGCGTTCAGCTACCACCCGGACAAGCTGTCCATGGAGCGCACCGAGGACTCCGCGTTCGGTCCCTCCGACCGCATCGGCCAGCTCACCATGCGCAACCTCGACATCGCCGACTCCCGCGCGCGCCTGGAGCAGTACGCGGGACTCGGCCTGATCGGCACCGGCCACCCCGCCATCGGCGCCGCCCAGGCGGCCGCCACCGGCCTGATCGGCAGCATGCCGGAGGGCGGCGCCGAGGTCATCGCCTCCCGGGGCGAGGCCGCCGCCGGTGACGAGATGCTGGACCGCGCCGCGATGGAGTCGGGCGCCGACTGACCGTCCGTTCGATCGCACACCCCCGCGCAGCGGGCCCCGACGGTGCCGCACCGCCGGCGCCCGCTGCCGTCCGCCCGCCGAAACCGCGCCCGCCGGGACCGCGCCCGTCGGGACCGTGCCCGTCGGGGCCGTGCCCGCCGGGACCGTGCCCGCTGGAACCGCGCCTGCCGGAACTGGGCCCGCCGGTACCGCATCTGCCGGAACCGTGCACCGAGCCCGCCGGTACCGCGCCCGACATATCCACGCCCGACAGAACCGGGAGCCCGGCACGGACGGGGTCGGGTCGCCGCGCACCGCCCGGCCGCCGTACCGCCGTGAACGCGGCCCGGAACGTGGACCCTTCACCCCGGCCGCGCGCCGCCCACGCGCTGTCTGCCTCGCCCTCTCGCGTCGCCCACGCGTCGCCCACGCCCCGTCTGTCACCCCGCTCCCGCGCCGCCCACGCGGGCCTCTTCACCCCGCTCCCGCGCCGCGTGCACCCCGCTCCCGCGCCGTGCGCACCCCGCTCCCGCGCCGCGTGCACCCCGCTCCCGCGCCGTGCGCACCCCGCTCCCGCGCCGCGCGCACCCCGCTCCCGCGCCGCGCGCGAAGGCTGTCGCACCGGCGGCGATCCCGCGCCACCGTGGCGCAAAATAGTCAGGTCCATGATCGGTGGACTGTGATAGACATGGAAGCCACAAGGCGGGGCTCACTCAGACACACGTCACCAGGCGGTACGCCGCCACCGCACGCCAGTGCACACATCCCCCCCGGGACCGGGCCGCGTACCACGACGACCCCACGTCACCGTCGTATCGGCCGGGCCGGGACAGGCCGGGCCGCGAACCCGGGCACCACGCCAGCCCCGTCCACCTCTCAAGGGAGCGCCGTGCCAGCACACCAGACGCCCACTGCCGCACCACGGGTACGTGAGGTCATGGCTGCTGGCACCAGACGCCGCCGGACGCCACCCCGGAGGCCGTGACCCGCAGGCCGCCGCGCCGGCACCCCGTCGGCCGGCACGCGCCTCGTCACGAACCGGACGCCCCTCACGCAGTACTCGTCGTGGATCCCCTTGGGTGGTGTGCACATGCAGAACAATTCCGGTCCCAGCGGCGTGTCCCTGCACCGCTTCGGTCCGCCGGGCGGGGCGGGAGACCCGGCGGACCGCGCCCGCCTCGTCTGCTTCCCGCACGCCGGGGGAGGGGCGACGGCCTACGCCTCCTGGCGGCGCGCGCTCCCCGACCGGATCGACCTCCACGCCCATGTCCCGCCCGGGCGGGAGGCGCGCGGACGCGAGGCCCTGCTGGACTCCGTGCCCGACCTCGTCGCGGACGTCCTGCCGGACGTCCTGGCGCTCCCGCAGCCGCTGGTCCTGGCCGGTCACAGCTTCGGGGCGTGCCTGGCCTACGCCCTGACGCTCCGGCTGACCGAACTGGGGCGCCCGCCGGCCCACCTCGTCGTACTGGCGGCCGGAGCACCCGGACCGGCGACACCCCGGGCCCCCGGGGACGACCACGAGATCGAGCTGCTGTGGAAGCGTCTCGGCGCGAACCCCGCGGGACTCGACCGCCCCGCGTTCCGGGAACGGTTCTTCCCCGTGCTGCGCGCGGACCTCACCGCGCACGCCTCCTTCCGCCCGCCGCTCGACGGACCGCACCTGACCACACCCGTCACCGCGCTCTACGGGGACGAGGACGCCGATGTGACGGCCGACGTGGCGGCCACCTGGCGCGCGCTGTGCGCCGGCCCGTTCCGGCTCGCGGCGGTACCGGGCGGGCACTTCTTCCCGCAGAACTCGCCGACCGCGACGATCGGCGCGCTCGCCCACGCGCTCGATGTCTAGTTCGGTCGTCCGGGGAATGGCCCGGTTTATCCGCCCGGGCCGCACGCAATGCAGAGAAGTCCCCCTTGAGTGTTCGATTGACGACGGATAAGCTGCGGAGGTCGAGGATTCACGGTATTCGCACAGGGGGAACATGTGGCGATAGCACCCGACAAACCGGGGACCCTGCACCAGTTTTTCGAGGAAAGCGTCCGAAAAGCTCCCGATAATATCGCCCTGGAGTACGAGGGCGAATGCGTCAGCTACGGCGAACTGAACCGCAGAGCCAACAAGCTGGCGCACTACCTGCGCGACACCGCCGGAGTCGCCCCGGACGACCGGGTGGCCATTCTCGTACGGCATCCGCCGAGCGTGGTCATCGGCATGCTCGCCGCGCTCAAGGCCGGCGGTGCCTATGTCGCGCTGGATCCGGACAATCCGCCGGCCGTGACGCACCGCATCATCGAGAACACGGCGCCCAGAGCGCTCCTCGTCGAGTCCTCCGCCGCGGCCGGTGCCGCGTTCTTCAGCGGCGCGCTCTTCGTGACGGACGTGATGAGCGCCACCCTCGACACGCCGGACACCGACCCGGCACCGCTGTCGGCGCCCACGGACCTCGCCTATGTGATCCACACCTCGGGCACCACCGGGGCACCGAAGGCCACAGCGGTCGAGCACCACGCCATCGTCAAGACGCTGACCTGGCGCAACTCCTACTACGGCTTCGGGCCGGACGACACGACGCTCGCCATGCCGCGGCCCTCGTTCGACAGCTCCGTGGCCGACACCTTCTGTGCCCTCACCTCCGGAGCGCGACTCCTCCTCCCCGCCCGGGACCGCATCACGGACCGCCGCTATCTCACCGGCCTGATGGAGCGGCGGGAGGTCTCGCACTTCCTCATCACCCCGGCGCTCTACAGCCGTCTCCTCCCCGGCATGGACGCACAATCGACCAAGGCGCTGCGAAGTATCACGATCGCCGGGGAATGGTTCACCTCCAGCCTCGTCCGTGAACATTTCTCCCGGCTTCCCGACGTGAAACTTCTCAATGAATACGGCCCCTCCGAGAATTCCGTGTGCTCCACGGTCCACGCGCTCGGCGCCTCGGATCCGCACGTGCTCATCGGAAAGCCCATCGACCACACCGAGGCTTTCGTGGTGGACGAGGACGGCGAACCGGTGGAACCGGGCGGCACGGGCGAGCTGTATCTTGCCGGAACCCGGCTGGCCCGGGGATACCTGGGAAATCCGGAACTGACCGAGGGAAGCTTCTTCGTGCCCTCGTCCCCGTATTTCGGCGGAAAGCGGGTCTACCGGACCGGCGACATCGTCCGGGTGCACGAGGACGGCAATCTCCAGTTCGTGGAGCGCCGGGACCAGCAGGTGAAGATCCGGGGCCGGCGCGTCGACCTGGGTGACGTGGCCGAGGCCCTCACGAAGGACGACTCGGTCGACCACGTCGTCCTGCTGCGCCGCGACGTCACCTCGGCGACGCCCCGTCTGGTCGCCTTCGTCGTCGGTCCCACGGCGAGCGACGTAGAACGGCTGCGGGCCACGGCGCAGGAGAGCCTGCCGGACTACATGGTCCCGTCGGCGATCATCCCGATCGACACCGTGCCCGTCACGGGGCACGGCAAGGTGGACGAAACGGCCCTCGCCGCGCTGTACTCCGACGCGACCTCTCCGGCAGGCCCGGCGCCCGCGCCGGCGTCACCGGCCGAATCCGCACTCCTCGGGATCTGGCGGAAGATCTTCGCACCCCTCGGAGTGGGCCTGGACGACGACTTCTTCGAACTCGGCGGCGACTCCCTCAGCGTGATGGACCTCGTCGCCGACGTGGAGGAGACCCTCGGGGTCCAGCTGGACAACTCGGATCCCTACACGGGCAGAACCATTCGGAGCCTGGCTCTCATCATCGAGAACCGGCAGAGCAGCGAGGTGGGTAAACGTTGAGCGGACAGGGCGGTACTGATTCCATGGTCACGGAGTTCACGGGGGTCGACCACGACGTGGTCATCGCGGGCGGTGGCCTGGCCGGGCTCTGCCTCGCCAAGCAGCTCAAGGACGCCTATCCCACGCTCAGCGTCCTGGTGTGCGAGCGCGAGCGTTCGCCCATTCCGCTGTCCGCGTTCAAGGTCGGCGAATCGACGGTCGAGGTGGGCGCGCACTACTTCGCCGCGGTCGTCGGCATCCGGGACTACCTCGAGGAACACCAGCTGGAGAAGCTGGGGCTGCGCTACTTCTACGGCGACCGCCCCGACTTCCACCTGGAGTCCGAGTTCGGCGTCAACCGGTTCCTGCCGGCGAAGTCCTACCAGCTGAACCGGGGCTCCCTGGAGGAGCACCTGCGGGTGGTGGCGGCCGGCGCCGGGGCCGAACTCACGCAGGGCGTACGCGTCCTGGACATCGAGCTGGGCGAGCAGGACGCACCGCACCGGGTGACGTACCAGAGCGACGGGGACGACCCGGAGACGACCACCGTCACCTGCCGCTGGGTCGTCGACGCCACCGGCCGGCACCGGCTCCTCCAGCGCAAGCTGGGACTCACCAAGCGGTATCCCAAGCCGCACAACTCCGTCTGGTTCCGGCTCGAAGGACGCCTGGACACCGACGAGCTGGTGGCGCCGGACAAGACGGCCTGGCACGACCGCGCGGACGAGCCCCGGTGGCATTCCACCAACCACTTCATGTTCGAGGGCGGCTGGGTGTGGGCCATCCCGCTGGCCCCGGACCACACCAGCGTCGGCATCGTCGTGAGCGACGAACTCCATCCGGTCACCAAGTACAACCGGATCGAGAAGGCCATCGACTTCGTGGTCGACCGCGTCCCCGGCTTCGACCCGGCCATCCGCGAACTGCCGGTGCTCGACTTCCGGGTCCTGAAGAACTACAGCCACTCCTCCCACCAGGTCTTCTCCCAGGACCGGTGGGCGTGCGTCGGCGACGCCGCGGTCTTCGCGGACCCCTACTACTCGGTGGGCTCGAACCTGATCGGCTACGCCAACGGATTCGTCACCGAGATGATCGGCCGCGACCGGGCGGGGTCCTTCCAGGCGGACTTCGTCCGCTACGCCAACCGGTGGTTCCTGTCCCTGGCCGAGGGACTCACCCAGAACATCCAGGGCTCGTACGCCTTCCACGACAACCCGGTGATCATGTCCCTGAAGACGATCTGGGACTACTACGTGGGGTGGGCGTTCTCCGACCCGCAGTTCTACGGCAAGACGTACCTGGACGAGTCCGCGAGTACGACACTCAGCGCGCTCGGTGCCCCCGTCGTGGCGACCCAGGGTGCCGTCATGAACCTGCTCAAGGCATGGTCGGGCAGCTACCGGGGCGTCTTCGAGTTCGACTACATCGACTACTTCGACGACCTGCCGACCCTCGCCCGCCTCTTCGTGCAGAACCTGCCCGCCGACGACACAGAGACCCCGGCCTTCGGCCAGGTGCTGGTGAGCATCCGCGACGGCATCGACCGCATCGAGGAACTGGCCCACGTCCTGTTCTACCTGGCCCTGGAGGACGCGCTGCCCGAGCACCTCGACACCGTCCGCTCCCGCGGCTGGCTGAACGTCTCGGCACTGAGCCTGGACCCGGACCGCTGGGAGAAGGACGGCCTCTTCGCACCGAAGAGCCGGCCCCGGCTGGACGAGGTCAAGAAGCTCGAAGAGGAACTGCGCCGGCTGTACCGGGTCTCGTCGCCCGTCCAGCAGTAGGCCGCCGGACCCCGCACAGCGGGTTCACCTCCCCGAGGTGAACCCGCTGTTCTCATGCGGCGCCGCAGCGGGCAACCCGTATCCGTGCCACCCGTACCGCGGGGATCCGTCAGTGGCCGCCGGGCGCCGCCGCCGACACCGGACCGGCCGAGGACCGCGGGTCGGCGTCCGCCGCCGGCAGGCGGCGGCACAGCACCAGCAGCGGCTGCGTCAGCAGCGTGGTCGCGATCGCCATCAGCACGAACACCGTGTAGAGCGGCCCGCTCAACAGCCCCGCCTCCAGACCGGCGTTGAGAGCGATCAGCTCCGTGAGACCGCGGGTGCTGAGCAGCACCCCGATCGTCAGCGACGTACGGTTGTCCAGCCGGCAGGCACGCGCCGCCAGCGCCCCGGAACCCACCTTGGCGACGACGGCGAGCACCGTGACCACCGCCAGTACGGCCACCGCGGTGCCGCCCAGCGCGCCGACGGCGACACTGCGGCCCGACACCACGAAGAAGAACGGCAGCAACAGCGAGCCGACGCTGTCCAGCGAGCGCACCAGTTCGGGGTCCAGGGTGCCGTCGGGCTCCCGCGGCGTGACCACTCCCGCGAGCAGTGCCCCGAAGATGACGTGCAGGCCGAGCGCGCTGGTCGCCCACGCGGCCGTGAAGGCGAACCCGATCAGCAGTGCCAGCCGGGGCTGCGCGGAGACACCGGGGAAGCGGTGGAACCGCTTCAGCAGCAGCCGCGCGGGCCAGACCATCACGACGACGAAGACCACGAGCAGGAGCAGGCGTACCGGCAGTGACATCCCGGATCCGCCGCCCTTGCCCCGCATGAGGGTGCCGAGCAGGACCGCCCAGCCGACGATGTCGATCAGGCCGGCGGCCGAGACGGCGATGACGCCGGGAACCGTCCCGGCCAGCCCGTTCTCCCGCACGACGACGACCAGCACCGGTACGGCCGTGATCGACAGCGCGACGGCCAGGAAGAGGACCGAACTCGCCGAGATGTGGTGCGGGACGCCCAGCTTCTCCAGCGTGCCGTGGAACAGCAGCGTGGCGCCCGCGCCCACCGCCATCGGCACGGCGAACGCCGCGGCGGCGACCGTCAGCGTGGTCCGCGACCTGCCGCGCAACAGGCTCAGGTCCAGCTCGTACCCGACGACGTACAGGAACAGCACCAGCGAGACCTGGCTGAGCCCGGTCAGCATCGGCGCTATGGCCTGGGGAAACAGTGTGTCCCCGATGGAGTCGGGGAGTTGGGACAGCAGGCTGGGGCCGAGGGCGATGCCGGCGATCAGCTGGCCCACGATGGTGGGCTGGCCGAGTCTGCGGGACACCCATCCGCCCGCGTGGGCGGCCAGCAGGATCACCGCCGACGCTCCTATGAGATGGGTGACGGCCAGGTCAGGACTCACGGATTTCCCCCGTTGTCGGCGCCGTGCGGCACGGATGCGGCAGGCGCGGTGATGCCGTCCGGGAAGGGTTCCCGGGGCTGGGCGAAGCAGCTCAGTGCCTGGTCGAGGCCGCGGCGCAGGGCCCGGGCCGTGCGCTGCCCGGCTCCCTGCGGGTCCGCCTCCAGCCGCAGCACCCGCCGGCCGGTCCGGGGCGCCGCGAGCAGGGTCACGCTCAGCGGCACCCGGCCGGCCGGCGGGGCGACGGCCTCCGAGGCGACCAGCACCGTGGGCAGGCCGTGGGCCGGGGCCGCCGTCCGGACCGCCCGGTCCACCGCCACGACCAGATCGGCCGGGGTGGTGGCGACGGCCACGTCCACCGGGCAGCGGACACGCGCCGCCGCCCGCTGCACCTGAAGCTCGCCCGGTCCGTCGCAGCCGGCGGTCAGCAGCGCCACCGCGGAGGTCAGTACCACGAGTTCCTCGGCCGCCCGCCCGCCACTGATGCGGGCCAGGGCCCGTACGGCGCTCTCCGACAGGGCGAGGTCGGTCGTGGTGCACGCCGGTCCACCGGCGGCGTCGGCCGCCGGGGCGGGCAGTCCGGCCAGCGGCGCGTCGGGGTCGTCCAGGACGGCCCGCAGGACCTCCCGCAGCTGCTCGCCGATGCGCGCGGCGCTGTGCGCCGTGAACCGGTCGAGGCGGTGGCCGACCCGGATCTCCGCGGTCCGGGCGGTGCCCGGGTCCGGCAGCTGGAAACCGAACGACAGGTCGAAGTCACCGACCTGCGGCGGCTCGTCCAGATGCCGGGCCGTGCGCCGGCCGTCGCCGTCGCCGGCCGTGACGGCCGGCGACATCACCGTCTCCACCAGCACGTCGAACAGCGGGTTGCGGCCCGCCGTCCGCAGCAGCGCGAGGTCCTCCACGATCCGGTCGAACGGGTACTCCTCGTGCTCCTGGACGTCCAGGGCCGTCCGGCGGACCCGGTCCAGCAGGGCGGTGAAGGAGTCCGCCGGGTCCAGCGCGGTGCGCAGGACGACCGTGTTGGCGAACAGGCCGACCTCCTCGGCCAGTCCGGGCGCAGAACGGCCGGCCACGACCGTGCCGAGCGGCAGGTCCGCGAGGCCCGTCAGCCGGTGCAGCAGCACGCGGGCGGCCGCCACGCAGACCATGAACGGTGTGGCCGAGGCCCGTACGGCCACCGTGCGCAGCCGGCCGGTCAGTTCCTCGTCCAGGGGCACACGCGCCTGCCCGCCCGCGCTGTCGCGGACGGCGCCCGGCGTGTGGTCGGCGGGCAGCGCAGGGAGCGGCGGGAGATCGCCGAGCGTCCGCCGCCAGTACGCCGAGTGCGCCGCCCCGTTCCCCGCGGCCAGCCGGTCCGCCAGCGCCCGCGTGTGGGCACGGTAGCCCGGCAGCGGGGGCAGTGCGGCGGCCCGCCCCGCCTCGGCGGCGCCGGCCGCCGTGAGCAGATCGCGCAGCAGCACGGTGTACGACCAGCCGTCGTTCACGCAGTGGTGGACGTTGAACAGCAGCACGGGCCGGTGACCCTCGGCGCTCAGGTACCGCAGCCGGAACAGCGGGCCCGTGGCCAGGTCGAAACGCCACCTGGTCTCCTCGTCCCGCGCCCGGGCGAGGGCGGCCCCGAAGTACTCGGGCGCGACCGGCTGGACCAGCGGAACGACGTCCAGGTCACCGGCGTCGCGCACCACCTGCCGCAGTTCCGCGCCCGAGCCGTCCGAGGGCAGGTCGAAGGTGGTGCGCAGCGACTCGTGCCGGGCCACCACCGCGCGCACCCCGGCGCGCAGCGCCTCCTCGGACAGGGGACGGTCCAGCTCGTAGGCCTCCACCATGTTGTGGGCACGCCACTCGCCCTCGTCCAGCGCCTCCAGCAGCCACATGCGCCGCTGCGCGTTGCTCGCCTCGATGGTGGCCGGCAGCGGCTCCCCGGGCACCGGCCGCACGGGAGCGGCGGCGGGCGCGGTGGCCTGCGCGGCGGGGGACGGCCGTGCGTCGTCCAGGCCCTTGCGTACGGCCTCGGCCAGCGCCCCGGGGGTCCGCGCGGTGAAGATCTGCCGTACGGCGACCCCGCACTCCGGTTCCGCGGCGCACAGGGCGCTGACCAGCTGGGCGGCGGTGAGGCTGTGGCCGCCGGCCTCGAAGAAGTCCTCGTCGGCGGAGCGGGGCGGCTGCCCGAACACGCTCTCCCAGGCGTCGGCGACCGTCCGGGAGGCGTCGTCGTACGTCGCCCAGACCTCCGTGGCCCGGGGATCGGGCGAGGCGGCGAGCGCGGCCCGGTCGATCTTGCCGTGCGGTGTCCGGGGGAGGGCGGGCAACTGGGTGAGGAGGCGGGGCACCATGTGCGCGGGCAGTCCCTCGGCCAGCCGGGAGCGTACGGCGGCCGGTTCGACCGCGGTGTCGGCCGTGTACCAGGCGGCCAGCGTCACCGAGTCGGCCCCGGCCGGCCGGGGAAGCACCACCGCCTCCCGCACCCCGGCCAGCCGCACCAGCGCCTGCTCCACCTCGCCCGGCTCCACCCGCTGGCCGTGCAACTGGACCTGACTGTCGATCCGGCCCAGGAAGTCCAGCGTGCCGTCGGCGTTCCAGCGGGCGAGGTCGCCCGTGCGGAAGCTGTGGCCGGCGTCGCCGGCCGGGCACGGGACGAAGCGCTCCGCCGTGGCCTCCGGCGCGTTGAGATAACCGGCCGCCACACCGGGGCCGGCGACATAGATCTCCCCGGGGACGCCGACGGGTGCCGGCATGCCCCACCGCGTCACCAGGAGCACGCCGAAGCCCGGGGAGGGGGAACCGATGGGGACCGACATCAGCTCGGCGGCCCGGTCGCCGGGGCACACGTACGACGCGCACTCCACGGTCGCCTCGCACGGGCCGTAGAGGTTGACCAGCGTGCCGATGCGCAGCCGGCCCGCGGTACGGGCCATCAGGCCGCGCGGCACCGCGTCGCCGCCGAGGACCAGATGGGACAGGGGCAGCCCGGCCGTCGGCGGAAGGGCCTCCAGCATGGCCGACAGCAGGCCCGGAACGCAGTTCAGAAGAGTGACCCGTTCGGCCCGGACGCGATCCCAGAAGGTGACGGGGTCCAGTTCGTCGGGTGCGCCCATCGCGATCAGGGTGCCGCCGACGCCGAGCGTCACGAAGATCTGGTACGCCGTCGCGTCCGAGGTGAGCGCGGACAGCAGGGCGGTCCGGACGCCGGCGTCGATGCCGAGCTGCGCCGCGGAAGTGACCACCTTGTGGCGCAGCTGGTCGTGCCGGATGCTCACCGGGCGCGGCAGCCCGGTGGACCCCGAGGTGAAGAACACCACGGCCTCGTCACCGGGCCGTACCCGCGGTGCGGGTGACGGGCCGGCCGCGACGTCCGGCCGGTCGCCGAGGACCCGGACCGAGGGCACGGCCGGCAGGGCGCAGTCGGCGGGCGGCCGGTCGCCGATCAGGAGCTTGGCCTCGCTCAGCCGCAGGAGATGGCTGATGCGCTGTTCCGGATGGCCGGGATCGACGGGCACATAGGCGGCGCCCGCCCGCAGGACGGCCAGCACGGCCACGACCAGGCCCGCGCCGCGCGGCAGCAGCACGGCGACCCGGTCGCCGGGACCGACCCCGTGCTCGGCGCGCAGCTCACCGGCCAGGAGCGCCGCCTGCCGCATCAGGTCGTCGTACGTCAGACGGGTGGCGCCGTCCACGACGGCGATCCGGTCCCCGCTCCGCGCGGCCGTCGCGTCCACCAGGTCGAGGAGCGACAGGGCGGGGAAGGCGGCCGGCAAGGGCAGTCCGCTCCAGCGCTCCAGCTCGGCGCGCTGGTCGGCGCCGAGCACGTCCACCTGCCCGGCGGGGCGCCGCGGATCGCGGCCGAGGTCGGTCAGCGCGGCGGCGACACACCGTGGCAGCCCGGCCGCGGCCACCGGCACCCGCCCGTGCGCGGACACGGCCTCCACGCGCAGGGTGCCGTCCTCCTCGAGCCGCCCGCGCACCTCGACCCCGGCACGCGCGGGCCCGGAGGACTCCCCGGACACCTGCCACCGCACGGCGAGTTGGGACAGGGCCTCACTCTCCGCCGCACCCGCCGCCTGGAGTTGCGCGGCCAGCGCGCCACGGTGCCGCCAGGCGAACGGGGTCGCGGCTTGCAGGTCGGCGTGGGCGGAGGTGAGGAACTCGGTCATCGGCGTCGTCGGGCCGAGCGGTGTCCGCAGGGCGAGTTCGGCGTCCGGGTCGGCCGGTGAGGCACAGAGCACGGCCAGGTCCCCGGCCGCCCCGAAGGCGGTCAGGCACAGCCGTGTGGCGGCGAGCAGCAGCAGATGCAGGCCGACCGGGTCGTCGCCCGCGATGCGCCGCAGCGCCGAGGCAGGCCCGGCCGGCACGAACGCGGCCTCCGGTACCGGCGCGGTCGCGCCGTCCGGCTCCAGCAGGGGTTCTTGCCGGATGCCCTGGAGCATCGCGAGCCAGTAGGCCCGCACTGCCGCGGAGTCTCTTTCCGCCGTGTGGCCGGAAACAGCGGTTCCCGGCGAGGAGCGCGTCGGTCCAGGGGTAGGGTCGGGGCCTTTCGGCAACGGTGACTCCTCGGCTTGGAAAGGACAGGAGAAGATGCGTGTCAGGAAATCGAACCGGTAACCGTGCGAGGGGCGCGAAAATGCCCGAAGACGCTTCGGTGCTTTGGTTATCCGCAGGGTTGCGGGGAATGCGCGGGAAGCGAAGTGACGCGGCTCACATTGCGGGTCACTGGGTCGAAGTGTCTGGTGAGACTAGGCTTCGACCCAGTCTTTTCCGGCGACGCGGGGATTGAGAGTCGGTGGACGGAATCGGGGGAAGGGGGCTCTCCGTGGCGTTCTCGGAACGCCGGTCGAGGATATCCAGAACACTCCGAATTTCCCCGCATTTTAGACCGGAGAAGGTTTGCCCCCGTCCGGACCGTTACGTGTCCGATATCTCTCCCGAGGGTCCGTCTGTCCCGAATAGAGCCTGAGCACAGAAAAGGAAAGCACACCTCATGAACTTCAGAGGAGCTCTTCCCGTCGCGGAACTCCCGCTGCGAGCCGACGACCGGATGCCCTGCCTGGAACTGACGGACGCGGAGCACACCGCCCTGCGGGACCTGGCGGAGGCGGCGCTGGAGCGCAGTCACGAACAGCCGATCGACCGACGACTCGACGAACTCGCCCTGCTCGCCCACGAGATACCTCTGCGCATCCGGTCCCATCTTGTCGACTTCCGCCTCACCGGACGTCCCTACGGCGGTCTCGTCCTCGCCAACCTGCCCGTGTCCGAGGCCTTGGCCGGACCGACCCCGACCGACTACGTCCACGAACCGGTCAGCGAGGAAGCCGAACGGGCCACCGCTCTGCTGCTCCTGATCGGTTCGCTGCTCGGCGACCCGGTCTCCTTCGTGACCCAGCAGCGCGGCCGACTGGTGCTCGACCTGTTCCCGATCAAGGGACATGAGGGGGAACAGCTCGGTTCCAGCTCCACCACCACCCTGGAGTGGCACAACGAGGACGCCTTCCACCCGCTGCGCGCCGACTGGATCCTGCTGGCGGGGATCCGCAACCACGACCGGGTGCCGACCACCTTCGCCACCGTCCAGGACATCGAACTGGAGGACCGGGTGCGGGAGGTGCTCTTCCAGGAACGCTTCGTCATCCTGCCGGACGAGTCGCACACCGCCGCCTTCAACAGCAGGACCACCGGTGTGGACGAGGAGAGCTGGGTCGCCGAGGCGTTCCGCGACATCGCCGACCGGCAGACGGCACCGCGCCCGACGGCGGTCCTCTCCGGCGACCGCGAGGCTCCCTACATCTGCATCGATCCGGCTTTCATGCCACGGTCCCTGGACGCCGAGGCGCTCGAGGCGCTCGACGCGGTGACCGCGGCCATCGACGCCGGGCTGCGGGACGTCGTGGTCGGCCCCGGTGAGCTGCTCATCGTGGACAACAAGCGGGCCGTCCACGGGCGGCGGCCGTTCGCCGCGCGCTACGACGGCACCGACCGCTGGCTGCGCCGTATCAACGTGCTCGCCGACCTGCGCAAGGCCGGCGGACGGCGCTTCGCGCCGCACCGCCGCGCCCTGGTCTGACCGCTCGTCACGGTGGCGGCCCGCGACCACGGGCCGCCACGTGGACCGGCCGGCCCCGTCCACGACCCTCCGGGCGGGCCGGGAGGTCAGAAGTCGTAGGTCGTCGCGCCCCATACGTCCTCCTCCGCTTCCGGCAGGCTCCGGGCCACGCCCACCGGCGTCCGCGGTTCACCCACCACGGCGGACACCAGCCCCACCAGGTCGTCCGCGAAGCCGGCCGCCTCGTCCTCCGTCACCAGCTGCCGGTCATAGGTGAGATCCAGGTGCAGCAGGTCGCCGCGGACACTCGCGTACAGCCACAGGTCGCTGTCGGCGGGCAGTGCGTCGGCCAGGACGTCCTCGACCTGCCAGGACGGGCCGCCGACGGTCGCGTTCTCCCAGCTGACGCCCAGGTCGAGCAGGACGCTGCGACCGGGCCGCGCACCGATGCCCAGGCGCTCGACCAGAACGTCGAAGGGCAGCCGGGCGTGCTCGTACGCCTCCACGACGCGCGTCCCCACGTGCTCCAGCAGCTCGCCCAGCCCGTCCTGCGGCCCGAACTCCAGCCGCAGTGGCACCGCGTTGGCGAAGTAGCCGACCAGCGCGTCGGCGGCCGGGCTGTGCCGCAGACTCGCGGGGAAGCCCAGCACGAGATCCGTCGCCCCGGTCGCCCGGTGGAGCAGAGCGGTGAACGCGGTCACCACGACCGCGTACGGCGTCGCCGGGGAGCCCTGCACCGACTCGGCCGGGAGCGTGCGCCGCGCGAGTCCGGCGAGCCCCCGGCGCCTGCCCCGGCGTGCGGGGTCCACCGGGTCGGGGGCGGGCCGCACCCCCGCCAGCCGCTCCCGCCAGAACGCCTCCTGCCGCGCGGCCTCCCGCGAGCCGAGCCAGGCCTGTTCCTCGGCGGCCCAGTCGCGGTACTGGTAGCCCGGCACGGGCCGCCGCTCACCGCCGTGCCGCTCCACCGCGTCGTACGCGGCGAACAGGTCGTCGAGCAGCACATTCACGCTGGCACCGTCGTAGATCAGATGGTGGGCGCTGACCGTGAGCAGGTCGCCGCCGGCCGGGCCCTTGACCAGGCACACCTCGAACAGCGGGGCGCGCTCCAGGTCGAAGGTCGCGGCGCGGGCCCGGCGCAGGGCCTCTCGCACGGCCGGCCCGTCGGGGTCGGCGCCCGGCAGCTCGGTCACGCGCAGCGGCACGCCCCCGGGGAGCCGGTCCAGCACGGTCAGCCCGGCGGTCGCCCCGGAGGGCAGCACCTGCGCCCGCAGCAGTTCCTGGCGCTCGACGACGGCGGTGAGCGCCGCGCGCAGCGTGTCGGGGGACAGGGAGCGGCCCGTGCGGACGAGGTCCGCGATGATGAACCGGTCCGCGTGGGTACGGCGGGAGGTCAGCCAGACCCTGCGCTGCGCCCGGGACAGCGGGAAGGCGCCGTCGCCGGCCGGGGGCGCGGTCACCGCGGGCTCCGGCGTACCGTCCGGCGCGCGGTCCGGGAGGGCCTCCGCGAGCCGGCGTACCGTCGGGCGGGCGAACACCGTGCTGACCGCCACGCCCAGTTCCTTGGCGATGCGCGCCGCGGTGAGGCTGTGGCCGCCCAGCGCGAACAGGTCGGCGTCCAGCTGGTGCACGGGGTGGCCCAGCACCGCCGACCACACGCCGGCCACGCGGAGCTGGGCCTCGGTCAGTTCCGTCTCCGCCGCCGCGCCGGCGCCCTCCCCGGGCTCGGGCGGGGCGGGCAGCGCGGAGCGGTCCAGCTTGCCGATGGAGGTGACCGGAAGCGCCGGTACCGTCACGTAGGCGTCGGGGACCATGTGGGCGGGCAGCCGGCCGGCGAGGTACGCCCGCAGCCGGGCGGGCTCGCCGTCGCCCACGACGTAGGCGACGAGGCGGTGGGAGCCGTCCCCGGCGGTGCCCGGCACCGCCACGACGGCCGCGCCGCGTACGCCCGGCGCCCCGGCCAGCGTCTCGGTGACCTCGCCGGGCTCCACCCGGTGGCCGCGGATCTGCACCTGGTCGTCGATGCGGCCCAGGCAGAGAAGACTCCCGTCGGGCAGCCACCGTCCCAGGTCGCCGGTGCGGTACATCCGCTGCCCGGCGCGCACCGGGTTCGCCACGAACCGTTCGCCGGTCCTGCGCTCGTCGCCGAGGTAGCCGCGCGCCAGCCCGATGCCGCCGATGCAGATCTCCCCCGGGGCGCCGAACGGCACCAGTGCGCCGTGCTCGTCGAGCAGGTCCACCGTCTTGTTGGGGAACGGCCTGCCCACGGGCGGCTCCCCGGCGCCGGCCCGCACCTGGACGAGGGTGGTGGCGACACTGTCCTCCGAGGGGCCGTACTCGTTGAACAACTCGGCGTCGGGCAGGAGCTGGTGATGCCGGTCCGCGAGGGCCGCGGTGAGCCGCTCGCCGCCCAGGACGACCTGGCGCAGCGAAGGCAGCCGGTCCCCGGCGTAGTCCAGGATCAGCTGGTACAGGCTGGGCACGGTCTGCACATGGGTCACGTTCTCGCGCCGGATGACGGCCGCGACCTCGTCGGGATCGATGAGCTGCTCCCGCTCCAGGACCACCAGGGGCGCGCCGGAGCAGAGGGCGGACAGCACGTCGGAGATGCCCGCGTCGGCGTGCACCGGGTCGACCTGGAGAACGCGGGAGTGCGGGCCGAGGCCGTAGTGGTCGATGCGGTACCGGACCGTGTTGAGGATGCCCAGGTGCTCGATCATGACGCCCTTGGGGGAGCCGGTGGAGCCGGAGGTGTAGACGACGTACGCCAGGTCCTCGGGGCCCGCCGCGCGCGACCGCGGCCCGGGTGGTCCGGCGGCGGTGTCCCGGCCGAGGACCACGACGGGCTGCGGCGCCCCGGCCAGCGTCCCGGCCCGGACGGGGTCGGCGAGCACCGCTGTGGCCCCGCTGTCGGAGAGGAGTTCCCGCACCCGGAGTCCGGGCTGTTCGGGGTCCAGCGGCAGAAAGGCGGAGCCGGTCTTGAGGATGGCGAGGAGGGCCACCAGCATCCACTCGGTGCGCGCGCACAGCAGGGCGACGACCCGCTCGGGCCCGGTCGGCGCCGCCGCGGCGAGCCGCGCGGCCAGCCGGTCGGCCATGCCGTCGAGTTCGGCGTAACCGTAGGCGCGGTCGCCGCAGATGACGGCGGTGGCCCCGGGCCGCGCGACGACCTGTTCGGAGAACAGGTCGAGGACGGTGCGCTTGGCCGGGAGTTCCTGGTACGGGCCGGTGCCGAGCGCGAGCAGGTCGTCGCGCCGGCCCGCCGGCAGGACGGGGAGGAGAGCCACCGGGGTGTCGGGTGCGGCGCACACCTCCGCGGCCAGTCCGGCGAGTCGACCCGCTGTGCGCCGGGCGTCGCGGGCGTCGGTGGTGCCGCCGCGCACGGTCACCGCGATGCGCCCTGCGTCCGGGTCCAGCCGGCCGGTGAGGACGGCGTGCCGGCCGAGTCCGTCGGCCGTGAAGGCGGCGCCGGACGACTCCCCGCGGCCGACTGCGGCGTCGACGGCCCGCTGCTCGGCACGCAGGCAGGCACGGAACCCGGCGTCCGGGTCGAGGGGCGTGCCCAGGCGCGCCTCACCGCCGGGCAGTACGGCCCGGACGGTGGCGGTCGCGTCCGGGGTCAGCCGGTGCAGCAGGACGCGCAGCAGCGCGGGGACCACCGTCGGTACCTCCGCGCCCACCGAGACGCACAGCGCGCGCAGGGCGGCACTGGTCTCGTCGTCGAGCGCGACGGTCACCCGCGCTCGGCCATCGGCAACGGTCATCAGGATCTCCTCTGCCAGGGGCGCCTCGGCCGGGAACGCGGACGGGGTACGCCGATTGCGGCACTGCCGGTGGCAGCGGGGGACGGCCGGTGGGGCGGCCCGCGCCCGCGGGCCACCAGGACGGTCACTCGGGCGGGCTCGGGGCGGGGACGGCGCGGCCGCCGTGAGCGGGTCGTGGGTCCGGTGCCGGCAACCGCCCGGACGGCGGCGGGGGTTCGGCGGCGGGGACGCGGTGCGGCGCACGCCGGCGGGCGTGGACGCTCGGCGGGGGCCGGCTCGCCGCGACCCGGCCGGTGGGGCTCGGGCGGGAGCCCCACCCCGGGCGGCGACCGCCCGCGAGGTGTGCGGTTCCGTGCGTACGGGGGCTGGTGTCAGCGAGCACCCGCCGGCACCGTGGGCGCCGACGAGCGGGAGCGTACGTCCGGGAGGGAGGCGCTCGCCGCGGGGCTCACCGGGTCGGCGGGCACGGTCTCGGGCCCGGCGTCGTGCCGGGGGTGTGCGGGCCGGCGCCGCGACAGGACGCGGGCGCCGCGGTCCGCCCCGGCCGGGCGAGCGGGAGACGCACCGCCGGCCTCCGTGCGTCGAGGCTTTCGGGGGCGGGCGTCCGGCTCCCGGTGGTGCCGTCCTCCCGGACCGGTGGAGAGAATGCCTCGATTGCGGGCGTCATGGACGTGCGGTCCTTTCGTCATTCCTGCGGGTGGTCGGCCCGCGCGGGACGAGGAAACGAAGGCGAGAGCCCGGGATTCCGCGCTCCCTGCCCATCGTGGGGCGAAGCTCGTGACCTTCTCCGTCCGAGCGTGCCATAGTGACCGGTGTCAGCCAAGCGTTTCCGGGGAAAATCTGACGGGGGTCGCCGGGTCGAACAGGGGCTGTATCAAGATCCGTTCCGCTGCTATGCTCGTCGTCCGAACGCCTGGCGATACGGGAGGGGGCAAACGCGGAAAATCCGACATGCGGGAGCGGTGCGGTATGTCGAGTTCGCCGGCACTCGTGAGTGTAATACCGGAGCTGTGGTGATGGCCGGGACGCAGGTGGATCGTCTGCCCGATGCGCCGGCCTCAAGGCATCTGACCTGCGAGGACAGCAACTCTTCCAGGAGTCGGGAAGCGCGGGGTGGCGAAAAGGGAAAGTCGTTCCCGGGATGCCTGAGAGGCAATAGAGCGGCTCTTGTCCAATTTTCTCGGTGTCATTCCCGGAAGCTGGACATGAACTCCCGCAGAACTGCCCGCCGGGAAATCCGCGAGGAAACGAGAAGCGGGGCGCCCGTTCCCGCGCTCCGGTGGATACCGAGTTTTTCGACGGCCTTTTCCCGGAACTGTCCCGCGGTTCCCTGTCCGGTGCTGCGGGCCCGTCGGGCCGCGGCGCCCGGCCGGTGAAACGGCGCGCTTCCGCGCGGCGCGCTTCACCAGGAGGCCCCCGTTCCAACCGCCGGAATCCCCGGCACGTGAACACCCTGTCCGATTCCGTGTGCCAGGCACAAGGCAATTCCGAGCCTCGGAGACAGCCGCGGCCACGCGGGCCTGCGAGGCGAAACCCGCGCCGTGCGGGGCCCGGCCCCGACCCCCTTGAGGACCCGTCATGAGCTTCGAAAACGCATCCCGCCCCACCGCGGCACCGACTCCGACTCCCCTGCGGGCCAGGCTCACCGGAGCCGGGCACAGCGGACGCGGCGAACTCACCGAGGAGCTGACGGCCGCCGCGCGCGAGGGCCTGCGCCGGGTGGCCGGGGAACGCCCCCTGGAGGAACTCGTCGTCCTCACCGCCGCCGCCGCGCTGGTCCTGCGTGCGGCGGAGGACGTGCCCGAACCCGTGCTCGCCGTGGCCGGCCCACGGGGCACCACCGCCTGCGCCGTCACCACCCCCGAGGACGCGCCCCTGCGGGACCTGGTCCTCGCCGTCGACACCGCGCTGCGGGGCGCGGACACCGTGGCCGCCGACGACCCCGGCCTGCCCTTCTCCCTCCTCGTGCGGTCCGACCGGCTGTCGCCCGCGCCGCACGCCGGCACCGCCCTCGTGGTGAGCCTGCGCGAGGCACCGGACGGCGGCCGCACGCTGCACGCCGCCTTCGACACCGGGCGCCTGGACGCCTGGTGGGCCGCCGTGGTGCTCCGCTCCCTGGTGACGGTGCTGGCCGCCTTCACCGAGCCCGGCACCGCCTGCGCCGCCGTCGAACCGACGGCGCCCGAGGACAGTGCCGAGGTGGCCCGCTGGGAACGCGCCGGGTTCGCGCCGGAGCCCACGCCGGGCACCCTGCTGGGGCCGTTCATGGACCGGGCGCGCGAGACACCGGACGCCGTCGCCGTGGTGGACGGCGACCAGCGCGTCACCTACGCCGACCTGGCGGCCCGCACCGAGGCGGTGGCCCGCCGGCTCGCCGCGGCCGGAGTGCGGCCCGGCGACCGGGTGGCGACCGCGCTGCCCAAGAGCCCGAACGCCGTGGCCGTCATCCTCGGCGTCCTGCGCGCCGCCGCGGCCTACGTGCCACTGGATCCCCGACTCCCCGCCGAACGCCTCCGGTTCGTCCTGGACGACGCCGCCTGCGCGGCCGTGGTGAGCGACGACACCGGGCTGCTCGCCACGAGCCCGGTGCCCGTGCTGACGGCCGACGCGCTCGCCGGGACGACGGAGACCGCCGTAGAGGGTCCGGCCCTGCCCGCCCTCCCCGGCCCGGACGACCCCGCCTACGTCATCTACACCTCCGGCTCCACGGGCACCCCCAAGGGCGTCGCGATCCGGCACTCCGCCATCGCGGGCTACCTGTCCTGGAAGCGGCGCTACCACGAACTGGACGCCGGGACCCGGCTCGTCCAGGTGCCCTCGTTCTCCTTCGACAGCTCCGTCTCCGACCTGTTCTCCGTCCTCGGCGCCGGCGGCACCCTGCTGCTCCTGCCGGAGTCCGACCGGCTGGTGCCGCAGCGCGTCGGGGACCTGGTGAGCAGCCACCGCGCCACGCACATCACCCTGGTGCCGTCGCTGTACCGCGTCCTGCTCGACGCCCTGGCCGCGCCGGGCTCGCTGCGCCTGGTCACCGTGGCCGGCGAGGCGTGCCCCGCCGAACTCGTCGCCCGCCACTTCCGCCACCTGCCCGGCGTGCGGCTGGTCAACGAGTACGGCCCGACGGAGAACTCGGTCGGCGCGACCGCCTACGACTGCGACGAGCGGCCCCGGCACGGATTCCCGGTGGGCCGGCCCATCGACACCACCGTCCTCGAGGTACTCGACGAGCGGGGCCGCCGGCTGCCGCCCGGCTTCCCCGGCGAGATCCACCTGGCCGGACCCGGCCTGGCCGACGGCTACGTGAACGACCCCGACCTCACCAAGCGGCTCTTCACCGAGGCGCCCGAGCTGCCCGGCGGCCGGCGCTATCGCACGGGGGACCGGGGCTGGTGGACGCCCGCCGGGGTGGAGTTCCTCGGCCGTGGCGACAGCCAGGTCAAGATCCGCGGCAACCGCGTCGAGCTCGGCGACGTGGAAGCGGGGCTCTGCTCGCTGCCCGGTGTCGCCTCCGCCGTCGCCCTGGCCGCCCCCGGCGCCGACGGCTCGCTGGTCCTCGTCGCCTTCCTGACCGGCGACGCCGGCCCGGACGACGTACGCGCGAGGGCGGGCCGCGTCCTGCCCGGCCACATGGTGCCCAGCCGGGTCGAGCGGCTGGCGGACATGCCGCTGACCCGCAACGGCAAGGTGGACCGGGCCGCCCTGGCGGACCGGGCCGGAGAACTGCTGCGGGCCACCGCCGCGCACGACGCACCGGCGTCCCCCGCGCCGGCGCCCGAGGAGCCTGCCGACGGCGGCCTCACCGCCCAGGTCACCGCGCTCTTCGCCGAAGTGCTCGGCGTGTCCTCGGTGGGCCCGGAGGACGACTTCTTCGAGCTGGGCGGGCACAGCCTTGCCGCCGCGCTCCTCGTCATCGAGCTGGAGAACCGGCTCGGCGTCCAGGTGGAGCTGGACGACTTCTTCGACGAGCCCACGGTGGCCGGCGTGTGCCGCGCCGCCGCGGCGCCCCGGACGTGACGCCGGGGCCGGGCGCGCGGGCGCCCGGCCCCCCGCCTCAGCCGATGAGCCGGGCACCGACGGAACGCCGCAGACCGCGCGACTTGCGCAGGTCGTGGGTGACGTTGACACGCTTGAGCCAGCGGTCCGTACCGTCGTAGCGCGCGGTGAAGGAGCTGCGGCCGTGCACGACCCGGTGGTTGTTGAGGAAGACGAACGTGCCGGCGTCCAGCGCGCGGGGGCGGGCGCTGCGGGTCAGCAGCTCGTGGGCCGCGGCGAACGCCCTTACGGCCTCGGGATCGTCCTCGGGCGCCGACATGTGCGTGGCGTCGAAGCACAGCAGGGGATCGGTCCGGGAACCGAACAGCACCGGCACCCGGCCGAGACCGTGGATCAGCCGTGAGATGTTGTCGAAGATCCGCTGGTCCTCCGGCGTGCGCACCGTGTTGTTGTGCGGCAGGTGCGAGTCGTCGGAGATGATCTCGAAACGGCTGTCGAAGAGGACGTCGAGCACGTCCGCCGGCAGCGTGGTGAAGTCGGCCTCCGCCACCACCACGGGTATCCGGTCAGGATTGCGCAGCGCGGCCAGGATGATGTAGTCCGCGCGGTAGGGGTGGAAGGCGTCCTCCGTGTGCAGGGTGAGCGCCGTCCTGCTGCCCGTGCCGAGCAGCAGGGTCTCGTACTCCTTGATGGGGAAGACGTCGTTGACCAGGTGGCCGTCCTGCTGGGTCGACCAGCCGAACGGCTCACCGAGCAGCGAGGCGTACAGCAACAGCAGGATCTCCTCGGGCAGTTCGCGGTGGACGCGCTGCTCGTCGCGCCAGTGCGCCGGGGTGGGGCCGATCCGGTCGTCGTCCATCAGGTGCCCGCTGACGGCGCAGTACCCGTCCGCCCGGTCCAGCTGGAAGGCGCGCAGGAACCTGCGCACCCGCTCCGGCAGCCGGGCGGCCAGCAACGGCAGGTCCTGGAGGAGGCTCTCGCTGTCCGCCGAGGGGTGCTCCGCGGCCAGTTCCAGGGCCAGCCGGTCGGTCTCGGCGGCCTCTTCGGGCGTCAGCCGCAGCTCGGTCAGCCCGGCCGGCTCGGGCCCGGACGTCGACGCGGGCGTCGACGCGGGTGTGGGCGTCGTGGTCATGGGTGTCTCCTGTTCGCTCGGATGAGGTCGGGGCCGGGTCAGCTGTCGAAGCGGAAACCCTGGAAGGCCGGGGCGGGCGGACCGCTCGGCGGCTTCGCCGGCTCCCCGGTCCCGGGCTCCCCGGCGAGACGGCCGAGTTCGGCGAGGACCCGGCCGGCGATCTGCTCGGCCGTGTCCCGGGCATAGCGCCCGGTGTCGTACTGGAGGCACAGCCGCAGCCCCCGCTCCTCCTCGACGAACTGGAACGACAGCTCGAACATGCCCCGCCGTTGCAGGAAGGGGCCGCCGCGCAGCGCGATGCCCCGTGGCCCGGCGGGGCCGGTGTCGATGCGCGGGAACAGGGCGACCCACACGTCGAAGAAGGGGCCCCGCCCCGGTGGCCGGGGCGGGTCCAGGGTCGCCACCAGCTCGTCGAAGGCGACCTCGCTGTGGTCGAGGGCGTCCGCCGTCCGCGCCGCCACGTGGCGCACCAGGCCGGCCGGGTCGTCCCGGCCGGTCAGGTCGAGCCGCAGCGGGACCGTCGCGACGTGGAAACCGACGGCGCCGTCCAGGCCGAGCGGGGAGCGGCGGTCCACGGGCGTGCCCAGACAGACGTCGTCGGTCCGGGTGAGCCCGCCCAGTCCGCTCGCCACGGCGGCGGCGAGCGGCGCGAAGAGACCGGCGTGCGCGGCCGCGGCCAGCGCCCTGAGACGGGATGTGACCCGGGGTTCGATGTCCAGGGACACCGTGTCCGTCACCGTGCCGGCGGGCTCGCGCCGGGGACGGTCCACGGGCAGCGGCAGCGGGGACGGCGGGGGAGTGAGCAGGTCCCGCCAGTGCGCGAGCGACTCCTCCCGGGGGCGCGGGGCGGTACGCGGCCCGGGGACCGGCGCCGGCGGCGGGGCGCCGTCCTGCCGGTAGGCGGCCACCAGTTCGGCCGCCAGGACCGTCAGGGACCGGCCGTCGCACACCAGGTGATCGGCTGTGAACAGCAGTGACCAGGCGCCGTCCGGCCGCAGAAACAGCGTCGAGCGGAAGAGCGGACCCTCGGTCAGGTCGAAGGGAACCTCGACACGGTCGTGGACGAGCGCCTCGAACTCCTCCTCGGTGAGGGACCCATCGCGCAGGTCCACCACGTCCAGCGGGGCCGTCCGGTCGGTGACGACGGCGCGGACGGCGCCCAGCCGCTCCACGAAGACGGTCCGCAGCGCCGGATGGCGGGCGGGCAGGGTGGCGACGGCCGAGGCGAGGCGGTCGACGTCCAGCTCCCCGTCGCCGCGCAGCAGACACGGCACGGTGTACGCGACGGCGCCGCCGTGCTCGTTCTGGCGTGCCAGCCACAGCCAGCGCACGGACTCCGGCACGTCGCCGTCCCGCGCCCGCCGGGACTCCGGCGCGGCCCGCGAAACGCCCTCGGGTCCGGGGCCGGTCACCCCGCCGCGCGCCTCGGCCAGCCGGGCGGCCAGCAGCTTCGGGGTGGCGCACTCGAGGATGTCGCGCACCCGGACCGGAAGCCCGACGGCCTCCTCGACGGACACGGCGAGGGCCAGCGCCGACAGACTGTGTCCGCCGGCGAGGTAGAAGTCCGTGTCGTCGGTCACGTACTCCAGCTCGAGTGCCCGCGCGAACAGCCGGCACAGATTCTGGGTGAGGTCAGTCATGATTCCACTCCGTGACGGCAGAACTCTGCGGAAAAAAACCCTGCACAAACACTCCAGATCTTGTCAATAACCTTCCGCCTGGCGGAGATTGCTGTCATTGCCCTCGTATCTCTGTCGGGTTAGGGTGGCGAGCGGAAGGCGCCGGCATATGTTCAGCGCGTCATGTCACCATCCGGTGAAGGGGAATTGCCTTGCTCAAATCCCAGCGGCTTGCGGTATTGCCCATCGACTCCTACGACCTGGAAAGGGAGCTGTCCCTCGTGGACCAGCACGACGCCGGAGGCGAGTACGACGCCTTCACCTTCGGTTCGTGGTCGGCCCATGTGCTGGCCAACGGCAGCGGCGCCGAGTCCGACACCGCGTTCCGCCCGCACGGCGACCGCCTGACCCTCACCGAGCTGGGCAGGAAACTGCCGGGCATCATGTCCCTCGTGACCGAGCACTTCCCGCTGGACCGACTCCAGTGGGTGCGTGTCTTCAGCCTTGCCGACGGAATTCTCGCCCCGCACGTGGACTTCCTGGAATTCACCGAACCCGGCACCCGGGTGCAGATTCCGCTGCGTACCGGCGAGGAATCCCTGCATTCCGAGAACGACCTCGTCTACCACCTCCGTCGCGGTGAGGTCTGGAAGATACACACCACCGACCCGCATTCGGCACGCAGCAGCGCGGGACCCGCCCGGCTCTCCCTCTGTCTCGACTTCGCCGGCGCCGCCGAGCCGGTCGAGATCCGCGGCGACGTCCCGGCGGCGCGGCCCGTGCGCGTCCTCGACCTCCCCGAGGTGACCGACGCCGACGTCGAGGAACTCATCGGCTCCGGCCCAAGGCTGACCCGGGCGACCATGCGCGCCTCCTTCCGCCGGTTCGCCGCGCTCCACTTCGAGCGGCGGGCGCACGCGACGGCGGCCTTCGACTGGTTCGCCGAGGCCGCACGCCGCACCGGCGACGAGGTCATGGTCGCCAAGGCGGAGGCGTTCCGCACGTACTGCATCGACAAGCGCGGCTACCGGGAGACGTTCGCCTGGTGAGGGACCACGGCGAGCCGCTCGGCCCCCGGCCCGGGCAGGGCCCTGCGGTCCAGCTTGCCGTTGGCCGAGTACGGCAGCTCGTCCGTCACCCACCAGCGCACCGGCACCATGTAGTCCGGCAGCACGGCGAGCAGCGCGCGACGCAGCTCCTGCGCCGGCGGCGGATCGCCGGTCAGCGCCGCGTGCAGCTCCGTGCCGCCGTCCGCCCGCGCCACCCCGAACACCGCCGCGTCCTTGACCCCGGGCAGCGCGGTCAGCCGGGACTCCGGCTCCCGGGGCTCCACCGCGTTGCCACGGATCTTGATCAGGTCGTCGATCCGCCCGAGGAGCCCGAGCGTCCCGTCGGCCCGCCAGACGCCCCGGTCCCGGGTGCGGTACAGCCGGGCCCCGGGCAGGAAGGGGTCCTCCACGAAGACGGTCCGGGTGAGTTCCGGATCCGTGTAGCCGCGGGCCACCCCCACCCCGCCGATGTACACCTCGCCGACCTCACCGTCGGGCACCGGCATCCCCTCCTCGTCCAGGATGCGGATGTACGTGTTCCACACCAGTGACCCGACCGGCGGGCGGGGTTCCAGGTTCCCGCGCTCCGCGCTCATCGAATGGCTCGTCACCATGTGGTTCTCGGCGGGCCCGTAGTGGTTGTGGAGGGTGACCTCGGGACGCCGGGTGAGCAGCCCCTCCAGCGCCGGCGTGACCCGGACCGTCTCGCCCGCGCTGATGATGTGCCGCAGCGCCGGGGCGTGTTCGAGGGTGGTGGGCAGCGACATGAGGATGTCGATGAGGGACTGCGGGAAGTCGACCACCTCGATCCCCTCGCCGATGACGTACTCGACCAGGTCACGCGGGTCACGCCGTACGTCCGGGTGCGGGACGTGGAGGCAGCCGCCGGAGGCCAGGGTGTAGAAGATCTCCTGGACGGAGACGTCGAAGGTGAGCGGCGCGCACTGCAGCACCCTGCGTTCCCGGCCGAGACCGGACCCGTTCGCCTGCCAGGCCGCCAGGTTGGCCAGGCACCGGTGCGTCTGCACGATGCCCTTCGGCGCGCCTGTCGAGCCGGAGCTGAAGATGACGTAGGCGGCGTCCTCGGAGGCGATCCGGGGGCGTGCCGGCGGCGGCCCCGGATACTCCGCGAGCAGCCGGGTCAGCGTGGTCGCCGCCCCGTCCGGGTCCTGCACGGACGCGCCGGGCACCCCCTCGTCCAGGACCGTGAGCCGGGCGCTGCCGGCACGCAGGATCTGCTCGATCCGCTCGCGCGGATAGGTCATGTCCACGGGCAGATAGGCCGCGCCCGCCCGCAGGGTGCCGAGCACCACCGCGGTGAAGTCCACGCCCGCCCGCGCGGCGATCAGCACGGTGTCGCCGTGGCCGACCCCGAACGTGCCGGCCAGGTGTGCGGCCACGGTGTCCGCGAGCCGGTCCAGTTCCGCGTACGACACCGGGCGCCGGCCCTGTTCGCACACCGCCCAGGCGTCCGGGCGGGCCGCCGTCTCCCGGTCGACGAGATCCAGGACCGTCCGGGCGCCGATGTTCACGACCGGCCCCCGGTGCGCAGGGTGCCGGTCGCCGCCGGGCGGGTCCCGGCGGTCGGTGGGCTGGGGCACGGGGTCACACCTCCCGCACGGGCCACGGCGCCCGCGAGACCGATTCGGGCAGGAACGAGTAGGGGTCCTGCGGGTCGTGCGCGGTCGCCTCGATCACCAGCCGGTGTCCCGCCCCCGCCTCCCGGGCCAGTTCCTCCAGCAGCTCCACCATCACGAGATCCTGGAGCGCCAGCCCGGTCGAGTCGTAGACGGTACGCCGGTCACGGAGTTCCGCCTGCCGGGCGGGGTCCGTCAGCAGCTCCGTGAGCGAGGGGCCGATCTCCTCCGGCCGCAGCCGCTGGCACTCGCCCTCCGCCATCGCCTGCTCCCGGTGGTCGGGGACGACGACGGCGTCCCGCAGCAGTTCCAGGGGCAGTTCGGTCTTGCCGGGCATGTCCGAGCCGACCGCGTTGATGTGCACCCAGGGCCGCAGCGACGTGCCCTGGAGCACCGGACCCTGGTCGGGGGCGACGGAGGTCGCCGTGCACAGGATGTCGGCACGCTCCTCCACCTCCGCCGGCTCGGCCACCCGGACCAGCCCGTCGGGCATTCGCGCCCGGGCCGCGAAACTGCTCTCCGCCCGGATGTCGGTATCGCACACCAGTACCTCGGTGAGCGGGAACGACCGCACCAGAGCGTGCAGTTGCGTCACCGCCTGGGCGCCGCAGCCGATGAGCCCCAGGACGCTGCTGTCGGGCCGGGCCAGCGCCCGGGAGGCCAGCGCGGACGCGGCCCCCGTCCGTATCGCCGTCGCGAACGTGCCGTCCACGATCGCGCGCAGGTGCCCGGACTCGACGTCGAAGGCGAGCAGGGTGGACAGGATGGTGGGGAGCTGGTTCTTGACGGGGTTGTGCGGGTTGTAGCCCACCAGCTTCATGGAGACGGTCGCGCCGTGGCGGACCGCCGGCATCCATTCGAGCAGCCCCAGCGTGGGGGTGGTGAGCAGGAATCCGTCGCGCGTCTTCATCTCGGCGCGAGCGGGACCGCTCGAGGTGAGTACCTCGGTCAGCCGTTCGATGGCCAGGTCGTACAGCCGGCCGAGGCCGACCTCGCTGACGACCGTGGCGACCGCCGGGGCATCGACGATGTGGGTGGTGTCCGGTTTCACGTCACTCTCCTGATCCGGTTCGTGTTCCGCTGCCGGAGGGTTGGGGTGTGCTCAGGTAAGGGGTGTGTCGGGGGTCCGGCCGTGCCAGGAGTCCCACAGGGCCGCGTAGGCCCCGCCGGCGGCGACCAGTTCGTCGTGGCCACCCCGCTCCGTGACACGGCCGTCCTCCATGACGAGGACGGTGTCGGCGTCGTGCGCGGTGTGCAGCCGGTGGGCGATGGCGATGACGGTACGGCCGCGCAGCACGGCCGCCAGGGAACGCTCCAGGTGCCGGGCCTCCCGGGGATCGAGCAGCGAGGTGGCCTCGTCCAGCACCAGCGTGTGCGGGTCGGCGAGGACCAGCCGGGCGAGTGCCAGTTGCTGGGCCTGGGCGGGGGACACCTCGTGGCCGCCCGGGCCGATCCCGGTGTCGAGCCCCCCTGGCAGCCCGCGTACCCAGTCGCCGGCGTCGACCGCGTCCAGCGCGGCCGTCACCTGCTCGTCCGTCGCGTCCGGCACCGGCAGCGTCACGTTGTCGCGGACCGTCCCCAGGAACACGTGGTGTTCCTGGGTGACCAGCGCGACATGCCGGCGCAGCTCCTCCAGGGGCAGTTCGGCCACCGGCACGTCGCCGATGGTGACCGTCCCGCCGCGCGGCGGGTGGACGCCCGCGAGGATACGGCCGAGTGTCGACTTGCCCGCTCCGGACGGCCCGACGACGGCGACCCGCTCACCGGGCCGCACCCGCAGGCTGACCTCGCGGACGACGTCGTGGCCCTCGCGGTAGGCGTAGCTGACCTCGTGCGCTGCCACGTCGCGGCCCTGCGGACGGCGGCCCGGGCCGGTGTCCCCGGCCGGGGTGGCGCCCACCCCGACGAGGCGGGCCAGCGAGGCGTCGCCGACCTGGAGTTCGTCCAGCCAGCCGAGCAGTTCGTCCAGCGGATCGATCACCGCGCGGGTGTACAGCGTCGCCGCGGTGACCTCCCCGAGGCTCACCCACCCGTGGATGTGGAAGAGCCCGCCGCACAGCAGGGTGGAGGCGACCGGCAGGACGTAACCGAAGTCCATCAGCGGGAACCACACGCTGCGCAGGAAGAGTGTGCGGTGCTCGGCGGCGTTGGAACGCAGGACGTCCTCGTCCGTACGGCGGATCCGCCGCTCGGCGAGGCCCAGCGCCTCGACCGTACGGGCACCCGTCACGGTCTCGGCCAGCCCCTGCGTCAGGTCCGAGTAACCGGCGGCCTCCGCCAGGTACGCCGTCCGCGCGCGCTTCAGGTACCAGCGCGTCGACCCCGCGATCAGGGGTACGGCCACCAGGCACGGCAGCGCCATGAGCGGGCTGGTCACCAGCAGCGCCACGAAGGTGAGCAGCACGGACAGGCCCGCCACCAGGATGGACGGGGCGCCCATGCGCACGGCTCGGGACAGCGAGTCCACGTCCCGGGTGCCGCGGGTGAGCAGATCACCGGTGCCCGCCTTCTCCACGGCGGACAGGGGCAGCGACAGCACCCGCTGGACGAAGCCCTCGCGGATGTCCGCGAGCACCTGCTCGCCGAGCCGGGCGCCGAGCAGCCGGGCCGTCCTGGTGAACACGCCCTGGAGCAGCAGCAGTCCGGCGATCACCGCCACGACGACGTCCACCCGGGTGGTGGAGACGTCCTGCTGCACCTGTTCCACGAGACGGCCGAGCAGCGCGGGAACGACCAGCCCGCACGCGGTGGCGAGCACGAACCAGGCCACCGTCCGGCCGAGCAGGCCGGCGCGGCCCCTGACCAGTTCTCGGACGTGGCGGCGCACCGCCGGGGCGTCGGCGACCGGAAGACTCACAGCGCACTCCTTCGCGGGATGCCGCAGGACCGGTGCGGGGCGCGGCCGGTCATGTTCCGTCCCGCAGGACGGCGCCGGCGTACTGGGGGTTGCGGACCACGAGGTCGCGGTGCGCGCCGGTGCCGACCACCTTGCCGTCGACGACGAAGGCCACCTCGTCGGCCTGGTCCAGGAGCAGCGGGCTGGAACTCATCACGACGGTGGTCCGTCCCGCGCGGGCCCGCCGCAGCCGCCGGGCGACGCCCGCCTCGGTAAGGGCGTCCACCGCGCTGGTCGGGTCGACCAGGACGAGCACCGGAGTCCCGGACGCGACGGCCCGGGCCAGCCGCAGCCGCTGGCGCTGTCCGCCCGAGAGGGTGCTGCCCTGCTCCGTGAGGACGCTGCCGAGCCCGTCGGGCAGCGCCTCCACGATGTCCTCGGCGCCGGCGGTGTGCAGCGCGGCGGCCAGCTCCTCGTCAGAGCGGCCGGCGGCGAGTTCGTCGCGCAGCACTCCCGAGAAGAGCGTGTCGCTGTTGCGCACCACCAGGATGTGCCGGCGCACCTGTTCCACCGGCAGGGTGTCCAGCGGCAGCCCGCCCAGGGTCACCACGCCCTCGCGGTAGCGGCCGAGCCGCTCCGCGATCTCGGCGTTCTCCTCGGGGGTGGCGGACACGACGGCGGTGAGCCTGCCGTGGCGCGCCGTCAGCCCGGTGGCGGCGTCGACGAGATCGGGCGCCTCCGGCAGGACGGCCGGTGCCGTGCCCGCGGTAGGGTCGGGTGCGACGGCGAGCACCCGTACCACGCGCCCGGCGGCCACGTTGGCGCCGACGATCACCTGCACGGCCGAGGTCACGGTGCGCATGGGCAGCATCAGGAACGCCGCGTAACCGTAGGCGGCCACCAGGTCGCCGGGGGAGATGTCACCCGCGAGGGCGAGCCGGGCGCCGGCCCAGACCACGGCCACCACCAGCACGCCGGGCAGCAGGATCTCGGCGGCGGGCAGCACCGACTCCACCTCGGCGACCTCGACACCGGCCTGCCGCAGCCGCTGGGAGTCCGCGCGGTAGCGCCCCCAGAACGCCTGCTCGCCGCCGATGCCGCGCAGCACCCGCAGTCCGGCCACGATGTCCGAGGCCCGCCGGGTCAGTTCGCCCTCCAGCTCGCGGTACCGCCCGACACGCCGGTGCAGGGGGCGCAGCAGCGGGCCCGTGCCCGCCAGCAGGACCGGCACCCCGAGCAGCACCAGCAGCCCCAGGGGCAGCGAGGTGGACAGCAGGACGACGGCCACCACGACGATGGTGACCGCGCTGCCGGTGCCGCGGGCCACCGCGCCGGGCAGCGCCCCGATCCGCGAGATGTCGGCGGTGCCGACGGTCACCATGTCGCCGTCGGCGACGCGGTCGCGCAGCCCGCCGCCCAGGGAGACCGCCTGCCGGACCACGAGACGGACCGTCAGGTAGTTCGCCTTCAGCCGTCCGACGGTGTCGCAGCGGTGCCGCAGCACGCTGCCCGCGGTGGTCACCAGGGCGAGCCCGAGGACCACCCCGGTCCAGGCGAGGAGGCCACCGGTGTCCTTGTCGCCGATCGCGTCGATGGCCCCGCCGACGGCCAGCGGGGTGAGCCCCATGCCGGCCATCCACAGGCAGCCCCAGAACACCCCGAGCGTCGCCGTACCGGCCTGCCGGCGCAGCAGCCAGAGCAGATAGCGCCGGGGCGACCGGAGATCGGGTTCTCCGGTGTCGGGCAGTGGGTCGTTCCTCGGCAACGCGATTCCTTCTGACGTGTCTCGGTGGGCTCGGGGAGGCAGGGCGCGGACGGCCGGGAGGCCGGCGGGGGACGGCGGCGGGCTAGTCCCTCACGCCCGTACGGGCTGTCGCACCGAGTCGGCGCAGCGCGTCCACGACCTCGCCGGGGCGGTCGAGGTGGTAGAGGTGCCCGCCGTCGAAGCGGCGCACGCCGGCCGGCGCGGCCGACCAGGCGCCCCACTGCCCGGCGTGCTCGTCGGTGACGCCGAGGTCGTCCCTGCCCCGCCAGGCGTGGACCGGGCAGGGCAGTACGGCGTCCGCGGCCGGCGGGCGGTAGTGGTCGCAGAGGGTGAGGTCGGCGCGCAGGGGGCGGGCGACGATGGGGACCAGCTTCTCGCTGGCGGCCACGTACTCCGGTACGGCGCCGTGCTCGGCCAGTTCGGCCACCAGCTCGCCGTCGCTCATCGCCGCCGCCCCGGTCGGTGCCCCCTGGGCGTCCGGCGCACGGCAGGCGGACGCCACGAACCCGACGGGCCACGACCCGTACCCGGCACCGAGGGCACGCGCCAGCTCGTACCCGAGCAGGGCGCCCATGCTGTGCCCGAACACGAGGTAGGGCAGGTCGAGCCGGGCGGCCAGCACCGGGACCAGCTCCCGGACCACCTCCTCGGCGCGCGTCGCCGGCTCCTCGCGCCACCGGTTCTCCCGCCCCGGCAGCTGTACGGCGACCACGGCGATCCCGGGGCCGGCCAGCTCCTGCCACTGACGGAACTGGAAGGCCCCCGAGCCCGCGTGCGGCAGGCACACCAGGAGCAGCCGGGCCGTCGCCGGCGGCTGCCACTCGACGAGCCAGCGCCGCTCGCCCGCGCTCACCGCACCGCCCCGCGCGTGTCCAGGGCGTCGGCGAGGTCGTCCGCCAGGTCCCGGCACACCAGCCGCAGCTGGTCCTCCGCGTAGAAGTGGCCGCTGGGGTATCGGCGTACGGTGGCCGCCTCCCGTGTCTCGCCGGCCCAGGCATCCAGGCCCGGCAGCGCGACCCGGTCGTCCCGCTCGCCCGCGAAGACCGAGAGGGGACACGCCAGCCGGGGCGCCGGCCGCGGCACGTACCCCTCCAGCCAGGCGAGGTCGGCCCGCAGCACGGGGAGCAGGATCTCCAGGAGCTGCGGGTCGGCGAGCGCCTGGGCCGGTGATCCGCCCAAGGCCGCCATCCAGGCGAGCAGTTCCGCCTCGGGCAGCCGGGACAGCGAAGGCCGGGGCCGCCCGGAGCCGGGATGTTCCATCCCCGAGACCGCGAGCAGGGCGGGCCCCGTCGCCCGGTCGTCGGCGGACAGGGCGCGGGCCACCTCGAAGGCGACGAGGGCGCCCATGCTGTGCCCGAACAGGGCATACGGCCGCGAGCCGTGCGCCGCGACATCGGCGCCGATCGTGTCCGCGAGCCGGGCGGGGTCCACGCACGGCGGTTCGGTGATCCGCTGCTCGCGTCCCGGGAGCTGGACGGCCACCACCTCGATCCCGTCCGGCAGGGCCGCGGGCCACGGCCGGTAGGCCGAGGCCGCGCCGCCCGCGTGCGGGAAGCAGTACAGGACGGCGGACGCCTCGGGCCGTGGCCGGGGGCGCACCAGTTCCCGCGCGGCCGGCGGGCGTGCGGTGGTGGAAGAGGGCTTCATCGCGTTCCCGGCGGACTCAGGAGCGCGGCTCGGCGGCCGGCCACACGCGTTCGGCCTGCCGGTACAGCAGCTCCGAGCCGACCGAGCGCCGCCGGCACAGTTCCTCCAGCAGGCCGCTCTGGCGCACCGGTTCGGACTCGGCGTCGAACTCGGAGCCGGTGAGGTGTTTCAGCCAGGGTTCCAGGCCCATGGCGTACGCGTACACGTGCCGGGCGCCCACCTGCTGGGCCAGCCGGTCCGCCATGGCGGCGTCCGAGCCCTTCAGCCGCCGCGACTGGTTCTGCTCGCGGGTCAGCTTGGCCTCCATCAGCGGACCGTAGAGCCAGCTCAGGGACGCGCCGACGCACTCGAGTCCGACGAACAGCGCGTCGACCTCGCCGACGATGTCGCGAACCCGGTCGTAGAGGGCGGGCTCGATCGGCGTGATGTCGGTGGCGAACATGAAGGAACGGCCGAGCGCGCGTACCAGCGGGACCATCTTGGTGCGGATGTCGAGGTCGGCGTGCTCCCCGATGAAGGGCAGGCCCACGACGTCGAGCCCTTCCGCGGCCCGGTGGGTGTCCAGCTCGCCCAGCTCCACCACCCGGCGAAAGCCCAGGGCCTCCAGCATCACCTTCAGGCTGGGGTCCTGGAGCGTGCCGCCGGAGGCGCGGGGGACCACGATGGTGCCGATGCGGGTGCGCAGCTGGAGAAGGGTCTCCAGCGAGAAATGGTCCGAGTGGAAGTGGCTGATCACCACGGCGTCGATGTGGTGGGGCAGGTCCGCGAGGGCGAAGTGCTCGTGCCCGTCGTCGGAGTAGCCGACCAGCGGGTCGAGCAGGACGCAGCCCGCCGAGGTCTCCACCAGGACCGTCGCGTGCCCGAAGTAGCGCATGCGGACCTGGCCGTCGGGGACCGGGTCAGGGGTGCGGGGGGTCTCGTCGTGGAAGAGCGCGTCGAAGCCGGCCGCCCCGGCGGCGTCCAGGCCCAGCCGCTCGGCCAGTTCCCGGGTGTCCACGGGCTGGAGACGGGCGGCGAACACGTCGTCCCACACGGCGGCGGAGAACGGCACGCCGATGTCGAGGCGCTCGGGCGAGGGCAGCACGGGACTGCCGTACACGAAGGGCTGGTCGCGCGGGGGGACGGAGGTCAGCGACAGGGTCTGGCCGTGCTCCTCGAACGCCGGGGAGCGGTACAGCAGCGACTCGAAGAAGCGGAAGGAGGGGTGGTTCGCGGTGTCGTAGACCAACTCGACGCAGCCGCGCAGCGATTCGGGGACCTCGGGGTACAGGGACTCCAGGGGGCCGCCGGTGGCCCGCTCGGCCAGCAGGGCCCGCAGGCGGTCGATGTCGTCCGCGAGGGTGAGGCGCGCCGCCGCGTCCCGCAGGGTCGTGTCGAGCAGTGCCTGCACGTCGTCGGTGCCCGCGGCGCCCGGGTTGAGGAACGGTCCGCCGTAACGGGACGGGTCCGCCAGGGCGTTGCGGTGCAGCGCCGGGGACATGACGTAGTTGCGGAGGATGGGAAGCAGTCTCTCGCGCAGGTTCAGCGCCCCGGTGTGCGGTGCCAGGAGGTAGGGCCAGGCGTACCAGCGGTGCAGCAACGGCTGCGCGACGACGGAGGCACGAAGATGGCGTTTCTGGATGACGGGCACGCTGCGTTCCCTTGCGAGTCGAGGCCGGTGGTCAACGGGGGTCGGCTCTGGTGGTGTCTTCGAAATCCGTATTCGGTCCCGTGGCGAATGGGCGGCACAGGCCTGGGACGAAAAATTCGTACTGCGCCACCGAACAGATGGGCCGGCATGTTCCCCCGTTTCCCCGCGAGGCTTTCGATCCGGGCGTTCGGGGCTGGATTTCCGCCCTTTATCGCCGCAGGATTTCGCGCTGTAGTGCTGGGACTTAGCTTTCGACTGTAGTCATGATCCTCAAGGGCCTGCCACCGATTGCACATGTGACGTGCGTCACATGGCGACGCCGCGTGTGTGCGTGATTGACTGGCAAGAAGTTACGGGTGGTCATGCGGTGAAGCTCTCTTCACTACTTCCTTTCCTGGAGAGCGCGTGACCCGAAATCCTCTTCTTGAGGCCGGCGCGCGGGGAACCCGCTGCATGACCGGTCATGAAGTGCGCCTTGACACGAGGTGCAGGCCTACGTGAAACTCTGCGACCTGTTGCAGGGGGAACGAGAGGGATATGTCGGACGGTACGGAGCCTCGTGGCATTGCGTTGGTTTCTGGCGCCTCGTCCGGATTCGGTGCGCGCATCGCGCAGGTGTTGTCTGCAAGAGGATACGCAGTCATTGCCCTCGCCCGCCGCGCCGAACGGCTCAAAACGCTCGCCGAAGAGGATCCATATCGAGCCATTCTCCCTGTGGTCGCCGACGTGCGGGACCCGGACTCCCTGAGTAGAGCCCTCGACGAGCTACCGGCCGAATACCGGGATATTTCGGTGCTTGTGAACAACGCGGGCCTGTCGAAGGGCTTCGGCCCGCTCCAGCAGGGCGGCTCGCAGCACTGGCGTGAAATGATCGACACAAACGTCACAGGTGTGCTGAATCTGACCGAAATCGTGCTGCCCCGGCTCGTCGCGCGTGGCGACGGACACGTGGTCAACGTCGGATCCATCGCCGCCGAGTACCCCTACCTGGGCGGCAACGTCTACGCCGCCACGAAGGCGTTCGTGCACCAGCTCTCCCTCAACATGCGCGTCGACCTCCAGGGCACCGGAGTCCGGGTCAGCTGCGTCGCGCCCGGCATGGCGAGGACAGAGTTCGCCCAGGTCCGCTACGAGGGGGACGAGACGCGCGCGGCGGCCCTCTACGCCGGTGTCACCCCCCTCACGGCCGACGACGTGGCCCAGGGCATCGCCTGGTGCCTGGACCGGCCGCCGCACGTCAACGTCAACATGATCGAGCTGATGCCCGTCGACCAGCCCTTCGGACTCGGCTTCGGGGGGAACCGGACCGGCGGCCCGGGCGCCTGCGCCGAACCCGATGCTTCGTGATCCGCGGGCCGGTGCCCGCGGCCGGCCCGGCCCCGGCGGGACCGGGGTCGACGCCCGGCCCCGGCCGGCGGACCAGGAGGTTTCGGTACGGCGGGCGCGCCCCGGGGACGCCGGGGAGCTCGCCCGTATCTCCGCGCCGTTCGCGGCCGCGGACCGGCTGCTCAGACGCTCGCCGGACACCTTCGCGCGGCACATCGACGAATTTCTCGTGGCGGTCCGGGAAACGGCGGTCCACGGAACGGTGGTCCATGGAGCAGCGGTCCACGAAAACACCCTCGCGGGCTGTATGGGACTGCTGCCGGTGCCGCAATGCCTGGTCATATACAACCTCTGCGTCCCGCCGGAGTTCCAGGGCGGCGGAATCGGCCGGACCCTGCTGCGTCACGCCGTCCGGCGGGCGGCCGACAGCGGGTGCACCGCCATTCTCGCGGCCTCGAAACACGGGGGTGCCTGGTTCACACGACAAGGCTTTCAAGAAGTCGACCCCGACCGCGCCCCGGAAGAGTGGCGGCGTCTGTCCCCCGCCGGCCGCAAGTCGTCTCTTTACTGTCTGCGACTCGATGACCGGTAACACTGGGGCCATTGCTTCAGGATGATCAGGGAGTGGAAAATTGATTGTCTGCGGACTCAAACTCACGCACGACGGAGCGGTGGCCCTGCTCGAAGACGATCGCCTCGTTTTCAGCGTCGAGATGGAAAAGATAGGGAACGGCCTGCGGTACAGCACCGTCTCCGACCTCAGCCAGATCCCCGGAATTCTCGAGGATTTCGGCTACAAGCCGCAGGACGTCGACGAATGGGTCGTGGACGGCTGGGACGGTGACGTCTCGGGCGTGGTCTCCCTGCTGAGTTCCTCGGTCCCGGTGGAACTCGCCGTCGGTCCCTACCGGGAATCCGCGGCCTGCCCCGACCTGGCCGCGCCGGGAGCATCCGGTGAGTTCCCGATGGACGGCCGCACCTACCCCTACACGAGCTACGCGCACGCCGCCGGACACCTGGCGAGCGCCTACTGCTCCAGCCCCTTCGCCCGTCGGGGCGAGCCGTCCTTCGTCCTCGTCTGGGACGGCGGACTCTTCCCCCGGCTGTACTGGGCCGACCCCGACACCGGTGTGGAGAACCTCGGCGAACTCTTCCCGCTGCTCGGCCACGCCTACGCCATCGCCGGCCACCACTTCGGCCCGTTCCGCCGCGAGGTCCAGTCACCGACCGTGGACGACCTCTCGGTGGCCGGCAAACTGATGGCGTACATCGCGCTCGGACAGCCGCACGAGGACGTACTGACCGCGCTGCGCGAGGAGTTCCACCGGGTCTTCGAGAGCGACCTGCCCCGGTCCGTGGAGTACCGCCGGGCGGTCGGCGGCTACGGCAGCCTCTTCGAACCGTCGGTGCCCCCCGTCCACGAGTTCTTCCAGGCCGTACGCGACCGGGTGGAACCCCGGGGGATCGCCGACGAGCACGTCCTGGCGAGCGTCCACACCTTCTTCCAGGAACTCCTCCTGGAGCGCATCACCCGGAAGGTCCGCGCGGCGCGCGGACCGGGGCCGTTCAACCTGTGCTTCGCCGGCGGCTGCGCCCTGAACATCAAGTGGAACAACGCGCTGCGCGCCCTCCCCGAGTTCGCCGACGTCTGGGTTCCGCCGTTCCCCAACGACTCCGGATCGGCGATCGGCGCCGCCGTGCTCGGCAGGGCCCGGCACGAGGGCCTGCGCCCCGTCGACTGGCACGTACGGCTGGGCCCGGCCCTCCAGCCCAGCCCGCAGACCCCGGACGGCTGGACCGCGACGCCCTGCACCCCCGCCGAACTCGCCCGGGAACTCCATGAGTCGGGCATGCCCGTGGTCGTCCTCCAGGGGCGCGCCGAACTGGGGCCGCGGGCCCTCGGGGGCCGCAGCATCCTGGCCGCGCCCACCCGGGCGGCGATGAAGGACGAACTGAACCGGGTCAAGGACCGCGAGCCGTACCGCCCGGTCGCCCCGATCTGCCTCGTCGAGGAGGCCCCGGCCGTCTTCGCCCCGGGCACCCCCGACCCCTACATGCTGTTCGAGCACGAAGTGCGCCCCGAATGGCTCGACAGGGTCCCGGCGGTCGTCCACCTCGACGGCACGGCACGGCTCCAGACCGTCTCCCGGGACGACGACCCGTTCCTGGCGGAGGTGCTGACCGCCTACCACCGCCTCAGCGGCGTCCCCGTCCTGTGCAACACCAGCGCCAACCTCAACGGACACGGCTTCTTCCCGGACGTGGCCTCCGCCATGGCCTGGGGCAGGGTGGACCGGATCTGGAGCGACGGGGTGCTCCACCACCGCGGGGGCGCGTGATCCGGTACCCGTCCGTGGCCGGCACGGCGGCCGGGGGCGCGGAACGCGAGGCGCTCCGCGCGGTGGGGGCACTCGTCGGCGCCCTGCCGGTGATCAGGTCCCTCCACGGCGGCGCCGTGGTCGTCGTCGCGGGGCGGGCCGTGCTCGCCCCCGGCGCGCTGGGCGAGGCGTTCGCCCAGGACCTGGCGTTCCTGCGGTACAGCGGGGCCCGGCCGGTCGTCGTGCACGACGCCGGCCCCGAGCCGGTCCGGCGGGCCCCGGACGAGGACGAGGGCACCGCGCTGCGCACGGTGGCCGCGGGCCTGGTGCAGCGGCGCCTCGTCGGCCTCGTCAACGCCCACGGCCCGCTGGCCGTCGGCATCACGGGCGAGGACGGCCACACGCTCACCCGCACGGCCTCCGGAGACCTCGTGGCCGACCCCGGGGTCCTGCGCACGCTGCTCGACGACGGCCGTATCCCCGTGGTCGCCGCCGTCGCACACGGTGAGCACGGCCCCCACCCCGCCGGCGTGGTGCCGACGGCCCGCCTGCTCGCGGCCCACCTGTCCGCCCGGCGACTCCTGCTGCCCCGGGACGCGGTGGGAGCCGACACGACCGGGGCGAGCCTGCTCGACCCGTCCGCCCCCCACGCACTCCTGCGCACGCTGTACGAACCGGACGCACCGCAGGACGAGGCCCAGGAGGGCACGCCGGCGGATCCGGATGCCCGGAAGGTGCGGTGGGCCGGCCGGCCCTGGACGGAACCCGGCGGTGACGCCCGCGAACCCCGCTACCCGTCCTGACCCGCGCAACGCCCGACCTGCCCGGGGCGCACCGGCAGCGCCGGTGTGCTGCCGTAGCCGCGCTGCCGTCGCCGCGTCGGTGTGCTGCCGGTGATGTGTCGGTGCGTTGCCGCCGCCGTGTCGGTGCGCCGTCGTCGTCGCGCCGCGGGCACCGGCGCGGGCGGGATGCGCCACCCTGCTCGTCCCGCGCCCGCCCGTGCCGGAAGGGGGCACCGGCGACCCCGGCGCGGCGCGGTGCGGCGCGGACAGGCGGACGGCGATCCACGCCGCGCCCCCCGGCCGCCGTGTCGGTGCGCCGTCGTCGTCGCGCCGCGGGCATCGGCGCGGGCGGGATGCGCCACCCTGCTCGTCCCGCGCCCGCCCGTGCCGGGAAGGGACCGGCGACCCCGGCGCGGCGCGGCCCGGCGGACGGCGACCCACGCCCCGCCACCCGGCCGCCGCGGCGGCTCGCCGCGCCCGCAAGGGCGACCGGCATGCCGTGGCACCCCGGCCGGCACGGCCGCGTATGGGGCCGGTCCACGCCGGACCACCCCGGCACGCCGTCCCCTCCGCGCGCTTCCCCGGCCGACCGCGGCTCGTCCCGGCGTGCCGTCCCGCACCCCGCTCCCACCGGCCCGCCCGTTCACCCCGGCGTGCCGTGCCGTCCTCGGCCCTTCTCCGGACGGGACACCCGGTGCCCGGGAGGGGTAGAAGTGGAGTGTCGGCCGGAACAGTGAGGTGAGCGCTCCATGGACCTTGTGCTTGGTGCCCGGGACTCGGGGGCCGGGGTAGGTCGCGGGACCCTGCCCGGCGCGTCCCCCTGGCTGCCCTAGGTCCCGTACCGCATCGTGGATGCGGCTGCTGACCTGCGGGAAGACCCTGTCACCCGACTGCGCGGTGAGGCGGGCGCACCGGTGGGGCCGGCAGGCGGAAGGAGCGAGTGGGATGACAGGAGCGCAGCGGCGCCCGGAGCAGGCGGACCGTGCGGAGGGCGGCGCGGCGGATCCCAGCGGGCTGATGGATCTGCTGGGCGTCGCCGCGGTGCTGCTGGAGGCCGACGGCAGGATCGACATGTGGAGCCCGCAGGCGGAAAAACTGTTCGGCTACACCCGCAGCGAGGCGGTCGGGAGGTACGCGGCGCCGCTGCTCATCCACCCCGAGAACCAGGACGCGGTGATCACCCTGTTCGCCGACGTGATGGCGACGGGCCGGAGCTGGGCGGGGGCGTTTCCCGTCCGGCACAAGGACGGCAGTTCCCGGATGGTCGAGTTCCGCAACATGCGGCTGACGGACAACCTCGGTGACCACTACGCCCTGGGACTCGCCACGGACCGCGCCACCCTGCGGCAGGTGGAGCGGAACCTGGCCCTGTCCACCCGGCTGGTCACCCAGGCCCCGATCGGCCTGGCCGTGCTGGACAACGACCTGCGCTACCTGGCCGTCAACCCGGCCCTGGCGGCCATGCACGGCGTCCCCGAGGCCGGCCACATCGGCCGCGACTTCCGCGAGATCCTGCCCGGTGAACCCTTCCGGGACGCGGAGGCCGTGATGCGGCAGGTCCTCGCCTCCGGCGCCCCCGTGGTGGACCAGCAGGTGGTGGGCCGCACGGCCGCCGACCCGGAGCGCGATCACGCCTGGGCGGTGTCGGTGTACCGGCTGGAGGACCACCACGGGCACGTACTGGGCATCGCCACCATGGTCGTCGACGTCACCGACCGCTACGAGGCTGCCCGCAAGGCGGACCAGGCCCAGCAGCGCCTGCGTCTCGTGGCCAACGGCTCGTCCCGGATCGGCACCACCCTGGAGGTGGAGCGGACCGCGCGGGAACTGGCCGACGTCGTCGTGCCCGACCTGGCCGACATGGTCGCGGTGGACCTCCTGGACTCCGTCCTCCAGACGGGCCGTCCGGACGTCGGCGAGGGCCCTGCGCTGTTCCGCGCCCTGGCGGTGAAGACGGCCTATCCCACCGACGCCGCCGACGCCATCGTCCCGCCCGGCCGCCTCACCACGTACCACGCGGACCACCCGGCGGCCCACTGCATCCGCACCCGCCGTCCGCACCTGATCACCCATCTGGAGGATCACGCCCGGATCGCCTCCGGCCCCGAGGCCGCCCGCCTGCTGGCCCGGGCCGGGGTCCACTCCGACATGGCCGTCCCGCTCATCGCCCGCGGAGAGGTCATCGGCGTGATGGGCCTGGCCCGCGCCCGCAACCCCCAGCCGTTCGACGACGACGATCTGGCCCTCGCCTGCGAGCTGGCCTCCTCCGCCGCGCTGAGCATCGACAACGCCGTCCTGCACCAGCACATCCGCAGTGCCGCCGAGACCCTCCAGCGCAGCCTGCTGCCCCGGCTCTCGCCCCGCCATCCCGGCCTGGACGTCGCCGCCCGGTACCGGCCCGCGCAGGCCTTCAGCGAGGTCGGCGGCGACTGGTACGACGTGATCCCGCTCGACGGCGACCGGACCGCGCTCGCGGTGGGCGACGTCATGGGCAGCGGCATCCCGGCGGCCACCGCCATGGGCCGCCTGCGCACCGCCACCTCCACCCTCGCCGACCTCGACCTGGACCCGGCCCGGATCCTCACCCACCTCGACAAGATCACTCACGGTCTGGACCCGTACATCGCCACCTGCGTCTACGCGGTCTACGACCCCCACCGGGCCCTGCTGCACGTGGCCTCCGCCGGCCACCTGCCCCCGGTGCTGATGCGCGCCGGCAGGCCGCCGGAACTCCTAGACCTGCCCACCGGCATCCCGCTGGGAGTCGGCGGCGTCCCCTTCGAGACCACCACGCTCGCTCTGGAGCCCGGCGACCAGCTGGTCCTCTACACCGACGGGCTGGTCGAGACCCGCGACGACCCCATCGACGAACGGCTGGCGGACCTCCTGCGTCTCCTGGCACCGCGCGACCGCTCCACGGAGGACACCTGCGACCGGCTCCTGCGGGAGCTCCGCCACCCCGCCGGCCACGACGACGTCGCCCTCCTCATCGCCCGCGCCCAGCCCCTGTCGGCCCTGTGACGGCCGCGACGTCCGGCATCCGTCCACGCCCGTACGTCACCCGGCCGGCCTCAGCCGGGGAAGCGTCCCGTGGAGCGCAGCCGCCAGCGGCGTTCGGCGTAGGCGAGGTCGTCCCGCCACAGCCGCCCCGCCGCCGCCCGCACCAGTGGACGCAGCACGGGCGCCGCCCGGCGGGCGACGGCGAAACCCGGCCGGTCGGAGGCGGCCATCACGGCTTCGACGACCGCCGTACGCGGCCGGCCCCGCTCGTCCCGCCCCAGGGGCGTGGCATGGGTCTCGACCACGGAGCCCTGCCCCTCGCCCTCGGTGATGCGCATGACGACCGTGCGGGGTTCGGGGGCCGTGAACACGGCACGCACCGGTACGACGAGGCGTCCGGCCACCTTGAAGGACACGTCGACGGTGAAGGCGTCCTCGGTGCCCGGGCCGTCGGGTGATCCGACCACCGACAGGTCGACGAACGAGTACGGGTGGAACCACGCGCCGTGCCACGGGTCCAGGCGGTTGGCCACGACGTCCTCGGTCTCGCACACGCCCGTGCCGGTGTAGACGGCCGTCAGCGCACGCGCCCGCTCGGGCCTCGGCGCGACGACCGGGGCGTCCAGCGGCGCCTCACCGCCCGCCTCGTCCAGCCGCACCCACACCAGGACGCCGTCGTCGTGCACCGGCAGGGGAGCCCAGCCCGCGGACGGGCCACCGTCCAGGGCGAGCCCGTGCCAGTGGCAGACCAGGGTGCCGCAGCGTACGGGACTGTCCCGCAACGGTGCGCCGAGATGCGGGCAGATGCCGGGGCCGCCCACGAGGCGGCCGTCCGCGCCGCGCCAGACGACCACCTCCTGACCCGCCACGGTCCGCGCGAGCGGGCGGTCGGCACGCAGGGCGCCGGAGGCACCGACCACGTACCAGTTGCCGGACGGACGGGCCCGGGCCCGCTTCAGCGCCTGTGCGATGACAGCGGGCCGCGCCTCCCGCCAGGTGGGCCGCTGACGCTCCCACGGCACCGGGCGCCGCCGCAGCGACAACGGCAGCCGGCCGCGCCGGCCGGGGGGAACGGGGTTCACGCGACCTCCTCAGCGACCGGCGGGCACGAGGCGGCGCGCACGGCGGTGGGCACGGCGGTGGGCAGCGGGCTCGGCGCGGCGGGACGCCGCGGCCGGCGCCGCGCGGCCAGCCGGGCGGCGACCACCCGGACGAGCCCGTCGGCGGCCACCGCGGCCCGGCGCCGGCGCCCGACCGCCGCGCGGCGGTGCAGCACCGCGTACCCGTCCCGGGCGACCGCGTCCAGGATCCCGCCGTACAGGACGAACGCGGTACGGATGCACGGGCGGGACACCGGGTCCAGCATCGCCAGGCCCGGCGCCGCCTCCCGGTAGACACCGCGGGTCAGCGCCTCGAACTCGCGCAGCGCGCCCGTGATGCGGCGGTCGTGCCGCCCGGTGTCCCGGCTCCACCGCAGCAGCTCCCGGCCGACTCCGTGACCGGCGAGCAGATCGGCGGGCAGATAGACGCGCCCCCGGTCCAGGTCCTCTCCCACGTCGCGCAGGAAGTTGCTCAGCTGGAAGGCGACGCCCAGGGCGGCGGCGTACGGCGCGGCCTCCTCGCGGGGGACGACCGTCCCCAGCACCGGCAGCATCTGCAAACCGATCACCGCGGCCGAACCGTGCATGTAACCGCGCAGGTCGGCATAGGTGGCGTAGTCGGTCACCACCAGGTCGGCGCTCATGGCCGACATGAAGTCCCGGAAATGGGCGTGCTCGATGCCGTAACGGCGTGCGGTGTCGGCGAGCGCCAGCACCACCGGTTCGCGGCTGTGTCCGTCGCGCAGCCCCTCGTCCAGGCTCCGCCGCAGTTCCCCCAGCACCTCGCCGCGCCGCCCGGCGTCCAGGCCCGGGTCGAGGGAGTCGACGATGTCGTCCGCCCAGCGGGCGAAGCCGTACAGGGCGTGCACGGCGGGCCGGCGCTCGACCGGCAGCAGCCGGGTGGCGAGGAAGTACGTCTTGCCGTGCCGTGCGTTGAGCGCACGGCAGTGGTGGTACGCCGCACGCAGCGCCGGATCGCCGATCCCCGCCGCGTCCAGTTCACGGTCCGTCATACGCTGCTTTCCTCCACGGGCTTCGGCGTGATCTGCGGCCGGGTGGGCGCGGGGTGCGGCAGGCCGGTGATCCGCGCGGCGGCGAGCTTCCCCGACACCAGCACGGTCGGCACGCCGACGCCCGGCGTCGTGCCGCAGCCGGCCAGGACCGCGTTCTCGGTGCCCCGCACCAGGTTGCGCGGCCGGAAAGGGCCGGTCTGGGCGAAGGTGTGGGCCGCCGAGAAGGGCGTCCCGGCGGCGTGGCCCGCGGCCCGCCAGGTGGCCGGGGTGACGAGGCACTCCTCCTCGACGGCGGCCTCGATGCCGTCCAGGCCGCGCCGCTCCAGCTCGCGCAGCAGTGTCCGCCGGTAGCGGGGGCCGAGTTCGCCCCACGCGAGGGCGTCCGGTCCGATGTCGGTGTTGGGGCACGGCGCGAGGACGTAGTGCAGGTGCCGGCCCGGGGGAGCGAGCCCGGGATCGGTGGCGGTGGGCCGGGTGATGAGCAGGGAGGGATCGCTCATCAGCCGCCCGGTGCGGGTGAGTTCGTCGAACGTGGTGCCCCAGGCCGCGCCGAAGGAGATGGTGTGGTGGGCCAGCTGCGGCCAGGTGCGGTCCGTTCCCAGGTGCAGCACCACGGCGGACGGTGAGTGGCGCAGGCGCAGCGGCCGGCGGGGGCGGCGGCCGAGGAGCCGGTAGGTGACCGGGAGGTCCGGGGTGAGGACCACGCTGTCGCAGGGGATGCGTTCCCGGTCGGTGACGACGGCGGTGACGCGCGCCCCCGAGCGTTCCAGCCGGATCACCTCCTGCCCGTAGCGCAGGTCGGCGCCCGCGTCGGCGGCGGCGTCCGCCATGGCCCGCGGCAGCGCGTGCATGCCGCCCCGGGGGAAGTACACGCCGGCGACGGTGTCCATGTAGGCGATGACGGCGTACGCGGCCAGGGCGCGGGCGGGCGGCACCCCCGCGTACAGGGACTGGAAGGAGAACACCCGGCGCAGCCGTTCGTCGGTGAGGAACCGACCGATCCGGGCATCGAGCCGGCCGAAGCCGCCGAGCGCGGCCAGCCGGGCGAGGTCGGGGGTCAGCAGGTTCAGCGGGGAGTCGAAGTTGGCGTCGATGAAGCGGCGCATCTGCGCCCGGTACAGCTTCTCCAGCCAGTCGCGCAGCCGCCGGTAGCCCGCCGCCTCCCGGGGTCCGGCGAACCGTTCCACCTCCGCCGCCATCGCGTCGGCGCCGGTGTGCACGTCGAGCGTGGCGCCGTCCGCGAAGCGGGCCCGGTAGGCCGGGTGCAGGGGAATCAGGTCGACCCGCCGGTACAGGCTGTCACCGACGGCCGCGAAGGCCTCGTCGGCGAGGTCGGGCATGGTCAGCACGGTCGGGCCGGTGTCGAACCGGTAACCGCCCAGGTCGAGGCGTCCGGCCCGGCCGCCGGGCAGCGGGTCCCGCTCGACGACGGTGACGCGGCGTCCGGCGCCGAGCAGGTGCAGCGCGGCCGACAGCCCGGCCAGACCGGCTCCCACGACCACGACGTGATCGCTGCGCCCGGGCAGCGTACGCGTCATCGTCCGCACTCCTTCGCACCCGAACCGGCCAGCAACGCCGCCACGGACACGCCCACGTCGTCGCCGCAACAGGGACCACTGCCACCGGGAGGCACGGACTCCGGCCCGCCGGATACCGGCACGTCGCCCGCGGACGGCCACGGGGCCCCGCTGCCTGCCGACGCCCGCTTGCCGTCGCCGCCTGCCGACGCCCGCTTGCCGTCGCCGGCAGCCGACCGGCCGTCGCCAGCAGCCCGCCCGTCGTCTCCGGAAGTCGGCCCGCTGTCGCCGGCAGCCGACCGGCCGTCGCCGGTAGCCGACCCGTGTCCGGTAGGCGCGGATGCCGGCCCGTCACCGGTGGGCGGCCGCCCTCCGTCCTGGGCAGCCCACCGGCCGTCTCTAGCAGCCCGCTTGCCGTCTCCGGCAGCCGACCCGCCCTCTCCGGCAGTCGGCCCGCCGTCCCCGGGACCCGGCCCGGCGTGCGCGCAGGGCGCCGGTCGCTCGTGGTTCGTGCATTCCGGTCCGGCAGGCGCGGGTCCCGGTTCGTCACCGGTGGAGGCCCACCGGCCGTCTCCGGCAGCCGGCCCGCCGTCTCTGGCAGCCGGCCCGCCGTCCCCGGAAGCCGATCGGCCGTCCGGGCACGGCGGCCGTGGCCCGTGCTCCGTGGAGGCCGGTCCGTCGCCCGCGGCGGCGAGGAGGTGGCGGAGCCGGATACCGGGCTCGTGCGCGAGGCGGGCGTCGTCGAGGTGGTGCAGGCTCTGGGCGATCAGGCGGCCGATCCTGTCCTCCACCGCCGCCCGGGCGCCCGTGCCGGTGAGCACCTCCCGCACCCGGTCAAGATCGGGCGCCGTCAGACCCTCGTTGCCCAGCGCGCGGCGCAGGACGGTCAGGGCGGATCGGTCGCCGCTGGTCTCGGCGCGGACCCGGGCCAGAGCCACCAGGTACGTCGGTTTGCCCTCGCGGATGTCACCGCCGCAGGGTTTCCCGGTCCGCCGGGGGTCACCGAAGACGTCGTCCAGGTCGTCCCGCAGCTGGAAGGCCATGCCGGCACAGCGGCCGGCCGAGCGCAGCGCGCCCGTCGTGGCGTCGTCCGCGTCCGCGAGCGCGGCGCCCAGCGCCAGGGGCCGCTCGACGGAGTACCGGGCGCTCTTGAGGCAGGCCGCCCGCAGCGCCCGGGACAGGGAGTACGCACCCGTGATCTGTCCCTGTACGTCCAGATACTGACCGGCCACCATCTCCGTGCGCATGTCGCTCCACAGACGCCGCACGGCGGACGCCCGCACCGGGTCGAGCGGTGTCTCGGCGACCAGGTCGTCCGACCAGGCGAGCGCCAGATCGCCGGCCAGCAGCCCGGCCGCCTCCCCGAAGCGGCCCACGCGCCGGGGCGAGGCCGAACCGGCGTACTGGGCGCTCAGCTCGGCGTGCAGCGCCGGCCGGCCGCGGCGCCGGACCGAGCCGTCCATCACGTCGTCGTGCACCAGGGCGCAGGTCTGGAGGAGTTCGAGCGCGGCGCCGATCCGCAGGGCCGACGCCGTCAGCGCCTCACCGGTGCCGCCACAGGCACGCAGTGACCACCACAGCAGCTGTGAGCGGGCCCGTTTGCCCCCGGTCCGGGTGAACCGCACGACACTCCCGGCCAGTTCCTCGGCGAACAGGACGTCCATGGCGCGGGCGCGGGCGACACGGTCGGCCAGGAAGTGGTCCAGCACCCGGGCCACGGCGGCGGTCACGTCCGCGTCGGTCACGCCCGCGTCCCCCGTGCCCGGCGGGATCGCCCCCTGGGTCTCGCCAATTGCGCCGTCCGGGCGCACCCGGAGGGGGGAACCCGACAGCGGCACCGGGCGCGGGAGGGGTGGCGGTGCGACCGCATGGTGTTCCTTCGCCTGTGTGGGGCGCATCCCGGTTCCTCTCGTCCTGATCACAGAGCAGTTCGTCTCCACGTCTTCGGCGTGTGGGCCGGACGCGGATGCGGTACGGGCCGAGGCGCGACGGACCGCTTGTGACGATGCCTTCCACATCCCTCACGCACCGTGGCCGACGCGTGTCGCATACGAGTGACCCGCATCCGTTCGGGCACACGGGCCGGAACAGGGGCCGGGTGCGCGACACGCACCGGGACGCACAGCACGGAAGGAGCCGTCGTGCCGGAGACGGAGGTGGCCGTCATCGGGGCCGGAGCCGCCGGCCTGTCCCTGGCCCACCGTCTGGCCGGGCCCGCGCCGGGACTGCGCACGCCGTCCGTGGTCCTCGTCGACGCGCCGCCCGGCCCGCTGCGCGCACCCCGCCGCACCTGGTGTTTCTGGGAGGCCGGCCGAGGGCGCTTCGACGCCGCGGTGACGGCCTCCTGGCGGCATCTGCGGGTACGGCCACCGGCGGGGCCCCCGTTCGAAGGGGACCTCGGGCGGCTGCGGTACAAGATGATCCGCTCCGACGACTTCGAGGACCTGGTCGCCGGGGACCTGGCGCGCAGCCCCCACGTACGGCGCCTGGAGGCCACCGTCGAGACGGTGGAGGAGGTGCCCGGCGGCGCCCGCGTCCGGCTGAGGAACCCCGACGGCACACCGGGGGTCCTCGACGCCCGTTGGGTGTTCGACTCCCGGCCGCTCGGCAGCCTGCCCGCCGCCCGGACCACACTCCTCCAGCACTTCCACGGCTGGTTCGTCCGCACCGCCGGGCCGGTCTTCGACCCCGCCACCGCCGACCTGATGGACTTCCGCACCCCCCAGCCCGCCGACGGCCTGTCGTTCGGTTACGTGCTGCCCACCGGACCGCACGAGGCCCTCGTGGAGTACACCGAGTTCTCACCGCGGCCCCTGACCGACAGCGGGTACGAGGCTGCGGTACGGCACTACACGCACGACGTCCTGGGGCTCGGCGACCTCCAGGTCCTCGCCACCGAGACCGGGGTCATCCCGATGACGGACGCCCCGATGCCACGTCAGGTCGGCGCGTCCGTCTTCCGTATCGGCGCCGCCGGCGGCGCCACCCGCCCGGCCACCGGCTACACCTTCTCCGGCCTGCAACGCCAGACCGCGGCCGTCGCCGCCGCCCTGCGCCGGGGGCGCCGGCCCGTGCCGCCCCCGGCCCACTCCGCCCGCTCGCGCGCCATGGACGCCGTACTGCTGCGCGCCCTGGCGAGCGGCCGGGTCGACGGCCCCGCCCTGTTCTGCGGGCTGTTCCGCCACGTGCCCACGCCCACACTCCTGCGGTTCCTCGACGGACGCACCCGTCTGCGCGAGGACCTGGCCATCGGCCTGCGCACCCCGATCGGCCCGATGTTGCGCTCGGCGCTGGAACTGCCGGGCCTGCCCCGCCGCCCCTTCGACTGACCGGCCCGCCCCGCACACCTCCACATCCGGCCCTCCCGGGCCACCCGACAAGTCACGGAGACCGCATGACCCTGCTGCGTGACGCGGACCTCGCCGCCGCGTTCGACCACGCCGCCCGCAGCTACGACACGCTGGTGGCCGCCAACCCCGGCTACCACGCCCACCTGAGGCGCTCGGTACGCCGTCTGGGGCTGCCCGGACACGGCGCGGGCCTGCGGCTGCTGGACCTCGGCTGCGGCACCGGCGCCTCGACGGCCGCGCTCCGCTCCGTCCTGCCGGCCGCGCACATCACCGCCGTCGACGCCTCCGCCGGCATGCTGGACCGGGCCGCCGCCAAGCCCTGGGCGAGCGAGGTGACCTTCGTGCGGGCACCGGCGGAAGGCCTGGCCGAGGCGGGGGTGAGCGGGCCGTTCGACGCGGTCTTCGCCGCCTACCTCTTCCGCAACGTGTCCGATCCCGACGCCGTCCTGACCACCGCCCGCGACCTGCTCGCGCCCGGCGGCCGGCTCGGCGTGCACGAGTACACCCTGAGCGGCCGGCGCGCCGACCGCGCCGTGTGGACGCTGGTGTGCCGGGGGCTGGTCCAGCCCACGGCGTCCGCGCTCGGCGACGGCGAGCTGTACCGCCATCTGTGGCGCAGCGTCGTGGAGTTCGACACCGCCGACCGGTTCGCCGGCCGCGTCCGCGCGGCCGGCTTCGAGCATGTCCGTGCCCTTCCCCTGCCGGGCTGGCAGACGGGCATCACCCACACCTTCGTCGCCCGCCGCCCGGAGACCGCCCGCGGCTCGCAGACCACCTCCCGCCCGGAGGCGGCCCGCGGTCCGCAGATCACCTCCCGCCCGGAGGCGGCCCCTCGCCCGGAGACCGCCCGCGGCTCGCAGACCACCCCCCGTCCGGAGGCCGCGGGATGACCGGAGCCAGGAACCCGGACGCCGCCCGCCGCGGCCGGGACCGGCGGGCCCGGCTGCTCCCGGCGCCCCCCGGGACGCGACGCGTGGAAGGCGCCCGCCCCACCACGGCCGTCATCGGCGGCGGCATCGCCGGTCTCGCCGCCGCCACGGCACTCGCCGAGCGCGGCGTCGGCGTGACGCTGTACGAGAGCCGGCCCTACCTCGGCGGACGGGTCGGCGGATGGCCGACCACCCTCCGGGACGGCACACCGGTGACCATGAGCCGCGGCTTCCACGCCTTCTTCCGCCAGTACTACAACCTGCGCGGGCTGCTCCGCCGTACCGACCCCGGCCTGCGGCGGCTGACCGGCCTGCCGGACTACCCGCTGCTGCACGCCGGCGGACTGCGGGACAGCTTCCGCCATGTCCCGCGCACCCCGCCGTGGAGCGCGCTCGGCTTCGTCGCGCTCAGCCCCTCCTTCGGCCTGCGGGACCTCGGGGACATGGACCCGGTCGCGGCTCTGCCGCTGCTCGACGTACGCGTCCCCGGCGTCTACGACCGGCTCGACCGCATCAGCGCCCACGACTTCCTGCACGCCGTCCGCTTCCCCGAGAAGGCCCGGCACCTGGCGTTCGAGGTGTTCTCGCGGAGTTTCTTCGCCGACCCCCGGCACCTCTCGGCGGCCGAGATGGCACTGATGTTCCACATCTACTTCCTCGGTTCCGCCGAGGGCCTGCTGTTCGACGTGCCCCGCGCGCCCTTCCCCGCCGCCCTGTGGCAGCCGCTGGCCGGCTACCTGGAGGGGCACGGCGCCGACGTACGCACCGGCGCGGCCGTCGAACACCTCGCGCCGGCCCGGGACGGCGGCTTCCTGGTGAGCACCGACCGGGACGAGCGGCACCACGACAGCGCCGTCCTGGCCCTGGACGGCGCGGGCCTGCGCTCCCTCGTGGCCCGGTCGGACCGGCTGGGCGACGAACCGTGGCGCGAGCGGATCGCCCGGCTGCGCAACGCCCCGCCGTTCCTGGTCACCCGGCTGTGGCTGGACCGGCCCGTGGCGCCCGGCCGGCCCGGATTCCTCGGTACGAGCGGCTTCGCGACCCTGGACAACATCAGCGTCCTGGAGCGCTGGGAGGACGAGGCCGCCCGCTGGGCCGCGCGCACCGGAGGATCCGTGGTCGAACTGCACGCCTACGCGGTACCGCCCACGGCGCCCCGGGACGTCGAGGAGAAGCGCCTGGTCGAACAGATGCACCGCGTCTACCCCGAGACGCGTACGGCCGCGATCGTCGACGTCCGCCACGAATGGCGCGAGGACTGCCCCCTGTTCCCGGTGGGCGGCTACCGCGACCGGCCGACCGTCCGCACCCCGGACCCGCGTCTCGTGGTGGCGGGCGACCTCGTCCGCACCGGCCTGCCCGTGGCACTGATGGAACGGGCCGCGACGACCGGCTTCCTGGCCGCGAACGCGCTGCTGGAGCGGTGGGGTGTGCGGGGCCAGACCCTGTGGACGGTGCCGGACCGCGGGCGGAGCGCCGTACTGCGGGGCCTGGCCGGGTGGACGGGGAACGGCGCACGTCACAGACGCGACCGCCGGCCGGGAGCGGGCTCGCCGCACCCGGCCGGAGAGTGACAGGATGGCGGGATGCAGTGGGAGTCAGGGGCGGTCGTACGGGTCACCCGGCACCGTCGTGTCTTCGAGGTCACGGTGCGCGGAGAGATCGACTACGACGAGTGCGACCTGCTCGGTGCCGCCTGGGACGAGGCCGACGACTGCGCGCTGCCGGTCACTGTGGTGGATCTCACCGGTCTGACCTTCGGTGACAGCCAGCTGCTCCGCTCCCTCCTCGACGCGCGCCGGCGCCACCAGGCGGACGGCCGCTCCTTCGTCCTCCTCGGCCCGCTCCAGGCAAGTGTCGACCGCCTGCTCACCATCAGCGGCACCCGCGAGTACTTCACCCTCACCGACTCCCGTGAGGCGGCACTGCGCACCACGGACGGCTGACGGCCCCTCGGATCCGCCTCCCGGAACACAATGACCGGCGGACAGGCATGAGCGGCCTGCGACCGGGTAGCCGGGCCCCATCAACAAGTCGTCCGGTACGGGCGGCGTGCGTACCCGGGAGGGGAACACCTTGACGGCAGTGAGCGTGGCGAAAACGGACAGGCGTGCGACGACCCATGCGGTCGGGCTGCCGGAGGTCGCGGATCCCACGGCTGTGGCTCCTCGGGATGCGCGGGAGTTGTCGAAGGTGTTCTTCGATCAGCTGGCGGTGCTGGAGGAGGGTTCGGCGGAGTTCCAGTATGCGCGGAACACGTTGATCGAGATGAACATGTCTTTGGTGCGGTTCGCTGCGGCGCGGTTCCGTAGTCGTGGGCCGGAGGAGATGGAGGACATTGTTCAGGTCGGGATGATCGGTTTGATCAAGGCGATCGACCGGTTCGAGTTGACGCGTGAGGTGGA
>NZ_JBEXRO010000014.1:0-208076 GCF_040613095.1 Streptomyces sp. NPDC006309 | reverse complement strand
TGTGCGCAGCGGGTTGATCTCCGAGACGGCGCCGACGAACGTGGTCTTGCCCACGCCGAAGCCGCCCGCCACCACGATCTTCGCGGAGGTGGTGGAGCGGGAAGGACCGCCGCTAGAGCTTGCGAAGTCCACTGAGCACCCTTTCGAGCAGTGTCACGTCTGGCTGGCCACCGGCGTTCTCGTCGCCGCCGGGCTGATGGATGGCGACCAGGCCCGCCTCCGCCAAGTCGGCGACGAGAATCCTGGCCACGCCGAGGGGGATCGTCAGGAGGGCCGAGACCTCGGCCACCGACTTGATCTCCCGGCACAGGTTGCAGATCCGCTGATGCTCGGGCAACTGGCCCTGCATCTGGTGCGGAGCGGCGGTGGTGTGCACCAGTGCCTCGATGGCGAGCTGGTAGCGCGGGCGGGTCCGGCCGCCGGTCATGGCGTACGGACGCACCAGGGGGTTGTTCGCCGCGGGGGCCGGCTCGGGGCGGCGCTGCGGCTGTACCGGCTGGATGCGCGGGGCCGGGGGCTGGTCGTACGGGGACGGTCCCGGGCCCTGCGGGGCGTACGGCTGCCGGTGGCTGGGGGCGGAGGGGAAGTTGTACCGGTTCGCCGAGCCGTCGCCCTGACCCTGGGCAGGGCCGTACGACCAGTTGCCCGAAGACGAACTGCCTGGGGGTGTTGCCACTTTCTCCTCCTCCTACTGCGCCGGGCGCCCAAAAAATCTGCGGAGCCGCGTCCCGAAACCTTACGGCCCCGGGACACGCGAACGCACCGTCCGATTACTAGTTGAGAAGGCTGCCCTGGAGCTCCGCGCGGAGATCCGGGGTCAGAACCGTGCCCGCGCGGTCCACCAGCAGGGCCATCTCGTACCCGATGAGGCCGATGTCCGCTTCCGGGTGGGCCAGCACCGCGAGCGACGAACCGTCGGAGATGGACATGAGGAACAGGAATCCCCGCTCCATCTCCACAACCGTCTGGTTCACGCTGCCGCCCTCGAAGATGCGCGAGGCACCGGCGGTCAGCGAGGTCAGACCGGAGGCGACGGCAGCGAGCTGGTCGGCGCGGTCACGGGGGAAGCCTTCGGACATCGCCAGAAGGAGTCCGTCGGCGGAGACCACCACCGTGTGGGACACCCCCGGGGTGTTGTCCACGAAGTTGGTGATCAACCAGTTCAGGTTCTGTGCCGCCTGGCTCATCGGGCTCACACTAACGCTCCTGGTTGTAGGTGCTGTCAGGACCACCGTGCTGATCGGTGGTTGCCTGGCCGTTCGTTTCACTGCCTGCGCTGCGCCCGCGCTGGACGCCCCGGCGCAGGTTGCTCAGCCTGCCCCGGACGTCCTCCGGAGCGCGGGAGACCTGTGGGCCTCCCTGGGGGGTGTTCTCGGCGGCGCCCTCGACCAGATTGGCCTTGGGTACCCGCCGCGGCAGGCCGGAGGCGGTGACCCCGCCTGCCTTGGGCTTGCGGAGCTGGGCGGCCTGCTGCCAGCGCTCGTCGTTCGCCGAGCGCCAGTCGGTGTTGCCGCCCGCCGCCGGTGCCCCCGGAGCGTCGGCCGGTGCGGGAGCGGGCGTCTCCTGCCGCACCCGCGCCATGCCGTTCGCGGAGCCGGCGCCCTGGGAGGCGCCCGCGGGTGAACCGCGGCGGGGCAACCCGGCGTCGGTCACCTGGGGTGCGGCGGCGGAGGCCGTGTCCGGACGGTCGAAGCCTACGGGGTTCCGCTCACCTGCGTCAGCGGCCTGCGGAGCTTCCGCTTCCGGAGCGTACTGGGCCGGATAGCCGTTCTGGTAGCCGTCCTGCTGGGGCCAGTCGTCCTGGTAGGACGGGGCCTGAGCCGGTTCCGCGTACGCGGACGCGGGCTCGCCGTAGCCACCGTTCTGGGAGAAGCCGTCGTGCTGCTGCTGCTCGGCTTCCGGCGCGTAGTACTGCTCGTCGTACGGCTTCTCGTACGACCCCGAGTACGTCTCCTGGTACGGCTGTTCCTGGTACGCCTGCGGGTCCTGGTACTGCTGCTGCTCCTGGTACGGCTGCTCCTGGTAGGAGGTCTGCTGCCGCTCCTCGTACGCGGACTCCTCGTACGGCGACTGCTGCGGCTGCTCCCGGTAGGACTGCTGCTGTCCCTCGAAGCGCTGGTCCCCGTAACCGGCCGCGTCCTGCTGCGGCTCGGCGGGGCGCTCGTCGGCGGACGGGGTCTCCAGGGCGGCGCGGCGCCCCTCCCGCGTCAGGGAGCGGCCGACGGGGTCCAGGTCACGGGCGTCGTCGGGGACCTCGGTGTACCGGCTGTCGTCGAAACCGAGTTCGGCGGCGGTCCGCAGCGACGGCTGCTGCTGTTGCGGGGCGAAGCTCTCACCCTGGAACTGCTGCTCCGGGATGATCTGCGAGACCGTGAACTCCTCGCGGTCCAGCGGGGCCTCGCCGCCACCACCGTGCGTGATCGCGTCCGGCAGCATGACCAGCGAGGTCGTACCGGCCTGTTCGCCGGAGGGACGCAGCTGGACGCGGATGCCGTGCCGGTCGGACAGCCGGCCGACCACGAACAGGCCCATGCGCTGGGAGATCGCGACATCCACGGTCGGCGGGTTGGCCAGCTTGTGGTTGATGTCCGCGAAGTCCTCGGCCGTCAGACCGATGCCCTTGTCGTGGATCTCGACCATGACGCGGCCGTCGGGCAGCCGGGTCGCCGTGACGCGCACCTTGGTCTGCGGGGAGGAGAACGTGGTGGCGTTCTCCAGCAGCTCGGCCAGCAGGTGCACGAGGTCGGTGACCGCGCGGCCGTGGATCTCGGCCTCCGGCACGCCCGACAGCTCGATGCGCTCGTACTGCTCCACCTCGGAGGAGGCGGCGCGCAGCACGTCGACCAGCGGGACCGGCTGGTCCCAGCGACGGCCGGGCTCCTCGCCGGCGAGGACCAGGAGGTTCTCGCCGTTGCGGCGCATACGGGTCGCGAGGTGGTCCAGCCGGAAGAGGTTCTCCAGCTGGTCCGGGTCGGCCTCGTTGTTCTCCAGGTCGGTGATCAGGGTCAACTGGCCCTCGATCAGCGACTGGTTGCGGCGTGACAGGTTGGTGAAGATCGCGTTGATGTTGCCCCGCAGCAGCGCCTGCTCGGAGGCGAGCCGCACCGCCTCGCGGTGGACCTGGTCGAAGGCGCGGGCGACCTCGCCGATCTCGTCCTTGGTGGTGATGGGGATCGGCGCCACCCGGGTGTCGACCCGGCCGGGGTCGGTGCGGGACAGCTGGTCGACCAGCATCGGCAGACGCTGCTCGGCGATACCGAAGGCGGCGTTGCGCAGCTGGCGCATCGCGCGGCTCATCTGGCGGGCCACCAGGCCGGCCAGGATGAACGCGGCCAGCAGGGCGATGACGACCACGGCACCCGTGGTGAACGCCGAGGTCTTGGCGTCGTCGGCGATGCCCGACGCCTCGTTCACGGCCCGGTCCGCCATGTCGGACTCGATCTGGCGGTAGGCCTTGTACTTCAGCGTGTTCAGCGCCCACCAGTTCTCGGCGGTGATACCGCCCTGGGCGAGCCCCTGCCGGGTGAGTTCGCCGGTGTCCTTCATCGTGGCCAGGGCGCCGATGAACTTGGACGGGTCGGACGGCGGGGCGATGTACCTCGGGTTGCGCCCCTTGGCCTCCTCGGCCAGGGCGGCGGCATCCGACTTGATCTTCGTCTCGGCGTCGGTCAGCCGCTGCGCGTCGGCCTCGGTGCCACCACCTATGTACTCCTCCCGGGCGATGCGCTCCAGGTAGGCGTACGAGGACAGGGAGACCCGCTGGGTCGCCAGGTTCGGCGCGTCGGGACCGGGGTTGACCAGCAGATGGGTGCCGATCGACCGCTCCAGCGACAGGGCCGCCTTGGTCAGCGACATGGCGTAGACGGTACGGCCGTAGGAGGTGATGTTGCCGGTGCCCAGGCCGAGTTCGTTGGCGAACTCCATCAGGGGGTGCGCGAGATTGACGTACCCCTCCTCCGTCTGCACACCGTGCATCTTGGAGGTGTACGCGGCCTGGCGCAGCGTCGCCAGCTGGGGCTCGGCCTCGCGGAACAGCTTCAGCCGGCGCACCAGACCCGACGTGCGCGGCATGTTCTTGGTCGCCTCGGTGAACGTGACGGCGGCCTGGTCCGTGGCCTTGCGGGCCGTGTCGACGGTCTGCTTGGCGGCGGCGTCCTTCTTGTGCAGGAGCAGGGGAGCCGCGGAGACGTCCCGCTCGTTCTCCAGGGCGTTGGCGTAACCGAGGGCGGCGCGCACCAGACGGGCGGTGCTCTCGGCGTCACGGGCCTGCTGCCAGGTGTCGATGGAGCTCTTCACCTGGAAGCCGCCCATGACGAGGCCGACCATCACGGGTATGAGCAGGATGGCGTTCAGACGGGTGGGCACCCGCCAGTTCCGCGGGGAGAGACGGCCGCCGCTGGACACGGGAGTGGCCGCCGGCTCCGCTCCGGGCGCGGGGGTGGGCGCCGCAGCGCGCGGCGGCGGGGTGAAGTTGCCCCGCGCCGACGGCTCGGGACCGTTCTTGCTTCGCCTCACTCGACCAACAACCTTCCGGCGGTCGGCACCTTCGTCGTGCCGCAGTCTCTCAGAACCCGGTTCGTCATCGACCACTCAGTACGCACTCAGTACGTCTTTGACCATTGGGCAGTTCAGGCATTCCAGCACGTGGACCAGTGCACATCCAAACACTGCAAACTTGGTAGTGGTGCAGTTGTAAACGCAAGATAAAACGGTCATAAAGAGCGAGCCCCGCCAAAAGGCGGGGCGTTCGTGCGCGCAGCGGCACCGCGCGACCGCGTCGCGTGGCGAGACCGGACGATTCCTCTGCCGAACTGTTATGAACGCCGGAGCCGACCGTGTCTAAGGCCACAGCCGGCTCCGGAACCTTCACGACAACTGCCCTGTCGCTCCTCGTGTCCGAGTGCTATCGCAGGCGCGCCATCAGGGCGTGCTCGACCAGGGTGATCAGCGCCGACTTGGCGTCCGCGCGGTGGCGGGCGTCGGTGGTGATGATCGGGGTGTCGGGGCCGATCTGGAGGGCCTCACGGACCTCGTCCGGCGAGTACGGCTGGCTGCCGTCGAAACCGTTGAGGGCGATGACGAACGGCAGGCCGCTGTTCTCGAAGTAGTCGACCGCGGGGAAGCAGTCGGCCAGACGCCGGGTGTCCACGAGGACGATGGCGCCGATCGCGCCGCGGACCAGGTCGTCCCACATGAACCAGAAGCGGTCCTGGCCGGGGGTGCCGAACAGGTACAGGATCAGGTCCTGGTCCAGGGTGATACGGCCGAAGTCCATGGCCACCGTGGTGGTGGTCTTGTCCCCGGTGTGGGTCAGGTCGTCGATGCCGGCCGAAGCGGACGTCATGACGGCCTCTGTGCGCAGCGGGTTGATCTCCGAGACGGCGCCGACGAACGTGGTCTTGCCCACGCCGAAGCCGCCCGCCACCACGATCTTCGCGGAGGTGGTGGCCCGACCCGTGTCAGAGCTTGCGAAGTCCACTGAGCACCCTTTCGAGCAGCGTCACGTCAGGAGCGCCGCCGTTGTTCTCGTCGCCACCCGGCTGATGGATGGCGACCAGGCCGGCCTCGGCGAGGTCGGCGACCAGGATCCGTGCCACTCCGAGCGGCATGGCCAGCAGCGCGGAGACCTCCGCGACCGACTTGACCTCGCGGCACAGGTGGCAGATGCGCTGGTGCTCAGGGAGCAGTCCCATGAGCGCGGCCGGATCGGCCGTGGTGCTGATCAGCGCCTCGATGGCCAGCTGATACCGCGGCCGGGTCCGGCCGCCGGTCATCGCGTACGGCCTTACCAGCGGCTGGTCGCCCTCATCTCCGTACGGCTCCGCGTACGGATCATGATGAGCGGTGGGCGGGGTCATGAATCCTCCGGGCGGGACAGCAAGTCGGTCAGTCAAGCCGTCTGACGGGGCCGGTGGGGGGATTGTGGCGGCCGGACGGTGTTTTTGTGAGGTGGGTGGTGCCGGGGGCGGTCAGTGAAGCAGACTGCCCTGGAGTTCGGCGCGCAGGTCCGGGGTGAGTACCGCACCCGCGCGGTCGACGAGCAGTGCCATCTCGTAGCCGACGAGGCCGATGTCGCACTCGGGATGGGCCAGAACCGCGAGGGACGACCCGTCCGAGACGGACATCAGGAAGAGGAACCCGCGTTCCATCTCGACGACCGTCTGCGCCACCGTGCCGCCCTCGAAGATCCGGGACGCCCCGGCCGTCAACGAGGTCAGCCCGGACGCGACGGCCGCCAGCTGGTCGGCGCGGTCCCGCGGGAAGCCTTCGGACATCGCCAGCAGAAGGCCGTCGGCGGAGACCACCACTGTGTGGGACACCCCGGGGGTGTTGTCCACGAAGTTGGTGATCAACCAGTTCAGGTTCTGTGCCGCCTGGCTCATCGGACTCAACTAATGCTCCTGCTGGTGAGTGGGGCTCGGGAAGCTGCCGGTCTGGCCGCTGCCGGCCTGACGGCCCTGAGCGATGCCCCGACGAAGATTGGTCAGCCGTCCGCGTACGTCGTCAGGCGCACGCGAGACCTGCGGACCGGCTTGGTGCTGTTGCTGCTGAGCGGTTCCCGGGACGAGGTTCGCCCGGGGCACGCGGCGCGGCAGGCCGGAGGTGGTGATCCCGCCCGCGGCGGGTTGCCGTACGCGCTCGGCCTGCCGGACGAGTTCGTCGTTCGGCGAGGCGCGCCAGGAACCGGTGTTCGAGGCGGACCGCTGGGGAGCCGTGGCGGGTGCCTGCGGCTGCTGCGGCGCGGGCGCGTTCTCCTGCTGCTGGATGCCGTGGAACCAGTTGGTCTCCAGCGTGTCGTACAACGGGGTACGGCCGTCACCCGGTCCGGCCGGCGGCAGCGCCTCCGGCTCCTGGCGGACCGGACGCTGCTGCGGCTCCTGGCGGACCGGACGCTGCTGCGGGGCCGGCGGGCGCGGAGCGCCGAACTCGTCCCGGCCGGCCGGCTGCGGGCGCTCGAACTGCCCGGTCTGCGCGGGATCCTGGCGGCCCGGCAGGGCGTGCTGACCGGTGGAGCCACTGTCGTAGCCGCCGTCGAAGCCCTGCGGCGCCTGGGGTGCCTGGGGGGTCTGCGGTGCCGGGAACCGGCCCGTGGGCCGGTCACCGTTGTCCTGCCGCGCGGGCGCCGCCGACGTGCCGAACACGTCGGAGCGGACGAACGGGTCGGAACCCTGCCGGCCGCCGGCGTCGGGACGCGCGTACCGGCCCGGCTGCTGCGCGGTGTCCGGGCGGCCGAACTGGCCCGTGTGCGCGGCGGAACCGGGGCCGTCGGACAGCTCCGGGCGCGGGTACTCGCCCGTGCCGGACGGACCCGGACCCTGCCGGTCGTCCACGCGCGGCATCGGCGCGGTCTGCGCCGGGTCCTGCTCGTCGTGGCCGCGCGGGGTGTCCAGCGAGGCACGCGACAGCGGGGCCTGGGAGGTGCCCCAGTCGGGCGTACGGCCCTGCAGCGGGGCCCCGCCGGGCAGCTCGGCCCGCGGACCGCCGCGCGGCGGCAGCTGGGGCTGGCGGCCCTGGTCGGAACCCGCCGGGCGCTGCGCGTTACGGCCGCCGAAGGCGTCCTGCTGCGGTCCGCCCGGGTTCGCGGCCTGGAGGCCCTGCGGGCCACCCGGCGTCTGACCGCCGAAGGAACCGGCGGCGGGGGGCGTGCCCTGCTCGAACGCCGACGCGGGCCTGGGGCCCTGCCGGCCGTGCTGCGGACCACCGGCGCCGCCCTGCGGGCCACGTGCTCCGCCCGGCGCGCCGGGACGGCCGCCCTGGCCTGCGCCGGGCAGCGCGGCCCGGGGACCCTGGCCGGAACCGACCTGGCCGCGCGGACCGGGACCGGCACCGAGCAGACCGCCACCGCCCGGGGCGCCACCGAGGGCGCCGCCGTTGCCGCCGGTCGCCCGCCGGGCCGCGGCCGCGCCGGCGGCTGCCTGCGCGGCGGCCGGACCACCGGTCGACACGGGCGCGCCGGACTTGCCCGGGACGGGCTTCTTGCCGCCCTGGGCGACGTCCACGGGCAGCATGACCAGCGCGGTCGTACCACCGGAGTCGGAGGGGCGCAGCTGGATGCGGATGCCGTGGCGCTGCGACAGACGGCCGACCACGAACAGACCCATGCGGCGGGAGACGGAGACGTCCACGGTGGGCGGCGAGGCGAGCCGCTCGTTGATCGCCGCGAGGTCCTCGGGGGAGAGGCCGATACCGGTGTCGTGGATCTCGATCAGCACCCGCCCGTCGGGCAGGGCGTGACCGGTGACCTTGACCTTGGTCTGCGGAGAGGAGAACGACGTCGCGTTCTCCAGCAGCTCGGCGAGCAGGTGCACGAGGTCGTTGACCACGCGGCCGGCCACCTCGGTGGTCGGCACGGAGGCCAGCTCGATGCGCTCGTACTGCTCCACCTCGGACGCGGCGGCGCGCAGCACGTCGACCAGCGGCACCGGACGCGTCCAGCGGCGGCCGGGCTCCTCACCCGCGAGGACGAGGAGGTTCTCACCGTTACGGCGCATACGGGTGGCGAGGTGGTCCAGCTTGAACAGCGAGGACAGCTGGTCCGGGTCGGCCTCGCGGGACTCCAGCTCGGAGATGAGCGAGAGCTGACGCTGGATCAGGCCCTGGGAGCGGCGCGAGAGGTTGGTGAACATCGCGTTGACGTTGCCCCGCAGCAGGGCCTGCTCGGCGGCGAGGCGGACCGCCTCGCGGTGCACGTCGTCGAAGGCCGCGGCCACCTGGCCGATCTCGTCCCGGGAGTGCACACCGACCGACTCCACGGAGGTGTCGACGTCCTGCGGGTCCGTCTCCGACAGCTGCTTGACCAGCTCGGGCAGCCGGTCCTGGGCGACCCTCGTCGCGGTCTCCTGGAGCCGGCGCAGCGACCGGATCATGGACCGGGCCACGACGAACGCGCCGACCAGCGACACGCCGAGCACGAGCAGGATCAGCGCACCGGAGATGATGGCGTCGCGCTGGGTGGCGCTCTTCAGCTCGCGGGCCTTCTGCTCCATCTCCTCGAGCAGCGTGTGCTCGATCTTCTTCATCTGCTCGAGCTTGGTCGAGCTGGCGTCCACCCAGTCGCGGTACGAACGCGCCGGCAGCTGCTGGAGGCCGTCGGGGGACTCGAAGGAGCGCTTGGCGTACGTGTCGGCCGTCTTGATCGTCGCGTTGCCGTCGTCGATCGGCTGGAGGAGCAGCTCGGCGTCCTGGTTGGCGTAGATCTTCCGGAAGATCGCCAGCTCGGAGCCCTCGCTCTCGTAGGCCGACTGGCCGTAGAGGCGGTCGTTCTCGGAGAGGTCGCCCTTGGTGGCGTTGGTCGCGGGCAGCGCGGCGGCGATCATGGCGCGCTGCACGGACGCGTACTCCTTGGCGGTGGAGAAGGCCGCCAGGGCGCGGGTGCGCGAGATCATCTCCGGGTTGCTGGACGCCTCGGCCATGTCCTGGGAGAGGCCGATCAGCTGGGTGATGAGCCGGTGGTAGGACTCGACCGTCTGGGTCGCGTTGTCCTTGGACGCGTACGCCTTGTCGCGGATCTTGGCCAGGTCGTCCAGCTGGTTGGCGAGACCGACGAGCGCGTCACGCACGCCCTGGAGGTTGCCGTCCTTGCTGGCCGCGTCGATCTGCTCGGAGGCGTCCAGGAAGTTGTCGCGGGCCCGGTTGGTCTTCTGCTGGTAGGCCTTGACCTGGTAGTCGTTCGTCTTCAGGCCGCCGTGCGACAGGGGACCGGCGGACTGGTCGCGCTCGTCCTGGAGGGCGGCGGCCAGCTCGGTCGCCTGCTTGGTCATGTCCGTCAGCAGCTTCATGTTGTCGAGCTGCTGGATGTCGTTCATGTTCTGGTCGATGCGCAGCGCGCCCAGCGAGGTCGCCGCGACCACGGGCAGCGCGAGCAGCGACACCAGGCGCGTGGAGATGCGCCAGTTGCGCAGCAGCAGGCGTGAACCGGCGGTCGGGAGCTGCGTGGACTTCGCCGCCGGCGTGGGGCTGCCCGCGGACGCCGCCGTCGTGGCGCCCGACGAGGCCGGCGCGCCGTGGCGCCCGCCACGCTCGCCGCCGTCTCCGGACGGGCCCGGACCCTGGCTGTGGGCGTGCTGGGGCGAGGAGCTGCCCTTCATGGGGCCAGTCCCGTCGTGCGACTCCGGCTCCGCCGAAGCGCTGCCATCCCTCTTGAAACGTCCCTGCACTAGCGTCGCAACCTCTGGACCAGGCGCCCCTCCGCGTGAACGGAGGGACACGGTGTCGGCGTCGTGGAGAGCGCCCTGAATACGCCCCCCGGGTGGTCTTGAGTGACCGGCGCTGGTTCCCCCCTGTCCCGCCGCCGCTCGGCGCTGCGTAGCGCCACCTGCACCGGCTCGATCCCGCGGCGGTCCGTGGAATTCCAGCACAGTGAAGGATCTCCAACAAGGGCAGTGGGCCGAGCTGTGACCTACGTGACGGGGTGTGAGGGGTGGGTTACCAGCCGTGGGAGCGATCTCGGTGCAAACCGGGCGTACCGCTGTGAGTCGCCGCTGGGTACGAGGTGTCCCAGTCGCCATGATCAGGAGCGGAATGGTGGCTTCAGGTGGTCAATGTCCGTTTCGCTGAGGCGGGTCGGCGGCCGGAATTGACCGGTTTGCCCGTGCATTCGTGAGCAAACTCACAGGCATGTCGTGCGCGGTCGGCGCCTCCGGCGGGGAATCGGATGTTTAGCCTGACGCTTTACAAGAGCGGCCACTACGACCAGAGGCACAGGACGACAACGGTGAAGACGACGATGATGTTCCGCCCGATTGCCAACCCGCGGCGCACGACCCTGGCGCACCTCGACGACGCCGGCGACCTGGCCACGCCCGAGCTGCCGGAGCACACGATCGACCTCCCCGCCCAGACGGCCAACCCCCGGCGCACGGTCCTCATGGAGGTCCCGGCCGGCGCCGGAGCCCCGGCCGGCGCGTAGCCGGACAGCATCGCCGGGCGCGGCCGGACGGATCGCACGACGATCCCCCGGCCGCGCTCTGTTTTTCCCCGGCGGACCCCGTCGACCTGCGGCGCAGCCCCCGGCGATCGCATTCCCCCGCTCCGGTTCCCGCGGCCGGAAAACGCCCGGCCGGCCGTCGCACCAGCCGAACGCGGGGCCGTCCGACCGGTTAACCTGGGGCGTCAGTACGCCGGTTCTCAGTGAGGGGCGCAAGGATCCCGTGCGCATCGCCAGGTTCTCCATCGACGGGAACGTCGCCTTCGGCGCGGTCGAGGGCGACAAGCAGGACGAACTCGTCCTCGACATCATCAAGGGCATCCCGTTCGCGGACTACGAGCTGTCCGGGACGAAGGTGCCGCTCGCCAAGGTCAGACTGCTCCCGCCGGTCCTGCCCAACAAGGTCGTGGCGTTCGGCCGCAACTACGCCGAGCACGCGCGCGAACTGGGCAACGAGGTGCCCGAGGCGCCGTTCGCCTTCCTCAAGCCCTCCACCTCGGTGATCGGCTCCGGCGACGACATCCAGTACCCGTCGTTCACCGAGGAACTCCACCATGAGGCGGAGCTGGCCGTCGTCATCGGCCGCATGTGCCGCGAGGTGCCGCGTGAGCGCGTCAAGGACGTGATCCTCGGCTACACCTGCGCCAACGACGTCACCGCCCGCGACGTCCAGCGCCGCGAGAAGCAGTGGGCCCGCGCCAAGGGCTTCGACACCTCCTGCCCGCTCGGCCCGTGGGTCGAGACGGGCCTGGACCTGGAGCGCGCGAACGACCTGACGATCCAGCTCACGGTCGACGGCGAACAGCGCCAGCTGGGCCGCACGAGCGAGATGCTCCACTCCATCGAGGACCTGGTCGTCAACATCTCCGAGGCGATGACGCTGCTCCCCGGCGACGTCATCCTCACCGGCACCCCGGCGGGGGTCGGCCCCCTCCACGTCGGCGACGAGGTCGCCGTCACCATCGAAGGCATCGGCACTCTCACCAACAAGGTTGTCAAGCGTGGCTAGCGCACCCGGCTCCCCCGTACGCGTCCGTTTCTGTCCCTCGCCCACCGGTAACCCCCACGTGGGGCTGATCCGCACCGCCCTGTTCAACTGGGCGTTCGCGCGGCACCACCAGGGCACCCTGGTCTTCCGCATCGAGGACACCGACGCGGCCCGCGACTCGGAGGAGTCCTACCGGCAGCTGCTCGACGCGATGCGCTGGCTCGGCTTCGACTGGGACGAGGGCCCCGAGGTCGGCGGCCCCCACGCGCCGTACCGCCAGTCGCAGCGCATGGACATCTACCGGGACGTCGCCCGCAAGCTGCTGGACGCCGGCCACGCCTACCACTGCTACTGCTCCCAGGAGGAGCTGGACACCCGCCGTGAGGCCGCCCGCGCCGCCGGCCGGCCCTCCGGCTACGACGGCCACTGCCGCGACCTGAGCGCCGGGCAGGTCGAGGAGTACCAGGCCCAGGGCCGCACCCCGATCGTCCGCTTCCGGATGCCCGACGAGGCGATCACCTTCACCGACCTGGTCCGCGGCGAGCTGACCTTCACCCCGGAGAACGTGCCGGACTACGGCATCGTCCGCGCGAACGGCGCCCCGCTGTACACGCTGGTCAACCCGGTCGACGACGCCCTGATGGAGATCACCCACGTCCTGCGCGGCGAGGACCTGCTCTCCTCCACCCCGCGCCAGGTCGCCCTGTACCGGGCGCTGACCGAGCTGGGCATCGCCAAGGGGACCCCCGCCTTCGGCCACCTGCCGTACGTGATGGGCGAGGGCAACAAGAAGCTCTCCAAGCGCGACCCGCAGGCGTCCCTGAACCTCTACCGCGAGCAGGGCTTCCTGCCCGAGGGCCTGCTCAACTACCTGTCGCTGCTGGGCTGGTCGCTCTCCGCGGACAAGGACATCTTCACGATCGACGAGATGGTCGCGGCCTTCGACATCGCCGACGTGAACCCCAACCCGGCGCGCTTCGACCTGAAGAAGTGCGAGGCGATCAACGGCGACCACATCCGGATGCTGGAGGTGAAGGAGTTCACCGAGCGCTGCCGCCCGTGGCTGCGGGCGCCGTTCGCCCCGTGGGCGCCGGAGGACTTCGACGAGGCCAAGTGGCAGGCGATCGCCCCGCACGCCCAGAGCCGGCTGAAGGTCCTCTCCGAGATCACCGCCAACGTCGACTTCCTCTTCCTGCCGGAGCCGGTCCTCGACGAGGCGTCGTGGACCAAGGCGATGAAGGAGGGTTCGGACGCGCTCCTGCGTACGGCCCGCGAGAAGCTGGAGCAGGCGGACTGGACCTCCGCGGAGTCCCTCAAGGAGGCCGTCCTGGCCGCCGGTGAGGCGCACGGCCTCAAGCTCGGCAAGGCCCAGGCGCCGGTCCGCGTGGCCGTCACCGGCCGCACCGTCGGCCTGCCGCTCTTCGAGTCCCTGGAGATCCTGGGCCGTGAGCGGACGCTGGCCCGCATCGACGCGGCGCTGGCGAAGCTCGCGTAACCGGACGGACCACGGCAGGGGCGGCACCCGGAGTTCCGGGCGCCGCCCCTGCGTCGTCGGTACGGCTGCCCGGCGCCCGAGCCGCGCACCCCGCCGGGGAGGCCGCCGCGCAGGGCGTGCCGGACCCCGCCGAACTCCCGGCGCTCCTCCGCGCGGATACCCGTTTTGGAGCCCCGTCCACCTTCGGGTAATGTTCTTCCTGCGCCGAGGGGAGCGGGCCGGAAGGCCGGAACCCCACGGAGCACGCTAGAACGAGATCCCCGCAGGGGCTTGAGTTCCAGTGGCCTATGGTGTAATTGGCAGCACGACTGATTCTGGTTCAGTTAGTCTTGGTTCGAGTCCAGGTAGGCCAGCTCGCAGAGCTCATCTGCAAAGCCCCCGTTGTGTAGCGGCCTAGCACGCTGCCCTCTCAAGGCAGTAGCGCCGGTTCGAATCCGGTCGGGGGTACTGATCTCGACGATGTCGGGATCGCTAGGGCCCCCGTTGTGTAGCGGCCTAGCACGCCGCCCTCTCAAGGCGGTAGCGCCGGTTCGAATCCGGTCGGGGGTACTGTCTGGTCTAAACCATCATTGGTCTATGGTGTAATTGGCAGCACGACTGATTCTGGTTCAGTTAGTCTTGGTTCGAGTCCAGGTAGACCAGCTGGGATCTGCGGAAACGTAAGATCCAGGCCCCCGTTGTGTAGCGGCCTAGCACGCCGCCCTCTCAAGGCGGTAGCGCCGGTTCGAATCCGGTCGGGGGTACGTACAGGGAAGGCCCTCCACTTCGGTGGGGGGCCTTCGCCGTTTCCGCCCCCGCTAACTCCACGCGCGCCATGAGCGGTTCCACACCCCCGCCGTACCCGCGCCGGCGTGCCCGCTTCCTCGCAACACCGCCACCTTTCGATCGCCGGGCCCGGCGGCGCGGCGGGCTACGATCGAGGAGAAGGGCTCCGAGCGAAACGGCACGTGACGGGTCGCGCCGGAGCGGGCAGAGCCGGGACCGCTGACGCGGCAGTGATCGGACGTGTCGGTCGAGGGCCGGCCGCGCGCGGGGAGGTGAGGGCGATGTCGGGTGCGCCACCGGGCGGCGGCGACGCGGAGCGGGACGCCCATGCCCTGCGCGCCCGGATCGCCCGGGAGCTGATCGACGCGGTCCGGGACGTCCCTCCCGCCTCCGTGCCCGGGGCCCTCTGCCGGATCTGCGTGTCCTTCCTGCCGGACGTCTCGGGGCTGTCGCTGTCGGTCATGGGAGAGGGCGCGGGGGTGGGCGTCGTCCTGTTCGCCAGCGACGGGGTGGCCGCCCAGCTCGCGGAGATCCAGTACACGCTCGGCGAAGGACCGTGCACGGAGGCCGTACGGCTGCGCGCGCCGGTGTTCGCCACCGACCTCACCCGCGTCCCGGACATCCGTCGCTGGCCGCTGTTCTGCGCCCAGGCGGCCAAGGCGGGCGCCGGGGCCGCGTTCTCGGTGCCGCTGTCCGGTGCCGCGGGCGCGCTGGGCACCCTCGACCTGTACCGGGCGGCCCCGGGGCCGCTCGACGACGGCGAGGTGCGCACCGCGCTGCTGGTCGCCGACGCCCTCACCCTGGCCGTCACCGCCCTCGACCACACGTCGTCCGACTCCGGTGGAGTCGTACTGTGGCTTCAGGGAGCCGAGTCGGACCGGGAGGAGATCCACCAGGCCACCGGCATGATCATGGTGCGGTTGGGCGTGAGCGCGGAGGAGGCGCTGCTGAGGCTGCGCGCCCGGGCGTTCGCCCGGGGCGGCACGTCCCTCGACACCGCGCGGGCCGTCATCGACGGCACCATGGACATGGGCCATGAGTGAAGAGCTGAACATGCGGGACGACAGCGCCAGGGAGGCGAGCATGAACCGCGAGCGGGAGCTGGCGACGGCGTTCGTCGACCTGGCGGACACCTATGCGCCGGGCTTCGACCCCCTTCGCCTGTTCCAGCGGCTGGTGCACACCTGCCGGGGACTGCTGGACGTGGACGCGGCGGCGGTGATGATCGCCGACGCCCGGGGCACGTTGAAGACGATGGCCGCCACCGAGGAAGAGGCCGCGTTCATCGAGCTGATGCAGATGCAGACCGGGAGCGGCCCCTGCATGGACTGCTACCGCACCGGCGAGGGACGCAGCGTCCCCGACATCGCCGCCGAACGCGCACGCTGGCCCGAAGTGGTCGCCGCCATGTCCGACGCCGGCTACCGGTCCCTGCACACACTGCCGGTGCGCCTGCACGACCGCACACTCGGCGCGCTCACCCTGCTGAACACCGCCACGGGCGACCTCCCGGACGGCGACCTCGATCTGGCGCAGGCCCTCGCGGACTGCGCCACGCTGGCACTGATGCACTGGGCCACGGAACCGCGCGGCGACGACGTCGTCACGCGCGTGCAGAGCGCCATCGCCGCCAAGTCCGCCCTGGAGACCGCCAAGGGCATGATCGCCGCGTACCACGGGCTGCCCGTGCACGAGGCGGGACGTCTGCTGGCCGACTACGCCAACGGCCACGGCGTCAGCCTGGCCGACACCGCGCAGGCCCTGGTCGGCCGCACCATGGAACTCGCCGTCGTCCTCAACGGGAACAAGACCGCCGGACACTGACCGCCGCACGGTCGTACGGCGCCGACGGGCCGACCGCGGCCCGCGCCCCGCAGCCGGCTCCCCCGGCTCGTGGCCGAACCGGGGGAGCCTCGCGCTGATGGGCTCCCGGGAACCGACCTCCGCGTGTTCCCACGCTACTCCCCGTCAGGACCGCGAGGCACGGGTGCGGACGACCGGTGTTCGCGGGTAGAAGGGGACTGTCACCCTCACCATTCCCGCCGGCGCGGACGGCGCGGACGGCGCGGAGAACAGCCCAGGATGTGATCACGATGGACTCCCGGCACGACGCCCGGCCCGACCTGGCCGGGGAGCGGCTGACGCCGGAGCCTGTCGACCCCGCGGCCACGATCACCGACCTGGAGCGGGAAAGACTCCAGCTGCAGGAGGCCATCACCTCCCGCGCCCTGATCGACCAGGCGACAGGCGTGGTCATCGCCCTCGGCGGACTGCACCCCGCGCAGGGCTTGGACGTCCTGCGGGACGTCTCCCGGCACACCGACAGGAAGCTGCGTGCGGTCGCCGGCCTCGTCGTCGACCGGATGAGCGGCGGACCGCTGCCCGACGACGTCCGGCAAGCCCTGGACGACGCCCTGGCAAGGGCACGCGCCCAGTCCGGCTGACCGGCGAGGACCAAGGTCCGTCCGCTCCCGTCGGAGAAGGGCCGCCGCGGCGTCGGGGCAGCCCTTTCCCGGCGGGAGCGGACCGGCCGCTCTCAGCCCGAGCGGCGCAGAGCCTCGGAGAGGCGGCCGGCCGCGTCGATGACCGCCTGGGCGTGCATCCGGCCCGGGTGGCGCGTCAGGCGCTCGATGGGCCCGGAGACGGACACGGCCGCCACCACCCGGTTGGACGGCCCGCGTACCGGCGCGGAGACGGACGCGACGCCCGGCTCGCGCTCGCCGATCGACTGGGCCCAGCCCCGCCGCCGTACGCCCGACAGGGCCGTCGCCGTGAAGCGGGCGCCCTGGAGGCCGCGGTGCAGGCGCTCGGGCTCCTCCCAGGCCATCAGGATCTGCGCCGAGGAGCCGGCCTTCATCGTGAGCGTGGAGCCGACCGGGACGGTGTCCCGCAGACCGGACAGACGCTCCGCCGCGGCCACGCAGATCCGCATCTCACCCTGGCGGCGGTAGAGCTGCGCGCTCTCGCCGGTGACGTCGCGGAGGTGGGTGAGCACCGGTCCGGCCGTCGCCAGCAGGCGGTCCTCGCCCGCCGCCGCCGCGAGTTCCGCGAGGCGCGGGCCGAGGATGAACCGGCCCTGCATGTCGCGTGCCACCATGCGGTGGTGTTCCAGGGCCACGGCCAGGCGGTGGGCCGTGGGTCGTGCCAGTCCGGTGGCCCCGACCAGACCCGCGAGGGTGGCCGGACCGGACTCCAGAGCGCTCAGGACGAGGGCCGCCTTGTCCAGAACGCCGACGCCGCTACTGTTGTCCATGCAACGATACTCACGTCTCACTCTGTGAAACGCAAGTTCAATTTTCGGTGGAACGCGCCACCCTGGAATCACACAGCGGCCCGCACATCGACGGGCCCGGCGGTGCACGCCCGGAATCACGACTTCAGGGGCCCGAGAAGGGCAGTCGCCGCTCCTCAAGATCTCTAGTTGGGCCGGTGGACGTTCGCCGGCCGGAGGGAAAGCGATGGGTAGGACACTCGCGGAGAAGGTCTGGGACGACCACGTCGTCCGGCGCGCCGAGGGCGAGCCCGACCTCCTCTACATCGATCTGCACCTGCTGCACGAGGTGACCAGCCCCCAGGCCTTCGACGGGCTCCGCAAGAACGGCCGCCCGGTCCGCCGCCTCGACCTCACCATCGCGACCGAGGACCACAACACCCCGACCCTCGACATCGACAAGCCCATCGCCGACCCGGTCTCCCGCGCCCAGCTGGAGACGCTGCGCAAGAACTGCGCCGAGTTCGGGGTGCGCCTGCACCCGCTGGGCGACATCGAGCAGGGCGTCGTCCACGTCGTCGGTCCGCAGCTGGGCCTGACCCAGCCCGGCACCACCGTGGTCTGCGGTGACTCGCACACCTCCACGCACGGCGCCTTCGGCGCGCTGGCGTTCGGCATCGGCACCTCGCAGGTCGAGCACGTGCTGGCCACCCAGACGCTGCCGCTGGCCCGCCCCAAGACCATGGCCATCACGATCGACGGCGAACTGCCCGAGGGCGTCACCGCCAAGGACCTGATCCTGGCGATCATCGCGCGGATCGGCACCGGCGGCGGCCAGGGCTACATCCTGGAGTACCGCGGCTCCGCCATCGAGAAGCTCTCGATGGAGGCCCGGATGACCATCTGCAACATGTCGATCGAGGCCGGCGCCCGCGCGGGCATGATCGCCCCCGACGAGACGACCTTCGCCTACCTCCAGGGCCGCCCGCACGCCCCCCAGGGCACCGACTGGGACGAGGCCGTCGCCTACTGGAAGACCCTGCGGACGGACGACGACGCGGTCTTCGACGCCGAGGTGGTCATCCGCGCCGACGAGCTGTCGCCGTTCGTCACCTGGGGCACCAACCCCGGCCAGGGCGCGCCGCTTTCGGCGGACGTCCCCGACCCGGCTTCGTACGAAGACGCTTCGGAGCGCGTCGCCGCCGAAAAGGCCCTGGAGTACATGGGGTTGGCGGCCGGACAGCCGCTGCGGACCATCACCGTGGACACCGTCTTCGTAGGTTCCTGCACCAACGGCCGCATCGAGGACCTGCGCGCCGCCGCGGACATCCTGCGGGACCGCAAAGTCGCCGACGGCGTACGGATGCTGGTCGTGCCGGGCTCCGCGCGCGTGGGTCTCCAGGCCGTCTCCGAGGGGCTGGACGTCGTCTTCAAGGAGGCCGGCGCCGAGTGGCGGCACGCGGGCTGCTCGATGTGCCTCGGCATGAACCCCGACCAGCTGGCCCCGGGCGAGCGCTCCGCCTCCACCTCCAACCGCAACTTCGAGGGACGGCAGGGCAAGGGCGGCCGTACCCACCTGGTGTCGCCGCAGGTCGCGGCGGCCACCGCCGTCCTGGGCCACCTGGCCTCCCCGGCCGACCTGACCGACGACCGTACGCCCGCTGGAGTCCGATAACCATGGAAGCCTTCACCACCCACACCGGCCGGGCCGTGCCGCTGCGCCGCAGCAACGTCGACACCGACCAGATCATCCCCGCCCACTGGCTCAAGAAGGTCACCCGGGACGGCTTCGAGGACGGGCTGTTCGAGGCCTGGCGCAAGGACCCGGAGTTCATCCTCAACCGCCCCGAGCGGCGGGGCGCCACGGTCCTGGTCGCCGGCCCCGACTTCGGCACCGGCTCCTCCCGTGAGCACGCCGTCTGGGCGCTCCAGAACTACGGCTTCAAGGCCGTGATCTCCTCCCGTTTCGCGGACATCTTCCGGGGCAACTCGCTGAAGAACGGCCTGCTCACGGTGGTCCTGGACCAGAAGACCGTGGACGCGCTGTCGGATCTGACCGAGGCCGACCCCACGGTCGAGGTCACGGTGGACCTCGAGGCCCGTGAGGTGCGCGCCCCGGGCATCACCGCCCCCTTCGAGCTGGACGAGAACTCCCGCTGGCGCCTGCTGAACGGCCTGGACGACATCTCGATCACGCTCCGGGACGAGCCCGACATCGCCGCCTACGAGGCCGGGCGGCCCGCCCACAAGCCGCGGACGCTCCCGGTCTGATCCGGCGCCGCCCGGGCCCCCGAGCGGGTCGGGTTTCGGCCACCCCAACACCCCGCCTGTACCCCCGATCGCCACGATTGGGGGTACAGCCATGTCTGCACCCGAACGGCCCCGCGCATCCCCCCTGGTACGCCCAACTTCCCGCGTTAAGAGGGCTGTTGCTCGGGTAGGTGAGTGCTGTGTTCGCGTCGTCCGCAAGTGCCTGGAAGGCCATTTGAGGCGGCAGTTGCCCCCTGCGCAGGCGACAACTCGCCCCAGATGGCACAATCTGTGCATGGGACACGACGGCCAACTCCAGCTCTATGCGGCGGTCGCGAACCAACTCAAAGAAGCGCACTCGAAGGTGCGCGCACTGCAAGTCCCGGAGGGCGTACGGATGGCGCTGACCCGGAAGCTGCTGGTCATTACGGCCGCGGCCAAGCACGATCTCGCCGACGCGGCAAGGCGGCTCGATCGGTTCACGGAGGACCTCGACGCGGGTCGGATCCCCGGAGAGGACCGCTGAACCGTCCGGGACGGCCGAGTCCGTTGCGGCACAAGGGTGATAAGCCCGTTTCGTGTTTGATTTGCGGTATATATCTGCCTAACGTGCGAAAAAGCTTGAACACTTTCGTTCTGGCGATGTCTCCGAAGGGGAAGACGTGAACAAGGCGCAGCTCGTAGAAGCGATTGCCGACAAGTTGGGCGGCCGCCAGCAGGCCGCCGACGCCGTCGATCATGTCCTGGACGCCATCGTCCGCGCGGTCGTCGCGGGCGAGCGGGTCTCGGTCACCGGCTTCGGCTCCTTCGAGAAGGTGGACCGCCCGGCCCGCTACGCCCGGAACCCGCAGACGGGCGAGCGGGTTCGGGTCAAGAAGACCTCCGTGCCGCGCTTCCGCGCCGGTCAGGGCTTCAAGGACCTGGTGAGCGGCTCGAAGAAGCTTCCCCGGGGCGGCGAGGTGGCCGTCAAGAAGGCACCCAAGGGCAGCCTGTCCGGCCCGCCGCCCACCATCGCCAAGGCCGTCGGCAAGAAGGCCGCCGCCAAGAAGACCGCGGGTGCGGCGAAGAAGACCACGGGCGCCGCCAAGAAGACGACGGGCGCGAAGAAGACCACGGCCACCGCCAAGAAGGCCCCGGCGAAGCAGGCGCCCGCCAAGAAGACCACGGGCGCCGCCAAGACCACCGCCAAGAAGGCCACGGCGAAGAGCGCTCCGGCGAAGAAGGTCACCGCCAAGAAGGCCCCGGCCAAGAAGTCGACGGCCCGCAAGACCACCGCGAAGAAGGCCACCGCCCGCAAGACGACGTCGTAAGGCCGCCAGGGCGGCACACGCCGGGCCGGACTCCCCGAGGGAGTCCGGCCCGCGGCGTGTACAGGGGCAGTTACAGGGTGTGAAGAGTCACGAGGGTGATCCGCGCGGCGTCGCCCTCGCCCTCCGTCTCGATCCGCACCCGCTGCCCGGGCCGCAGCAGCCGCAGCCCGCCCCGGTCGAACGCCGCCGCCCCGAAGGGCACGGGCGTGCCGTCGTCGAGCAGCACCTGTCCGCTGCGGGTGCCGGGGTCGTACGTGTACGCGGTCGCCTGCATGACGGCCAGCGTAGTGCCTTCGGCGGCGCACCGCCGGGGCGCCGGCCGGCCGCGCGCCCGTCGTGGCCGCGCACGCGGTTTCCCGCGCCCTCCCGGGATTTGTCAGCACTCCGGGATCAGCAGCCCCGCGGACACGGCCGCCGTATACCGGCCCACCCCCAGCGCCAGTGCCGCCCGCAGATCCGCGCCGGTGTCCACGTCCTGCCGTACCGAATCGACTCCCGTCAGCACGAGTTCCGTCGCGCCCGACGCCCGGTGCCGGGAACGGGAATCGACACCGAACGCAGGCCGCAATTCCAGGCCCGGCGCGGCGGCGAGCAGTGTCGTGCCCAGCGCCGCCGCATCCGCGAGAAAAGCGCGCGGGAATTCCGCGGCCGACTCCAGTACCCGCGACAGTTCCGGCGGACGCAACGCCGGCAGATCGGCGTTCAGGGCCGCGACGGCGGCGCCGGGAAGCCTTTCCCGTACGACGGCCGTGCCGTGCGCCAGGGCGGCGTTGAGGCCGCCGCCCGGAGCGTCCGGGACGATCCGCGCCCCCAGTGCCGCCAGCTCCCGGCCGGCCAGCCCGTCGTCCGTGACGACCACCACATCCACGACCGCCGCGCAGGCCAGCGCCGCGGCCACCGTGTCCTGCGCGAACGCCAGGGCCAGGCCCGGACGGACGCCGTCGTCAGCGGTGTCCGCGAGCCTGCTCTTGGCCCGCGTGAGGGGCTTCAGGGGGATGACCAAGGTCCACTGCACCGGCGTACCGTCCCTCTCTTGTCGCGCTCATTGTCACCCGGGGGCCTCGGGCCGCCCGCGTGTCGGGGCGTACGGTGTTCTCGACAGACCGGCGGCCCGGGGCCAGACTTGTGCGGCCCCCGCCGGGGTGGCAGCCCTAGAGGAAGGTGTCCTTGTGCCCCGCCGCAGAATCGGCTTCTGGTACCGCTTCGCCGCGGTGCTCTGCAAACCGCCGCTGGTGGTTCTGATCAAGCGGGAGTGGCGTGGAATGGAGCACATTCCGGCCGAGGGCGGCTTTATCACCGTGGTCAACCACAATTCCCACGTGGACCCCTTCGCGTACGCGCACTATCAGTACAACACCGGGCGGGTTCCGCGTTTCCTGGCGAAGAGCGGGCTTTTCCGGAAGGGATTCGTCGGCGCCGCCATGCGCGGCACCGGGCAGATCCCCGTCTACCGCGAGAGCACGGACGCGCTCAGCGCCTTCCGGGCCGCGATCGCCGCCGTCGAACGCGGTGAGTGCGTCGCCTTCTACCCCGAGGGCACCCTCACCCGCGACCCCGACGGCTGGCCCATGACCGGCAAGACCGGAGCCGCCCGCGTGGCCCTCGAGACCAAGTGCCCGGTCATCCCGGTCGCCCAGTGGGGCGCCAACGAACTGCTCCCGCCGTACGCCAGGAAGCCGAACCTCTTCCCGCGCAAGACCCACCACGTCCTGGCGGGCCCGGCCGTCGACCTGTCCCGTTTCTACGACAGGGAGATGACCCCGGACGTGCTGAAGGAGGCCACCGAGGTCATCATGGCGGCCATCACCCGGCAGCTGGAGCAGATCCGCGGCGAGAAGGCGCCCGAGACGCCGTACGACCCGCGCCGTGAACGGATCGAGCAGCGCCGCCGCACCCAGGCACAGGTCCAGGCGCGGGCCCAGGCGCAGGGGCAGACCCAGGCGCGGGCGCAGGCGCAGACGCAGGAGCGGATCCAGGCGCAGACGCAGGGGCAGACCCGGACACGGGCGCAGGCCCAGACGCAGACGCAGGGCAAGCAAGCGGAAGGGCGGAGCACGTGAGCAAGCCTGTGCGGGCGGCCGTGATGGGCACCGGTTCGTGGGGGACCGCCTTCGGCATGGTCCTCGCCGACGCCGGCTGCGAGGTGACCCTGTGGGCCCGCCGCCCGGAGCTGGCCGAGGCGGTCAACTCCACGCGGACCAACCCCGACTACCTGCCCGGAGTGGAACTCCCGGAGAACCTGCGCGCCACCGGCGACGCGGCCCGGGCCCTCGGGGACGCGGACTTCACCGTCCTCGCCGTCCCCTCCCAGACCCTGCGCGCCAACCTCGCCGAGTGGACCCCGCTGCTCGCGCCGGACACCGTCCTCGTCTCCCTGATGAAGGGCGTCGAACTCGGCTCCACCATGCGGATGAGCGAGGTCGTCGAGGACGTCGCCAAGGTCGGCACCGACCGGATCGCGGTCGTCACCGGGCCCAACCTGGCCCGCGAGATCGCCGCCCGGATGCCCGCTCTCGCCGTCGTGGCCTGCACCGACGAGCAGGTCGCCCAGCGGCTCCAGGCCGCCTGCCACACCCCGTACTTCCGGCCGTACACCAACACCGACGTGGTCGGCTGCGAACTCGCCGGCGCCGTCAAGAACGTCATCGGGCTCGCGGTCGGGATCGCCGACGGCATGGGACTCGGCGACAACGCCAAGGGCTCGCTCATCACGCGCGGCCTCGCCGAGACCACCCGGCTGGGCCTCGCCATGGGCGCCGACCCGCTGACGTTCGCCGGACTCGCGGGCCTGGGCGACCTGGTGGCCACCTGCTCCTCCCCGCTGTCCCGCAACCACACCTTCGGCACCAACCTCGGCAAGGGCATGACCCTCCAGGAGACCATCGCGGTCACCCGGCAGACCGCCGAGGGCGTCAAGTCCTGCGAGTCCGTGCTGGATCTGGCCCACCGGCACGACGTCGACATGCCCATCACCGAGACGGTCGTCAGCATCGTGCACGAGGGCAAGCCGCCGGTCGTCGCCCTCAAGGAGCTGATGGCCCGCAGCGCCAAGCCCGAACGGCGCTGAACCGCCCCCCATCCGGTCCCTGACGATCTCCCGCGCGACGCTGCGCGACCGTCCGTGCGACGCTGAGCGACGGCCCGGAGGCGGGCGCTGACGTTGCCGCCGCCTCCGGGTACTCTCAACCCGATATGAGCACCGAGAACCTTCCCCAGAGCCCTGAGCAGCCGTCGCGCAAGCCGCGGGTGGCGGTCGTGTTCGGCGGGCGCAGTTCCGAACACGGAATCTCCGTGGTCACCGCCGGCGCCGTCCTCAAGGCCATCGACCGGACGAAGTACGACGTCCTGCCGATCGGCATCACCTCGGACGGCCGTTGGGCCCTGACGGCCGACGAGCCGGAGCGGATGGCCATCACCGACCGCCGCACGCCCACCGTGGACGAACTGGCGGAGTCGCACGAGGGCGGCGTGGTGCTCCCCGTCGACCCGGCGAACCGCGAGGTCGTCTACAGCGAGCCGGGCTCCGTGCCCAAGGCGCTCGGCGAGGTCGACGTGGTCTTCCCGGTGCTCCACGGCCCCTACGGCGAGGACGGCACCCTTCAGGGGCTGCTGGAACTGTCCGGGGTGCCGTACGTGGGAGCGGGCGTGCTCGCCTCGGCCGTCGGCCAGGACAAGGAGTACATGAAGCGGGTGTTCACCTCCTTCGGGCTCGCGGTGGGCCCGTACGTGGTGATCCGGCCCCGCGAGTGGGCGCGGGACGAGTCCGCCGCCCGCAAGAAGATCGTCGACTTCGCCGGTGAGCACGGCTGGCCGCTGTTCGTGAAGCCCGCGCGCGCGGGTTCGTCCATCGGCATCACCAAGGTCGACGACCTGTCCGGCCTGGACGAGGCCATCGCCGAGGCACAGGCGCACGATCCGAAGATCCTGGTCGAGGCCGGTTTGCGCGGGCGCGAGATCGAGTGCGGCGTCCTGGAGTTCGAGGACGGCCCGCGGGCCTCCGTCCCGGCCGAGATCCCGCCGCCGGACGCGCACGCGTACTACGACTTCGAGGCGAAGTACATCGACTCCACGCCCGGCATCGTCCCGGCCCCGCTCACCGCGGAGCAGACCGCCGAGGTGCGCCGGCTGGCGGTCGAGGCGTTCGAGGCGGCCTCCTGCGAGGGCCTGGTGCGCGCGGACTTCTTCCTCACCGAGGACGGCGAGTTCGTGATCAACGAGATCAACACCATGCCCGGCTTCACGCCGATCTCGATGTACCCGAAGATGTGGGAGGCCACGGGCGTGAGCTACCCCGAGCTGATCGACCGGCTGGTGGGGGCCGCGCTGCGCCGCCCGACCGGTCTGCGCTGATCCCCGGGCCGGCTCAGCCCCGCATGGAGGCGAGCCCCTCCGGGATCGCCTTCTTCACCGCCGGCGCCAGATCCATGAGGACCTGTGCGCTGTCGTCGGGCCCGGACCACTTCTTCGGCAGCGTCACCTGCACGTAGGCACGGCGCTCGGACGTGGTGAACCGCCAGGTGCCGTCGCTCTCCTTCTCCATCAGCCAGTCGACGCCGTTGACCCCGCCGCCCATCGCGTCGGGGTCGTCGCCCAGCGCCACCTTCGGGTCGATCATCTTCGGCGGCCGGACGATGCCGCAGCGCAGTATGATCGCCGGGCTTCCCCAGCCCGCCGTGTAGACGGACCGGGGCTCGGGGTCGGCGCGGGTCTGCCCGTTCACCTTCCGGGGCAGCACCCGGTCCAGGTCCCGGCACACCGGGGCGGTCTTCGCGTCGGGGGTGGGAACCGCGACCGTGGTGCTGTCGTCCGCCGGGGTACAGGCCGCGGCCGCGAGCAGCAGGGCGGGCGCGAGCAGGGCGAGAGGCCGGTGACGGAAGATGTTCACCGGCCAAGCGTAGACGGGGGCTAGAGATGCACGACCGGACAGGTCAGGGTGCGCGTGATGCCGTCCACCTGCTGGATCTTCGCGACCACCATGCGTCCGAGGTCGTCGACCGTCTCGGACCGGGCGCGCACGATGACGTCGTACGGTCCTGTCACGTCCTCGGCCTGGATCACTCCGGGGATCTTGCTGATCGTCTCGGCGACGGTCGACGCCTTGCCGACCTCCGTCTGGATCAGGATGTACGCCTGTACCACGGAACCTCCAGAGCGGCCACGAGGATCATGTGGGGAAAAGGAACGCCACGGTACCGCGTCGCCGCTCCCCGCGGGGAGATGCGCGGGAACCGGGCTTGCGCGCCAGGGTGCAGGCCCGACGGACGTTGACGGTCACCCGGACCGCGGAGCGACGCTCACCACGGCCGTTCCCGGCGGCCGTGCCGACCGCGGCGGCGGTCACCTCGACCGTATCGGGGACACTGAAGACGCGCGACCGGGCACGGCAAGGGAGAGAAGGGGAGCAAGGGACATGAAGGGCACTGTTGGTGAGCTCGGGGAGTTCGGGCTCATCAGGGAGCTCACCTCCCGTCTCACCACCACCCCGGCGGTCCGGGTCGGCCCCGGCGACGACGCCGCGGTGGTCGCCGCACCGGACCGCCGGGTCGTGGCGAGCACCGACATCCTGCTGGAGGGGCGGCACTTCCGCCGCGACTGGTCCACGGCCTACGACGTCGGCCGCAAGGCCGCCGCGCAGAACCTCGCGGACATCGCCGCGATGGGCGCCGTACCGACCGCGCTGCTCCTCGGCCTGGTCGTCCCGGCCGAACTGCCGGTCGCCTGGCCCAGCGAGCTGATGGACGGCCTGCGCGACGAGTGCCAGGTCGCCGGCGCCGCCGTGGTCGGCGGGGACGTCGTACGCGGCGACACGATCACGGTGGCGATCACCGCGCTCGGCGATCTGCGCAACCATGAGCCGGTCACCCGCGCGGGTGCCCAGCCCGGCGACCTCGTGGCCGTCACGGGCTGGCTGGGCTGGTCCGCGGCCGGCTACGCGGTGCTCTCCCGGGGCTTCCGCTCGCCCCGCGCCTTCGTGGAGGCCCACCGGCGTCCCGAGCCGCCGTACCACGCGGGCCCGGCCGCCGCCGGGCTCGGCGCCACCGCGATGTGCGACGTCAGCGACGGCCTGATCGCCGACCTCGGGCACATCGCCGAGGCCAGCAAGGTCCGGATCGACATCCGTTCCGGCGCCATCGACATCCCGACGCAGATGAACGACATCGGGCAGGCCGTCGGCGTCGACCCGCTCCAGTGGGTGCTCAGCGGGGGAGAGGATCACGCGATCGTGGCGACCTTCCCTGCGGACACCAAGCTTCCGGCCCGCTGGACGGTCATCGGCGAGGTCCTCAACCCCTCCGCGCTGCCCCAGGTGACCGTCGACGGGGCCCCCTGGACCAGCAAGGGCGGCTGGGACCACTTCGGGGACATCGAGTCATGATCCCCCGCGTGCTGACGGTGGCGGGGTCGGACTCCGGCGGGGGCGCGGGCATCCAGGCCGACCTGAAGACGATGCTGGCGCTCGGCGTGCACGGGATGAGCGTGCTCACCGCGGTGACCGCGCAGAACTCCCTGGGCGTGCAGGGGGTCTGGGAGCTGCCCGTGGCGGCGGTACGGGCCCAGTACCGCAGTGTCGTGGACGACATCGGCGTCCAGGCCGTCAAGACCGGCATGCTGTCCTCGGCCGAACTGGTCGAGGAGGTCGCCGAGTTGATCGCCGGTACGGACGCTCCGGCCGTGGTGGACCCGGTCGGCGTCTCCAAGCACGGCGACCCGCTGCTGGCCGCGTCCGCACTGGACGCCGTGCGGACGAAGCTGCTGCCGGCGGCGACCGTGGCCACCCCGAACCTGGACGAGGTGACGCAGCTCACCGGGGTGCGGGTCGGGTCGGAGGCCGACCTGCGGCGGGCCGCGGCGGCCGTGCTGGAGTACGGGCCGCGGTGGGTGCTGATCAAGGGCGGGCACCTGGCGGACACGGACCAGGCCGTGGACCTGCTGACCGACGGCCGTGCCGAACACCTGCTGCGGGCACCGCGCCACGACAACCGGCACACCCACGGCACCGGCTGCACCCTCGCCTCCGCGATCGCGTGCGGCCTGGCGAAGGGGCGGTCCGTGCCGGAGGCGGTCACGGCGGCCAAGGAGTACGTCACCGGGGCGATCGCCGCCGGGTTCTCCCTGGGCGCCGGGATCGGGCCCGTGGACCACGGGTGGGCGCTGGGGCGGGACACTCCCTGAGACCGGGCGGACGGCGCCGTCCCCGGCGGGCGGCGGCGTCACCCCGCGGGTACGGCAAAAAGCCGGCCCACCCGGAGGTGGACCGGCTCAGTGCACGAACCAGGCAGTGGCCGCGCGCTCAGCTGTAGCGTCAGCGCGAGACCTTGCCGGCCTTGATGCACGAGGTGCAAGCGTTCACGCGCTTCGGCGTCCCGCCGACCACGGTACGCACACGCTGGATGTTGGGGTTCCAGCGACGGGGCGTACGGCGGTGCGAATGCGAGATGTTGTTGCCGAAGCCCGGGCCCTTGCCGCAGACGTCGCAGTTGGCAGCCACGGGTCACTCCAAAGACTTCAGATGCACTTACGGTTGATCCCGGCATGCCGGGATCGAGATCGTACGACCTGTGATCTGAGTGGCGCTGCCAGGGGGAATGGCCCGATCGGATCGGGCAACCGGAGCAGCATACAACGACTGCGTCCGTACAGCGAAACTACCATGACAGCTCGGGCCCCCGCTCCCGGCCTCCCGCCGGAGGCCACCGCCGCGGGGTCTACGCTGCGTCCACGTCCAGCCAGCTCAGGGAGGCGCAGGTGGCGCAGGTGCCGCAGACGTTCTTCGATGCTCTCGCGGTGCGCACCTGGTGCGGTCTGGCGCTGCGCGCGCTCGGGCAGGCCCGCGAGGAGATCGACGCGATCAACGTCTACCCGGTGGCCGACGGCGACACCGGGACCAACCTGTATCTGACACTCGAGTCGGCGGCGACGGCCGTGGAGGCCGTGTTCACCGGGTACGCGACCGGCTCCGGGGACCCCTCACTGGCCGACGCCGTCCACGCCATGGCCCACGGGGCGCTCATCGGGGCCCGCGGCAACTCCGGGACGATCCTCGCGCAGCTGCTGCGGGGCATGGCACAGGTGCTCGCCGGGAACGGGCACGCGTCCCGCGGCGACGGTGCCGAACTGCGGCTCGCCCTGCGCCGGGCCGCCGACTCCGCCCGGCAGGCCGTGGCCCACCCCGTGGAGGGCACGGTGCTGACGGTCGCCTCGGCCGCCGCCGACGCCGCGGAGGGGGCCGAGGGCGACTGCGGGAGCGTCGCGCGCGCCGCCTACCAGGGTGCGCGGGCGGCCCTGGCGGCCACTCCGGGCCAGCTGGCCGTCCTGGAGCGGGCCGGCGTGGTCGACGCGGGCGGCCGGGGCCTCGTGGCCGTGCTGGGAGCCCTGGTGGAGGCGTGCACCGGGGAGCCGGTACGAGAAACCCCCAGGCAGCCCGAGGCCACCACCCACGCGCGCGCGGAGGTCGTTCCCGGCGCGGGCCCGTGCCCGGAAGGGGCGGAATCCGGTGCCCACGCGTGCGTGGACGGTGTTCCCGGTGCCGGGCGGTGCGCCGACGGGGGCGAAGGGGGCGGGCCCGAGCCGGTGTCCGGGCCCGCGTTCGAGGTGATCTATCTGCTGGAGGCCGGCGACGCGGCCGTGGCCCGGCTGCGCGCCCGGCTCGACACCCTCGGGGACTCCCTGGTCGTGGTCGGCGGCGACGGGCTGTGGAACGTCCATGTGCACGTGGACGACGCGGGCGCCGCCGTGGAGGCCGGCGTGGAGGCCGGGCGGCCCCACCGGATCCGGATCACCCACTTCGGGGCCGCCGACGTGCGCACCGGCCGCGGGCGCCCGCCGCGTGAGCCCGCCCAGCGGGCCGTCGTCGCCGTCGTACCGGGCGAGGGACTGGCCGGGCTGTACGCCGAGGCCGGCGCGACCACCGTCCTCGCGCGCCCCGGGGAGCCGCCCGCCAGCGGCGAGCTGGTGCAGGCGGTACGCCGGGCCCACGCGCGCGAGGTCGTGCTGCTGCCCAACGACGCCGAGCTGCGCCACACCGCCGCCGCGGCGGCCGAGCAGGCCCGCGCCGAGGGCATCCGGGTCGCCCTGATCCCGACCCGCTCGGCGGTCCAGGGCATCGCCGCGCTCGCGGTGCACGAGCCGGAGCGCCGCTTCGACGAGGACGTGGTCCAGATGACCTCCGCCGCGGGCGCCACCCGGTACGCGGAGGTCGTCGTCGCCGAGCACCGGTCGTGGACGACGGCCGGCATCTGCCAGGCCGGCGACGTGCTGGGCCTGATCGACGGCGACGTGGCGGTGATCGGCGACGACGTCACGGCCACCGCCGGGACCGTCCTGGACCGCATGCTCCAGGCCGGCGGCGAACTGGTCACCCTGGTCGTCGGCGAGGAGGCGTCCGAGACGGTCGCCGCCCACCTGGAGGCCCGGGTACGGGACTCCTACCTGGCCGTGGACACGGTGGTGTACCGGGGCGGCCGACAGGGCGCACTGCTGCTCATCGGCGTGGAATGAGGCCCCCCGCGACGGGCTCCTCGCGTGGCTCGACACCACGGCCCGTCCGGGTGCGCACGTCGGCGGCTTGCTCCCCCGGCGTGGGTGACGCACCCCCGCTGCCCGGCCGTTGCCCCCGTCGGCTCCTCGACTCCGCGGCCGCTTTCGCTCGGGGCTGACTCGCCCCGGCTGCCCGGCTGGGGGCGTCCGGTGGGCTCCTTGCCGCCGTCGCGCCGGACGACGCACCCCCGCGGTGCGCTTCTTGCTCCTCCGGCGTGGGTGACGCAATCCCGCTGTCCGGCCGTTGCCCCCGTCGGCTCCGCGGCCGCTTTCGCTCGGGGCTGACTCGGCCCGGCTGCCCGGCTGCCCTGCGGGGGGCGTCCGGTGGGCTCCTTGCCGCCGTCGCGCCGGACGACGCACCCCCGCGGTGCGCTTCTTGCTCCTCCGGCGTGGAGTGGCTCAGGCCTGTGGGACCGGTGGTGTCCCCGTCGGCTCCTCGGCCCCTTCGCGCGGGGTGGCTCGGCCCCGTGGTGCGGCCGGTGTGCCTGTCGGCTCCTCGGTTCCTTTCGTCCGGGGGGTGGCTCGGCCCCGCTGCCCTGCGGGGGGCGTCAGCTGGGCTCCTTGCCGCCGTCGCGCCGGACGACGCACCCCCGCGGTGCGGCCGGTGCGCACGTCGGCTGGTTGCTCCTGCGGTGTGGAGTGGCTCAGGTCCGCAGGGCGGGTGGTGGGTCCGGTGGCTCCTCGCCGCCCTCGTCCCGGGCCGCCTCCAGCATCTGTGCCGCCTCCGTCCGCCGGGCCCGGACGGTCTCGTCGGTGTCGTCGGCGCCCTCGTACGCCGCGAGCACGGCACGCGCGTGTGCCGCCGCCCGCGCCGGACGGTTCAGGTCCGCCTCCAGCCAGCCGGCGCCCAATTCCGCGCCGGTACGGCTGTGCAGCCCCGCCGCGCCGAGCGCGCCGAACACCACCGCGGCCCGGGTCATCTGCTCCAGCGCCGCCTCGAAAGCGGCCCGGATCGCCGGATCCTCGGCCTCCTCGGACGCCGAGCGGGCCAGCAGCTCCGCGAACTGCCGGTGGGTCCCGCCGAGTTCGTCGGTCAGCTCCACCCGGTCCGCCGGGGCCGCCGCCGCCAGTGCCGCCTCGCACTCCCGCACCGCCTGCGCCATCAGCGCGCGGGCGTCCCGCGCACCAAACTCGCCGCGCAGCGCCAGCCAGGCGCGGGCCCGCAGCGCGCGGACCAGGAACGGCGCGTTGCCGAGCGCCCGCCACAGGTCGCCCGCGCGCACGTAGGCCCGGTCCGCCTCGTCCGCCAGGCCGGCGGCGCCGAGGGACTCGGCGGCGAGGTGGGCGAGCGTGGCGTGGTCCTGCTGCTCGGGCCAGTGCCGGGCGATGTCGGCGGCCTTGAGCCGGTGTTCCGCCGCGGCCCGGTGTTCGCCCAGCTCGCCCAGGCAGTCCCCGAGCCACCACCGGGTCTGGACGACCGCCCCGTCGCCGTGCGTCTCGGCACGCAGGTCGGCCAGCGCGGACTCCAGCACCTCGGCGGCCTCCGCGTACCGGGCCTCGCGCAGCAGGAAGCCGCCCAGCTGCTGCCGCGCCCAGGCGCCCAGCGTGCCGCTCTCGCCGGCCTCGTCGGCCCAGTGCGCGGCCTCCAGCGCGTGCTCGGCCGCCTCACCGGCCGCGTCCCGGCCGCCGAGGACCTCGGCGAGCTGGAGGTGCAGCTGAGCCCGGCCGACCGGCTCCAGGTACGGTCCGCCGTGCTCCAGGGCTGCCCGCAGCGCCCGTTCGGTCTCGTCCAGGTCACCGGCATGGTGGGCCAGCGCGGCGACCTGCGCCTCGTACTCCACCGCGAACCACGGGAGCCCGGCGGCCACGTACGCGCCGGAGGCCCGCCGGAACAGCTCCGCCGCCCGCCCGGCGTCCCCGCGGAGCCCGGCCAGTTCGGCGAGCATCGCCCGCGCCTCCGCGGCCCGCGCGGCCGGCCGCACGTCGTCACCGCCGTGCCCCTCGACGAGCGCCAGGACCTCCCCTACGGCCGCCTCGGCGTCCGCGACGGCGTCCTCGCCGGTGCCCGCACCGACACCTCCGGCGCTCTCGTGCACCCGCCGCATCAGGATCCGCGCCCGGCTCATCACCACCGACGCGGTCTGCCGTACGCCGGTGCCCTCGTCGGCGTACAGCGCGAGCACCTCGTCGTACAGGCCCGTGACGGTGTCCAGGGCCGCGTCCACCTCGCCCGCCAGCGCGCGGACGTACGCCCCGCGCGCGCGTGCCGCCAGCGCCTCGCCGGGGTCGCCCGCCTCGGCGTACAGCTCCGCCGCCCGCTCGAACAGGGCGATGCCCTCCGCCCCGAGGGCCATCGCCTCGTGGTCGGCGATCTCCGCGCGGTCGCGCGGTTCCAGCGCGGCGCCGTCCCGCGCGGCCCGTGCCACCGCCGCCCACGCCTCGAGCGCGTGCGGCCGCAGGGTGTCCGACAGCCGCCGCGCCTCGGCGAGCAGGGCGGGCAGCCCGGGCGCCGTGGCCTCCTCGGCGGTCTGCCCGCCGGTCCGCTCGGCCGTCTCCCGCGTGGTCCCTCCGGGGAGCGGGGGAGGGGCGGTCACCGGCGCCGTCGCGGGCCGCGCCGCCCGAACCCCCAGCGGCAGCCGCTCCACCAGCGGACGCTGCGCCATCCGCGCGCGGATCCGGTCGCCGACGCACGAGGTGCCGTTGCGCCGGTCGAACCGGCCGGCCAGCTCCGTCGCCTCCACGCGCGCGTGCCCGGCGAGTTCCCGCGCGGTCCAGGTCCGCCCGGCCGGCCCCGGCACCTGCCGCTCACCGAGACCCAGCCCGGTCAGCCGGTCCATCAGCAGGGTCACCACGGCCAGGAAGTCCAGCCGGCTGCGCGGCTGCCCGGTGTCCGTGAAGTACGCCGGCCGCTCGGCCAGCAGCTCCAGAGCGCGGGCCTCGTTGCCGGTCAGCGCGCAGAACTCCACATGGTCGGCGTACGCGCCGCGCATGCTCTCCATGGGCCGCACCAGCCGGAAGCCGCGCAGATGGTGCGCCCGGGCCTCCTCGACGCGGCCGAGACGCAGCAGCGGGCCCAGCGAGGCGGCGAGCACGGTGTGCGGCTCGTGCGCACAGGAGAACTCGCCGTCCAGCACCGGCCGCCACAGCTCCAGCGCCCGCGCGTCCCGGCCGCACCGCACCTGCCAGGCGCCCTGCGCCCCCAGCTCGCAGGCGTGGCAGTCGGCCATCCCGTCCCGGTCGGCGGCCAGCCACGCGGCGTAAGCCCGCTCCGCGCGCGCGAGGTCCCCGACGTGCGCGGCCACACTGAACTCGGCGCTGCGCACGGCCCGTTCGGAGTGCCCGGCGAGCCGGTAGCGGTGCTCCATCTCGCCGAGCCACTTCTCGACCGAGGCGAGCGGGATGTGCGGCTGGTCCAGCATGCCCGCCGACATCCACTTGAAGAACCAGTGCAGCGAGTGCGTCTCGTCCTCGTCGAAGTCCCCGGGCCGTTCGTCCCACATGCGCAGCAGCCGCGCGAACGGGACGAACATCCGGTCCTTCTCGGAGCTGTAGTTGTAGACCCTCAGCAGGTGCCCGAGCGCCTCGATGACGGCGAGCGGGACGTCCAGCCGCTCGGCCTCGGCGAGCAGCTCCTCCGCGCGCGCGTTGCGGGCCGGGCCCTCCGGCTGCCCGGAGTTCTCCGCCAGCTCCCGGCGCAGCGCGTCGAGGTCCGTGACACCGCTCATCGTCCGTCACCCTCTCCATGGGTCGCCCACGCGAGCAGCCCGATGAACGCCCGGTTCAGCAGCGCCGAGTCCGCCGGCCGCAGCGGACGCTGCGCCATCAGCAGCGCCTGCCCGTACAGCGACTCGGTCGCGGTGCCGATCAGCTCCCGGTCCCTGAGCGCGGCGATCCGCCGGACCAGCGGGTTGAGATGGTTGAGCACCAGACGCGCGCGCGGGGCGCTGCCGCGCAGCGAGCCCAGGATGCCCGCCCACAGGTCGTCGGCCCGGTCCTCGGCCGCCGCGCGGGCCTGCTCGTGCCGGGCGTCCCGGTCGTCCAGGTGCAGCGCGGGCACGGACAGCGGATGGAACGACCGGAGGACGACGTCGCAGCCCAGCGGATCCAGCGTGGCCCGCGCGGCGGCCAGGAACCCGGACAGCGCCAGCTCCTCACCCGGGTCGACCGCGTCCAGGTGCGCGGTCACGGTCTCCGCGTCCAGTTCGGCGACCACCGCCCCCGGCAGCACCTGCGGCAGCGCCTGCACCAGCTCGCCGTCGTACGTGTAGCCGCCGTTGACGACCCCGATGCCCTGCGCCGAGGCGATCGGCGCGACCTGCCGGAACTCCTCCACCGTCCGGGTGAAGTGCACCACCGGGTGCCGGCGCGCGAACTCCGCCAGGGACAGCTGCCCGTCGGTCGTCTCGAACGGCAGCCACGGCAGCATCGTGCGCAGCATGTCCCGGTCGTGCCGGGCCAGGGACTTCACGCCCAGGTGGTGCACGGCCAGGAACGCCGCCAGCCGCTCCGGATCACCGGCGGCGAGCCCGGTCAGCCAGGACCGGATCCGCTCGCCGAGCGCGTCCTGTACGGCGGCGAGAGTCTCGTCCTCGTACAGCGACTCGCGCGAGGCGGTGGGCCGCAGACTGTCGGTGTCCAGCACACAGCGCACGAAGAACGCCCAGTCCGGCAGCAGCTGTTCGGCCCGCTCGGTGAGCAGCATGCCCTTCAGGTGCACGCGGTGCGTCGCCCGCTGGGCCGGGCTGACCGCCGACGGCAGCACGTACGCCACCCCGCGGATCCCGGCCAGCGGCACGTCCAGGTCGATCGAGTCCAGCGGGGTGAAACCGAACAGTTCGCGGCAGTGCCGGGCCAGCGCCGCCCGCCGGCCGGCGGGACCGGGATACGCGCGGTCCCAGGGCGCGGGCAGCTCCGTGACCGGCTCGTCGCCGACCCGGACGTCGTACGGCAGCAGCGCGCCGAAGTGCCGGGCCAGGGCGAGGACCCGCTCGGGCGCCAGCCACTCGGCCGCCCCGGCCCGCGCCGTCAGGTACACGGTCGTGCCCGGCTCGGGCCGCTCGGCCCCGGGCAGGGTGCGCACGGTGTAGGAGCCGTCGTCGCTCGCCGTCCACTCCACCGGCGGCGCCTGCGGCGTGCGGGCGCTGCGGCTGACCACCCGGATCCGTTCGGCGACCACGAAGCAGGCCAGCAGGCCGATGCCGAACTGGCCGAGGAACTCCGACCGCGCCTCCTGGAGGCCCTCGGCCCGCTTGGAGCTGCGGCCGATGGTCGCCAGCAGGCTGTGCACGTCCGACTCGGTGAGCCCGACGCCGCTGTCCTCCACCCGCAGCGTGCCGTCCGCCGCGTACAGCCGGACCCGCGCCGGGGCGTCCGGTTCCGCGGCCCGCCGGGCGGTGACGGCGTCCACGGCGTTCTGGAGCAGCTCGCGCAGATAGACCTTCGGGCCGGAGTACAGGTGATGGGAGAGCAGGTCCACCAGGCCACGCAGGTCGACCTGGAAGGTGTGAGGTGGGTGGGGCGGCTGGGATGCCTGGGAGGGCTGCGAGGTCTGGGAGTCCATCGTCACTGCGCCGGAGGGGGAGTGCGTGCGGCGCGGGGTCGGGCGGTCCCGGAGGGGTCGGTGACCGCGAAGGATGGCCGGAGCGGGCCATCCTAGAGCCGAACAGCCCACCTGACCAGGGGTTTCCCGGACGAGTACGACGTGTCGGGAGGAATCCCCGGGGCAGCGGCTACGGCATTGTCAGTGCCGTGGTGTGCAATGGATCTCGTGCCCGCACTGGAAGAACCACTGAAGCAGCCCCTGAAGTCAGTGCTCGGCCCCGCCACCGCGAAGGTGATGGCCGAGCACCTCGGCCTGCACACCGTCGGCGACCTCCTCCACCACTACCCGCGCAGGTACGAGGAGCGCGGTCAGCTCACGCACCTCGCCGACCTCCCCATGGACGAGCACGTCACGGTGGTCGCCCAGGTCGCCGACGCCCGCCTGCACACCTTCGCCTCCGCCAGGGCGCCCCGCGGCAAGGGCCAGCGCCTGGAGGTCACGATCACCGACGGCAGCGGCCGGCTCCAGCTGGTCTTCTTCGGCAACGGCGTCCACAAGCCCCACAAGGAACTGCTGCCGGGCACCCGCGCGCTGTTCGCCGGCAAGGTCTCCGTCTTCAACCGCCGCCTCCAGCTCGCCCACCCGGCCTACGAACTGCTCCGGGGCGACGGCGAGGAAGGCGAGGAAGCGGTCGAGACCTGGGCCGGCGCCCTCATCCCGCTGTATCCGGCCACCGCCAAACTGGAGTCCTGGAAGATCGGCAAGGCGGTGCAGACGGTCCTGCCCAGCGCCCAGGAGGCCCTCGACCCCCTCCCGGACGCCCTGCGCGCCGGCCGCGGTCTGCTGCCGCTGCCCGAGGCCCTGCTCAAGATCCACCGCCCGCACACCAGGGCCGACATCGCCGACGCCCGCGCCCGCCTGAAGTGGGACGAGGCCTTCGTCCTCCAGGTCGCCCTGGCCCGCCGCCGCCACGCCGACAGCCAGCTCGCCGCCGTGCCCCGCGTCCCCCGGCCGGACGGCATCCTCGCCGCCTTCGACGACCGCCTGCCCTTCACCCTCACCGAGGGCCAGCTGAAGGTCTCCCAGGAGATCTTCGCCGACCTCGCCACCGACCACCCGATGCACCGGCTCCTGCAAGGCGAGGTCGGCAGCGGCAAGACGATGGTCGCCCTGCGCGCCATGCTCGCCGTGGTCGACGCGGGCGGCCAGGCGGCCCTGCTCGCGCCCACCGAGGTCCTCGCCCAGCAGCACCACCGCTCGATCACCGAGATGATGGGCGAGCTGGCCGAGGGCGGCATGCTGGGCGGCTCCGACCGGGCCACCAAGGTGGTCGTGCTCACCGGCTCCATGGGCACGGCGGCCCGCCGCCGGGCCCTGCTCGACCTGGCCACCGGTGAGGCCGGCATCGTCATCGGCACGCACGCCCTCATCGAGGACCGGGTCCAGTTCCACGACCTCGGCCTGGTCGTGGTGGACGAACAGCACCGCTTCGGCGTGGAACAGCGCGACGCCCTGCGCGGCAAGGGCAAGCAGCCCCCGCACCTCCTCGTCATGACGGCCACCCCCATCCCGCGCACGGTCGCCATGACGGTCTTCGGCGACCTGGAGACCTCGGTCCTCGACCAGCTCCCGGCCGGCCGCTCCCCGATCGCCACGCATGTCGTGCCCGCCGCCGACAAGCCCCACTTCCTGTCCCGCGCCTGGGAACGCGTCCGCGAGGAGGTGGCGGGCGGCCACCAGGCCTACGTCGTCTGCCCCCGCATCGGCGACGACGAGGAGGCGGCCGGCGCCAAGAAGGGCGGCGGGAAGAAACCCCCCGAGGCCCCCGAGGCCCGCGAGAACGAGGCCGACAAGCGCCCGCCGCTCGCCGTCCTGGACGTGGCCGCCGAGCTGGCCCGCGGCCCCCTCCAGGGCCTGGCCGTGGAGGTCCTGCACGGCCGCATGCACCCGGACGACAAGGATGCCGTGATGCGCCGCTTCGCCGCCGGCGAGACGGACGTCCTGGTCGCCACCACCGTCATCGAGGTCGGCGTCAACGTCCCCAACGCCACGGCCATGGTGATCATGGACGCCGACCGCTTCGGCGTCTCCCAGCTGCACCAGCTGCGCGGCCGGGTCGGCCGCGGCTCCGCGCCCGGCCTGTGCCTCCTGGTCACCGAGATGCCCGAGGCCGCCGCCGCCCGCCAGCGCCTCGACGCGGTCGCGTCCACCCTCGACGGCTTCGAGCTCTCCCGCATCGACCTCGAACAGCGCCGGGAGGGCGACGTCCTCGGCCAGGCCCAGTCCGGCGCCCGCTCCAGCCTCCGGGTCCTGGCGGTCATCGAGGACGAGGAGGTCATCGCCGAGGCACGGCAGGAGGCCACGGCACTCGTGGCGGCCGACCCCGGCCTCGAACGCCTGCCGGGCCTCCGGACAGCCCTGGACGCCCTCCTGGACGAGGAGCGGGAACAGTACCTGGAAAAGGGCTAGCCGTACGGGCCCGCGACGCCGCCGTACCGGTGCCGTAGCCGTGCCGATTCGTGGCGGCGCCGTACCGGTACGGGCTCGCGACGGTGTGCCGCGCCCGTACCGGCTGGCGACGCCGCCCGTACCGGTGCCGGCCCGCGACGGCGCAGTACGGTTACCGGCCCGTGGCAGTGCCGTACCCGTACCAACCCGCGTCGGCGCCGCGCCCGTACCGCCCGCGACGGTGCCGTACCCGTGCCGATTCGTGGCGGCGCAGTACCGGTGCCGGTTCGCGACGGTGTGCCGCGCCCGTACCGGCTCGCACCGCCGCCGTACCGGTGCCGGCCCGCGACGACGCCGTACCGTGCCGACTCGTGGCGTTGCTGCCGTACCGGTGCCGGCCCGCGACGGCGCAGTACCCGTACCCCCGCGCTGCCGCCCCGTCGGACCGGCTCGCGCCGCCGCCGCACGCGTGCCAACCCGTGGTGGCGCCGGTGGCGGTCGGCGGGTGTTCGCGGGGCCTGCCAGACTGATCCCGAAAGCCGCCGACGACGAAGGACTCCCGACATGACCCGCGTGATCGCCGGCGCGGCCGGCGGCCGTCGCCTCTCGGTGCCGCCCGGCACCGGAACCCGGCCGACCTCGGACCGCGCGCGCGAGGGCCTCTTCTCCACCTGGCAGTCCCTCCTCGGCGGCCCCCTGGACGGCGAACGCGTCCTCGACCTCTACGCCGGCTCGGGCGCCGTGGGCCTGGAGGCCCTCTCCCGGGGCGCGAGCCACACCCTCCTGGTCGAGGCGGACGCCCGCGCCGCGAGAACGGTCCGCGAGAACGTGCGGAGCCTGGGACTCCCCGGCGCCGAGGTGCGTACGGGCAAGGCCGAACAGGTCATCCGGACCGCGCCCCCCGCCGAGCCGTACGACCTGGTCTTCCTCGACCCCCCGTACGCCGTCACGGACGACGATCTTCGCGAGATCCTGCTCACACTCCGCTCGGAGGGCTGGCTCACCGCCGAAGCCCTCGTCACCGTGGAGCGCAGCACCAGAGGCGGCGAATTCCACTGGCCGGACGGCTTCGAGGCGCTCCGGTCCCGTCGCTACGGCGAGGGAACGTTTTGGTACGGTCGCGCCGCCTCTACGTGCGAAGACGCACGATGACCGGACCGGAGAGCGAGGGATCACAAGTGCGCCGCGCCGTCTGTCCCGGGTCGTTCGACCCGATCACCAACGGACACCTCGACATCATCGCCCGAGCCTCCCGTCTCTACGACGAGGTCTACGTCGCGGTGATGATCAACAAGTCCAAGAAGGGCCTGTTCGAGATCGAGGAGCGGATCGAGCTGATCCGCCAGGTCACCTCCGAGTACGCCAACGTCCGTGTGGAGGCCTTCCACGGCCTCCTCGTCGACTTCTGCAAGCAGCGCGACATCCCCGCCATCGTCAAGGGCCTGCGCGCCGTCAGCGACTTCGACTACGAACTCCAGATGGCGCAGATGAACATCGGCCTCACCGGCGTCGAAACGCTGTTCGTGCCCACCAACCCCACCTACAGCTTCCTCTCCTCCTCCCTCGTCAAGGAGGTCGCGGCCTGGGGCGGCGACGTCTCCCACCTGGTGCCGCCCCCGGTCCTGGCGGCCCTGAACGAGCGCCTCGCCAAGGGCTGATGGGACTACAGTCTTCCCGTCCGTCTCCAACCCGGCTGTAGAGAGTGGCGAGCACAGGTGGACGTGCAGAAGAAGCTCGACGAGATCGTCTCCACGGTCTCCGGCGCCCGGGGCATGCCCATGTCGGCGTCCTGCGTGGTCAACCGCGCCGAACTGCTCACGCTGCTCGAAGAGGTGCGCCAGGCGCTGCCCGGTTCCCTCGCGCAGGCGCAGGAGCTGATCGGCGACCGTGAGCAGATGGTCGAGCAGGCCCGGCTGGAGGCCGAGCGGATCATCGGGAACGCGCACGCCGAGCGGGGCTCGCTGATCTCCGACACCGAGATCGCCCGCCGCTCGCAGGCCGAGGCCGACCGGATCCTCGCCGAGGCCCGCCAGGAGGCCGAGGAGATCCGCGCCGAGGCCGACGACTACGTCGACTCCAAGCTCGCCAACTTCGAGGTCGTCCTCACCAAGACCCTCGGCTCGGTCGGCCGGGGCCGCGAGAAGCTGCTCGGCACCGGGCCCGGCCTGGACGAGAACGGCTACGAGGACGAGGACGCCCCGGAGCGCAGCCAGGACCCGCAGACCCTGCGCCACAACGCGGACGCCTACGTCGACGCCAAGCTGGGCGCCTTCGAGGCGGTCCTCGCCAAGACCCTGGAGGCCGTCGGCCGCGGCCGGCAGAAACTGCACGGCCGGATCGCCACCGACGACCTCGGTGCCCTCGCCGACGACACCACGACCTTCCAGCACTCCAGCGACGCGGACTACCTCGCCGATCTCACGGCCCTCGCGGACAGCGACCGCGCGGCCCAGCGGCAGCACGAGCCGTCGTACGCGCAGCAGCCCGCCTACCCCACGTCCCCCGGCTACGCGCCCGCGGCGGCGGCCCCCGCCGAGCAGCAGCAGGACCCGTACGCCGGTTTCCCGCACCAGCCGGAGTACGCGCCGCAGCCCGACCCCTACGGCTACCAGCAGGCCGACCCCTACGCCTACCAGGGTTCCTACGACCCCCAGCAGGCCGGCTACGACCCGCAACAGCCCCAGCAGACCCAGCAACCCCAGCAGCAACAGCCCCAGCAGGGCTACGCGCTGGACGAGACCAGCCTCTTCGACACCGGCATGATCAGCGCCGAGCAGCTGAGGGCGTACGAGCAGGGCCGGGGCCTGTAGCCGGACCGGATTGGGTCCTGGGCGCAAGGTCCAGTATCCTGGCTTTTCGGTCGTGTGTATGTCCGCGATCAGCGCTGCCCGCGCACCTACGGGCGGCGTCCCTCCGAGTTCACAGATCGAAAGCAGGAATGGCTCCTCACGCCCGCCTCGACCACCGCAACCCCCTCGTGATCGACACGCACGAGCTGGGTCGGCGTCCGGGCGCGCTCAAGCGCCTCACCCGCCAGATCGACGCCCCCAGGGATCTCGGCATCCAGGGGGTCATCGGAGTGCCGCAGGGCGCCCCGGTGGAACTCGAACTCCGGCTCGAGTCGGTCATGGAAGGTGTGCTTGTCACAGGCACCGCCCGTGCAACCGCCGAGGGGGAGTGCGTAAGGTGTCTGGAGCCGGTCGAGCTGGAGCTCGAAGCGGACTTCCAGGAGATGTTCTCGTACCCTGACGCCGATGACCGGGGCCGCGTGATCGCGGAACCGGGCGACGACGCCGAGGACGACGAGGACAGGCTCTACATCGAGGACGGTTTGATCGACCTCGAGGCCGTGCTGCGTGATGCGGTGGTGCTCGCACTGCCGATGCAGCCGGTGTGCCAGGACGACTGCCCGGGCCTGTGCTCCGAATGCGGAGTGCGGCTCGCGGACGACCCGGACCACCACCATGACGCCGTCGACATCCGTTGGGCGGCTTTGCAGGGACTCGCCGGTTCGACGACGGACGGCGAGAAGGACGAGATGAGCGGCGACGCGACTCGATCAGCGCGCGTCGACGAGAAGCAGGAGAAGTAGCCGTGGCTGTTCCGAAGCGGAAGATGTCGCGCAGCAACACGCGCCACCGCCGGTCGCAGTGGAAGGCTGCGGTCCCCACCCTGGTTGCGTGCGAGCGCTGCCACGAGCCCAAGCAGCAGCACATCGCGTGCCCGTCTTGCGGCACCTACAACAAGCGCCAGGTCCTCGAAGTCTGAGCGGGCTGGTGAGAGGCACTGTGTCCAGTCCCAAGAAGGACGCCAAGGCGGACGGTTCCGCCAGGAAAAAAGTGGACAACCAGGCCTCGTCCCACGCGCTTCTGGAAGGGCGGCTCGGCTACCGGCTCGAGTCCGCCCTTCTGGTGCGCGCGCTGACCCACCGTTCCTATGCGTACGAGAACGGCGGTCTGCCGACGAACGAGCGGCTGGAGTTCCTCGGGGACTCCGTGCTCGGCCTCGTCGTCACGGACACGCTGTACCGCATCCACCCCGACCTGCCCGAAGGCCAGCTGGCCAAGTTGCGGGCCGCGGTGGTCAACTCTCGTGCGCTGGCGGAGGTGGGGCGCGGCCTCGACCTGGGCGCCTTCATCCGGCTCGGCCGTGGTGAAGAGGGCACAGGCGGCCGGGACAAGGCGTCCATTCTCGCCGACACCCTGGAAGCGGTGATCGGCGCGGTCTATCTCGATCAGGGCCTCGACGCGGCGTCCGAGCTGGTGCACCGGCTCTTCGACCCGCTGATCGAGAAGTCGTCCAATCTCGGCGCAGGCCTGGACTGGAAGACGTCCCTGCAGGAGCTGACCGCGATCGAGGGGCTCGGCGTGCCCGAGTACCTGGTCACGGAGACCGGCCCCGACCACGAGAAGATCTTCACTGCTGCTGCCCGCGTCGGAGGCGTCTCGTACGGCACCGGCACCGGCCGCAGCAAGAAGGAGGCGGAGCAGCAGGCCGCCGAGTCCGCCTGGCGGTCCATCCGGGCCGCGGCGGACGAGCGTGCCAAGGCGGCCGAGGAGGCCGTCGGGAACGCTGTGAAGAACGACGACACGTCGTCCGCCACCGCCTGACAGAGCACCACCCGAGCGCCCGTCCCGTCTGTACGGGGCGGGCGCTCGGTCCGTCCACGGCGTTACGCTGCCGCTGCCCGCAGATCTGCCCGAGGAGCCCCGTGCCCGAGCTGCCCGAAGTAGAGGTCGTCCGGCGTGGCCTGGAACGCTGGGTCGCCCACCGCACCGTCGCCGAGACCGAGGTGCTGCACCCGCGTGCGGTCCGCCGGCACGTGGCCGGCCCCGACGACTTCGCGCACCGGCTCAAGGGCCACCACATCGGCGTCCCGCGCCGGCGCGGCAAGTACCTGTGGCTGCCGCTGGAGGAGACGCACCAGTCGGTCCTCGCCCACCTCGGCATGAGCGGCCAGCTGCTGGTCCAGCCGCACACGGCGCCCGACGAGAGGCACCTGCGCGTCCGCGTCCGGTTCGCCGACTCCCTCGGCACCGAACTCCGTTTCGTCGACCAGCGCACCTTCGGCGGGCTGTCGTTGCACGACAACACCCCCGAGGGCCTGCCCGACGTCATCGCGCACATCGCCCGCGACCCCCTGGACCCGCTCTTCGACGACGAGGCCTTCCACCAGGCTCTGCGCCGCAAGCGGACCACGATCAAACGGGCCCTGCTGGACCAGTCGCTGATCAGCGGGGTCGGCAACATCTACGCGGACGAGGCGCTGTGGCGGGCCCGCATCCACTACGAACGCCCGACGGCCCGCCTCACCCGCCCGGTCACCGCCGAACTGCTCGGCCACGTCCGGGACGTGATGAACGCGGCCCTGGCGGTCGGCGGCACCAGCTTCGACAGCCTGTACGTCAACGTCAACGGCGAGTCGGGCTACTTCGACCGCTCCCTGGACGCGTACGGCCGCGAGGGCGAGCCCTGCCGCCGCTGCGGCACCCCCATCCGCCGCCGCCCCTGGATGAACCGCTCCAGCTACTTCTGCCCCACCTGTCAGCGAGCGCCCCGCGCCGACGCGCCCGGCCGCGGCTGAGAGCCCCGGCCGGGACGCGGGCGACGGCGGGCGGAGAGGTCCCGCGGCTACGCCGGCCGCCGGCCGTCGTACGCCGCGCGCGCCGCCAATACGTCGTCCATCGCGCCCTCCACGCAGTGGATGAGCGCGAGCAGCCGCTCGGCGACCCGGCGGCCCAGGGGAGTCAGTTCGTAGTCCACGCGGGGCGGGTTGGTCGGCTGGGCCTCGCGGTGCACCAGGCCGTCGCGCTCCAGCGCGTGCAGCGTCTGGGACAGCATCTTCTCGCTCACCCCGTCGACGCGGCGGCGCAGCTCGTTGAAGCGCAGCGAACTGTCGTACAGCGCGCCGAGCGTCAGCCCGCCCCAGCGGCCCGTGACGTGCTCCAGCGTGCCGCGCGACGGGCAGGCCCTGGCGAACACGTCGTAGGCGAGGTCCTCGTGGTCCGGGGCGCCGTCCCCGGCGGTGTGCCCCGTCGTGTCCCCGGTGGTGGCGTTCGTACCGCTCATCCCACCAGCGTACGTGAGCACAGCGCCCACCGACAGGTGGCGCTAACCATGGGTTAGCCGACCGTGCCCGCCATGGGTTGGCTACCGTCCGGACCGTGGCTCAGTACCCGAAGTCCTGGGTCCACCACGGGCCGCCCGCACCGAAGTGCACGCCGACGCCGAGGGTCTTGAAGTCGGGGTTCAGTATGTTGGCGCGGTGGCCGGGGCTGTCCATCCATGCCCGCACCACGGCCGCCGCGTCGGTCTGGCCGCGGGCTATGTTCTCGCCGCCGAGGTCGGTGATGCCGGCCCGCGCGGCCCGGTCCCACGGTGTACGGCCGTCGGGGTCGGTGTGGTCGAAGAAGCCGCGCGCGGCCATGTCGTCGCTGAACACCCCGGCCAGTGAGGTCAGCGAGGAGTTCGCCGACAGCGGGCTGGAACCGGCCTTCGCCCGCTCGTCGTTGACCAGCTTCAGCACCTCGGCCGCGGCGGCGGCCTCCGCCGACACGGTCACCGGCGCGGCGGTCGGCGTCGGCGCCTTGGTGGCCGTACGCGACGGGGTGCCGCCGGGCTCTGCCGACGTGGACGGTGTCGCCCTGGGTGTCGTGCGCGGTGCCGGCTTCCCGGCGGCCGTCTCCGACGGGGCCGGAGCGTGGGAGGCGGCCGGCTTCGACGCGGAGGCGGAGGCCGAGGCGGAGCCGGAGGCGGAGGGCGAGGTGGATGCGGAGCCGGAGGCAGATGCGGAGGCCGACGGGTTCGGCGACCGGGTGCGCCCGGTGCCCGGGGCGGCGGTGCCGGGGCCGCGGCTCTCGGCGGTGCCCGAGGTGCCGCCCTGCTCGCTCGCGGTGTTGCTCGGCGTGTCAACAGCCTGCACCCGGTCCCCGCCGGTGGTGTGCGTACCGCCGCCGAGCTGGTAGTGCTCCAGGCCCGGCACCACACCCGTGGCCACCGCGACCGTGCCGAGGGCGACGGCCGCGGACACCCCGAGCAGACCCGTACGCACCGGCCGCGCGGCTTTCCTGCCGCGGCGCCGGCCGCCGGGCAGGGGGAATCCGCCGGGCGGGGTGGATCCGCCGCCGCCCGGGTGACCGGACGGGGACGCCGGTGCCTGGCCGGCGTCCGTGGAGAACAGGTAGGCCTGCGCCCTGGCGGTGGCCTCGGCGTAGGCCTCCGGGTTCAGATACGGGGCGATGCCCATGGGCACCGGACGGTCCCCCGCGGACGAGTGCCGGGCGTCGCCGCCCCCGGTGCCGGACGGCTGCGTGCGGTCGGCGGTGGCGCGGCCTGTGGCGGCGCGGCCGGCGGCTGAGCGTCGGTGGCGTCCCATGTCCTTGCCCTCTTCCTCGTGCTCGCGGTCGGCCGGTGCCCGCACGGCGCGCGCCTGTCCGGCCGCGGCCTCCGTGGCGAGTGACTCCCTCTGACCCACCCGACTCACTCGATCGAGTGAGTTTCACATGCGATTCATTGGGTCCGGACGGTACCTCATGCCGCCGGGGGACGACGTGTCCCGGACGACACCGGCCGGTTAGGTTGCAGCCATGAGTGAGGAAGTACGACTGGTCGCCTGGGTCCGTGGACACGTGCAGGGTGTGGGTTTCCGCTGGTTCACGCGCGCCAGGGCGCTGGAGATCGGCGGACTGAGTGGTTTTGCTCTCAATCTGGCCGACGGCCGGGTCCAGGTGGTCGCCGAGGGGACCCGGGAGCGCTGCGAGGGACTGCTGGACTGGCTCCAGGGTGACGACACGCCCGGGAGCGTGGACGGCGTCACCGAGATCTGGGACACACCGCGAGGCGGTTATGAGGGCTTCGCGATCCGCTGAGCCCGTTCCGTACGGACCCGCGGACGGGGGCGCACCGCGTCCCCGCAGATGCCCGCAGAAAGCAGAAACGGCCTGGTGGTTGCCAAGAACGGCCCGGCGTGGCAGGCTCCGCAGGTACTGCTGGTCGCCACGCCCTGAGGGTCCGGAGGAGTCACAGCGCCGCCGGTTTCCCGGTCGCGTGCCCCGGTTCGCCCGCCGATACAGGGTGTGATCGTGTTGACCGTCAAACTTTTTGGTGAGACGCTGAAAGCCCCGCGCACCTTAGCTGTTTGGCATGGAGCAACACCAGGGCAACACTCGGATGTGCCAAGCACCGCGGGTGCGAATCCCTCACGACCCACACCGCATCGGTCGGTCACTCAGTGTGGAGGACCATCCATCATGGCAAAGGCGCTTCTCGGTTACGTCGGCGGCTCCGACCCTCGACTCCTCGCCGAGATGCGACGGTTGCAGCAGCGCGTCCAGGACCTGGAGTCCGAGTTGGTACGGATCCAGGCCGAGAACGAAGCGCTGTCGGCTGCCGCCTCTCAGGACAGGATCATGGAGAGCATCGACGCACACCAGGCGGAGCCTGCGCTCACCTGACAGCTGCATCGCTCCACGACAGCGTTAGCAGCGAACGGGCTGCCCCGTATCAACCGCTCAGTGATCGGACGGCTGCGACCCAGCCGTCGGAACTGCAAGGGACGCTTCGGCGTCCCTTCTTTCTTTTCTCCCCCGTGCATCCTTTCACCCTCTTAACGTCTGGTGTGCCCTGTCCGTTCAATGGCGAAACCGGGGGGTTGCGAGTGTCCGTGGAGTGAGATAGCGGCGGCGGGTAAAGTCCAGCGGCGTGCACCTCAAGGCCCTGACCCTCCGTGGGTTCAAGTCGTTCGCCTCCGCCACCACGCTCCGGTTCGAACCCGGGATCACGTGCGTCGTCGGCCCGAACGGCTCGGGCAAGTCCAACGTCGTGGACGCGCTCAGCTGGGTCATGGGCGAGCAGGGCGCCAAGTCGCTGCGGGGCGGCAAGATGGAGGACGTCATCTTCGCCGGCACCACCGGGCGCCCGCCGCTCGGCCGCGCCGAGGTGTCCCTGACCATCGACAACTCCGACGGCGCCCTGCCCATCGAGTACGCCGAGGTCACCATCACGCGGATCATGTTCCGCAACGGCGGCAGCGAGTACCAGATCAACGGCGACACCTGCCGTCTCCTGGACATCCAGGAACTCCTCTCCGACTCCGGCATCGGTCGCGAGATGCACGTCATCGTCGGCCAGGGCCAGCTCGACTCCGTCCTGCACGCCGATCCGATGGGCCGCCGCGCCTTCATCGAGGAGGCGGCCGGTGTCCTCAAACACCGCAAGCGCAAGGAGAAGGCGCTCCGCAAACTGGACGCGATGCAGGCCAACCTCGCGCGCGTGCAGGACCTGACGGACGAGCTGCGCCGCCAGCTCAAGCCCCTGGGCCGGCAGGCGGCGGTCGCGCGCAGGGCCGCCGTCATCCAGGCCGACCTCCGCGACGCGCGCCTGCGCCTGCTCGCCGACGACCTCGTCCGCCTGCGAGAAGCCCTGCGCGCCGAGATCGCCGACGAGGCGGCCCTGAAGGAACGCAAGGAGACCGCCGAGCAGGAGCTGAACAAGGCCCTGCACCGCGAGGCGCTGCTGGAGGACGAGGTGCGGCGCCTCACCCCCCGCCTCCAGCGGGCCCAGCAGACCTGGTACGAGCTGTCCCAGCTGGCCGAGCGCGTACGCGGCACCGTCTCGCTGGCCGACGCCCGCGTGCACAGCGCCACCTCCGTGCCTCCCGAGGAGCGGCGCGGCCGGGACCCCGAGGACCTGGAACGCGAGGCCGCCCGCGTCCGTGAGCAGGAGGCCGAGCTGGAGGCGGCCCTGGAGGCGGCGCAGCGGGCGCTGGACGACACGGTCGCCCACCGCGCGGAACTGGAGCGCGAGCTGGCCGTGGAGGAGCGCCGGCTGAAGGACGTCGCCCGCGCCATCGCCGACCGCCGCGAGGGACTGGCCCGGCTGTCCGGTCAGGTCAGCGCCGCCCGCTCACGCGCCGCCTCCGCGCAGGCCGAGATCGACCGGCTGGCCACGGCCCGCGACGAGGCGCGGGAACGCGCGGTCCGGGCGCAGGAGGAGTACGAGGCCCTGAAGGCCGAGGTCGACGGCCTCGACGCCGGCGACGCGGACCTCGCCGAGCGGCACGAGGAGGCGAGGCGGCGGCTCGCGGAGGCGGAGGCCGCCCTGGGCACGGCCCGCGAGGCGGTCACCGCGGCCGAACGCCGGCGCGCCGCGACCCAGGCCCGCCACGAGGCGCTGGCGCTCGGTCTCCGGCGGAAGGACGGCACCGGCATACTGCTCGGGGCACGGGACCGGCTGACCGGAGTGCTGGGTCCGGCGGCGGAGCTGCTGACGGTGACCCCCGGCTACGAGGCCGCCCTCGCCGCCGCCTTCGGTGTGGCGGCGGACGCGATCGCCGTGACCACCCCGGCGTCGGCGGCCGAGGCGCTCCGCCTCCTGCGCAAGCAGGACGGAGGCCGCGCGGCACTCCTGCTGGCCGGCCCCCCGGAGCAGCCACCGCCACCACCCACCCCGGCGGACGACACCCTCCGGGCCATCCCCGCAGACCAGACCCCCCGGGAGACCGGTCCGGTGCGCCAGCCCGGCGCCCGTGACGCGGACACGCCCGCTGCCCCGGTCGAGGCCCTGGGCCGTACCGGCGGGGAGGGTGCCGGTGCGCCGGGCCCTGCCGACGGGTACGCGCCCGTTGCCGGGACCGGCGCCCCGGGCCGCACCGTCGCCGGCTCGCCCGCTCCCGGCGATCTCCTGCCTGCCGACGCCTCCGCCGGCCGTGCCGACGCCTCCGCCGACCCTGACGCCGGGCCCCCTGCCTCCGCCGACTCTGACGCCCGGTCCGTAAGCCCTGCCACGGAGTCCGTCGACCACAGCGCCGGGCCCCCTGCCTCGCGCACCGAGTCCGCCGGCCGTGCTGTCCACGGGGTTCCGGTCCGGTCCGGTGCGCGGTCCGGCGCGCTGCTTCATGCCGCCGATCTCGTCCGTGGACCCGGTGAACTCATGCCCGCCGTACGCCGGTTGCTGCGGGGGATCGTCGTCGTGGACGACCTGGATGACGCCGAGGCCCTCGTCTACGCGTGTCCGGAGCTGACCGCCGTCACGGCCGAGGGCGACCTGCTCGCGGCGCACTTCGCGCACGGCGGTTCGGCCGGTGCGCCCAGTCTGCTGGAGGTGCGGGCCTCCGTGGACGAGGCCGCCGCCGAGCTGGCGGAACTGGCGGTGCGCTGCGCGGAGCTGGCCGAGGAGCAGCGGGTCGCGGCCGAGCGGCGTGCCCAGGCCGCGGCCCTCGTCGAGGAGCTGGGGGAGCGGCGCCGGGCCGCCGAACGGGAGAAGTCGGGGGTCGCCCAGCGGCTGGGCCGCCTCGCCGGGCAGGCGCGCGGCGCCGCCGGGGAGGCGGAACGGTCCGCCGCGGCGGCCGCACGCGCGCAGGAGGCGTCGGAGAAGGCCGTACAGGAGGCCGAGGAGCTGGCCGAACGGCTGGCGGTGGCCGAGGAGATGCCGGTCGAGGAGGAGCCGGACACCGCCGTGCGGGACCGGCTCGCCGCCGACGGCGCCAACGCGCGTCAGACCGAGATGGAGGCCCGGCTCCAGGTGCGTACGCACGAGGAGCGGGTCAAGGGGCTCGCGGGACGGGCCGACTCGCTCGACCGGGCGGCCCGGGCGGAACGCGAGGCACGCGCGCGTGCCGAGCAGCGCCGCGCCCGGCTGCGGCACGAGGCGGCCGTCGCGGGAGCGGTCGCCTCCGGGGCCCGCCAGCTGCTCGCGCACGTCGAGGTGTCCCTGACCCGCGCCGAGGCGGAGCGCGCCGCGGCCGGGACCGCCAGGGCCCGGCACGAGGAGGAGCTGACCGCCGCCCGCACCGCGGGACGCGAGCTGAAGGCCGAACTCGACAAGCTGACGGACTCCGTCCACCGCGGCGAGGTGCTCGGCGCCGAGAAGCGGCTGCGCATCGAGCAGCTGGAGAGCAGGGCGCTGGAGGAGCTGGGCGTGGAGCCGGAGGGGCTGGTGACGGAGTACGGGCCGCACCAGCCCGTGCCGCCCTCGCCCCCCGCCGACGGCGAGGAGCTGCCGGACGACCCCGAGCACCCCCGTAACCGGCCGCGCCCCTTCGTGCGCGCCGAGCAGGAGAAGCGGCTGAAGGCGGCCGAGCGGGCGTACCAGCAGCTGGGCAAGGTCAACCCGCTGGCGCTGGAGGAGTTCGCGGCGCTGGAGGAGCGGCACCAGTTCCTCGGTGAGCAGCTGGAGGACCTGAAGAAGACCCGCGCCGACCTCCTCCAGGTGGTGAAGGAGGTCGACGAGCGTGTCGAGCAGGTCTTCACCGAGGCATACCGGGACACCGCCCGCGAGTTCGAGGGCGTCTTCGGCCGGCTGTTCCCCGGCGGCGAGGGCCGCCTGGTGCTGACCGACCCCGGCAACATGCTCGCCACGGGCGTGGACGTCGAGGCGCGTCCGCCGGGCAAGAAGGTCAAGCGGCTGTCCCTGCTGTCGGGCGGTGAACGGTCCCTGACGGCCGTCGCGCTGCTCGTGTCGATCTTCAAGGCCCGGCCGAGCCCGTTCTACGTGATGGACGAGGTCGAGGCCGCGCTGGACGACACCAACCTCCAGCGGCTGATCGGGATCATGCGGGAGCTGCAGGAGGCCTCGCAGCTCATCGTGATCACGCACCAGAAGCGCACGATGGAGGTCGCCGACGCGCTGTACGGCGTGTCCATGCAGGGCGATGGTGTGTCGAAGGTCATTTCCCAGCGCCTTCGGTAGCCCGTTTTCAAGATCCACTGACTCTATGTTCACTTCTTGAACACTGAGTGTCGATCTGTATCTCAAAGCTCACAGTCATCGGACTATTGACTTCGAAACTTGAAGGCATAGTCTCTGCAACGTTGCTTTTACCTTCAGGTGTGAGTGGTGTGAAGTTGTGCCCCACTGGATACCTGGAAGGGATCTACCCCACCCCGGCAGCGTTGCCGCGGCCCGAGGAGTTTTTCCGTGACCAGCACAGCGCAGGCACCTCAGCCAGGAGCCAGGACGGCTCATCCCGATCATCTCGGGCACGTCATCTTCATCGCGGCGGCTGCCGCCATGGGCGGTTTCCTGTTCGGTTACGACAGCTCCGTCATCAACGGCGCCGTCGAGGCCATCCGCAGCCGCTACGACGTCGGTTCGGCGGCCCTGGCCCAGGTCATCGCGATCGCCCTGATCGGCTGCGCCATCGGCGCCGCCACCGCCGGCCGCATAGCCGACCGGATCGGCCGCATCCGTTGCATGCAGATCGCCGCCGTCCTGTTCACCCTCAGCGCCGTCGGCTCCGCGCTGCCCTTCGCGCTGTGGGACCTCGCCTTCTGGCGCGTCATCGGCGGCTTCGCCATCGGCATGGCGTCCGTCATCGGCCCGGCCTACATCGCCGAGGTCGCCCCGCCCGCCTACCGCGGCCGGCTCGGCTCCTTCCAGCAGGCCGCGATCGTCATCGGCATCGCCATCTCCCAGCTGGTCAACTGGGGCCTGCTCAACGCCGCCGGCGGCGACCAGCGCGGCAAGCTGATGGGCCTGGAGGCCTGGCAGGTCATGCTCGGTGTGATGGTCGTCCCGGCCGTCCTGTACGGCCTGCTGTCCTTCGCGATCCCCGAGTCGCCCCGCTTCCTGCTCTCCGTGGGCAAGCGTGAGCGCGCCCGCGAGATCCTCGCCGAGGTCGAGGGCAAGGACATCGACCTGAACGCGCGCGTCGCCGAGATCGAGCACGCGATGAAGAGCGAGCACAAGTCCACGTTCAAGGACCTGCTCGGCGGCGGTTTCTTCTTCAAGCCGATCGTCTGGGTCGGTATCGGCCTGTCGGTCTTCCAGCAGTTCGTCGGCATCAACGTCGCGTTCTACTACTCCTCGACGCTGTGGCAGTCGGTCGGCGTCGACCCGACGGACTCGTTCCTCTACTCGTTCACGACGTCGATCATCAACATCGTCGGCACCGTGATCGCGATGATCTTCGTCGACCGCGTCGGCCGCAAGCCGCTCGCCCTCATCGGCTCGGTCGGCATGGTCGTGGGTCTCGCGCTGGAGGCCTGGGCGTTCTCCTACGACCTCGTCGGCGGCAAGCTGCCCGCCACACAGGGCTGGGTCGCCCTGATCGCCGCTCACGTGTTCGTCCTCTTCTTCGCCCTCTCCTGGGGCGTGGTGGTCTGGGTCTTCCTCGGTGAGATGTTCCCGAACCGGATCCGCGCCGCCGCCCTCGGCGTGGCCGCCGCCGCGCAGTGGATCGCCAACTGGGCCATCACCGCGAGCTTCCCGTCCCTGGCCGACTGGAACCTCTCCGGCACGTACGTGATCTACACGGTCTTCGCCGCGCTCTCCATCCCGTTCGTCCTCAAGTTCGTCAAGGAGACGAAGGGCAAGACCCTGGAGGAGATGGGCTGAGCCTCGTAGCGAGGCCTCCCCGAACTCGGGGAGAAGGGCCAAGTCCCCGCTGCCCCTCTCCTCGTACCGTCCGCCGCCCCCGGTCCCGGCCACTGCCCGGACCGGGGGCGGCGGTGTGCATGTCCGGCCTCACGGCCGCGAAGCCGCCGGAGCGGCAGGAGCCGAAGCCCGCGGGAACGGAAGCCGCCGGAGCCGGGCGAGCCGGGGCCACGGGCGCCGGCCTCCCGGATGCGGCGCGCGGTACGCAGCCGCCTCCCCGGCGTCCCCGGCGTCCCCGGTGTCCCCGGTGTCCCCGGCAGCCCCGGTGTCCCCGGTGTCCCCGGCCTCCCCGGCGTCCCCGGTGTCCCCGGCCTCCCCGGCGGCCCCGGTGGTCCCGGCGGTCCCGGGGTCATCAGGCGCGGGGCGCGGGCCGCCGGTCGCCGGCGTCGGTCACCGAGCCGGGACAACAGCACCCGCTCCGCGAAGAGCGGTGGACCCCTCACCTTCCGTCCCCCAACAGCGCCGGTCCGGACGCCCCGCAGGACGGGCGGCCCGGGGGTCCGGGGTCCGGGGGGCCAGAGCCGGGCGATCCGAAGCCGCGCAAGCCGACGAAGCCGAAGCGGCGGGCGCGGGCCCGCCGGGCGGGACGCGCGGCCCACGTGCCGCCCCTCATCGGGCGCGGGGTCGCGGTCGGTCGCCGCGTCGGTCACGGCGGTTCGGGCCGGCTGGCGGAGGCCGCCGGGCACGCGCAGTGGGCCGCCGGGCAGGCTCCGCCGGTGCCGCGACGCATCCGCTGCCGCTGCACGTGCGGATCGAGCGCTGCCGCCGGGACAGCGGCACGACGCGGCGCTGGACCTGCACTGGGACGACCCAGGTCAGCACCCGTTCCGCGAACAGCCGTGGACCCCGCCGCCCCCGTCTCCCACCGGCGGCGCCCGGTGCCGCCGTACTCGGCGGTGCGCGCCCGGCAGGAACGGCAGCTCAGGGGGCCGGAGCCGCGGGCGCCTCCCTTCCGGATGCGGGCGCGCGCTCGCCGCGTTCTCGTCGGCGGCTCCGGAGGGCACCGGGGGGAACGGCCGGTCGTCGGTCGGTCACCCAGCCGGGACAGCACCTGCTGCGCGAACGACGGCGGACCCCCTGCGACGCTCCGGGCGCCCGGTAGGCACGGCAGCCGGGGCCGGTCGTACCCCCGTCGTACGGGACGCGGAAGTCCCCCTCCCCGAGTGGCTCGGGGAGGGGGACGGTGGCCGTTGTGGGTCAGACGGTCAGGGGCTCGGGCTCCGGCTCCGGCGCGGGCGTGGCGGTCGCCGGGCGATCGACCGCGGGCTTCGGCAGCACCAGGTACAGCACACCGGAGATGACGACCGTCGCCACCCAGCCGAGGCCGTACTCGCCGATCACGTTGTTCTTCGCGAGCGGGCCGGTGAACCAGTCGGACGTGGTGAACATCAGCCCCGACAGCAGACCGATCGCCCACGCGGCCACGGCCGCGGGGGAGAAGCCGCCCCGGTACCAGTAGGCGCTGGTGCGCGTGGTGTCGGCCATGGCCCGGCCGTCGTACTCCGTGCGGCGCAGCATGTCCGCGCCGAAGACGCCGACCCAGGCGGAGAAGGCGACCGCGAGCAGGGACAGGAAGGCGATGAAGGAGCCCATGAAGCTCGTCGCCACCAGCATCAGCACACCGCCGAAGACCAGCGAGATCACGGCGTTGACCGAGACCGCCCAGTGGCGCGGCACCTTGAAGCCGAGGGTCTGCGCGGTGAAGCCCGCCGAGTACATCGACATGGAGTTGATCAGCAGCATGCCGATCAGCGCGATGACCAGGTACGGCACCGCGATCCACGTCGGCAGGATCTCGCCGAGGAAGGACACCGGGTCGGTGGCCGAGGCCAGGTCCGGCGTGGACACCGCCATGACCGCGCCCATCAGGACCATGGGCAGGACGACGACACCGGCGCCGCCCACCGCCGTCCCCACGATCGCCTTCGAGGACGCCGTACGCGGCAGATAGCGGGTGAAGTCCGGCGCGGACGGGATCCAGCTGACGCCACCGGCCGCGATCATGCCGACGCCGGTGATCACCGAGGCCGTGGAGCCGGCACCGTGGTGCATGACCTTCGACCAGTCGGTGTTCGCCACCAGGTAGCCCAGGACCAGCACGGAGAAGAGACCGAAGAGGTACGTCGCGTACTTGTTGCACTTCTGCACGGCGTTGATGCCGAGCCCGGAGATCACGAAGGTCGCCACGACGAACGCCAGCAGCATCACCATGTCGAGGACGCTGTTGGCCCTGATGCCGAACAGGATGTCCAGGATGGTGAGCATCGCGTAGGCGCCGGTCACCGCGTTGATCGTCTCCCAGCCCCAGCGCGCGACCCAGATCAGCGAACCGGGCAGCAGGTTGCCGCGCTGTCCGAAGACCGCGCGCGACAGTGCCATGCCGGGGGCGCCGCCCCGCTTGCCCGCGATGCCGATCAGCCCGACCAGGCCGTACGACACGACCGGCGCGGCCACGGCGACGACCAGCGCCTGCCAGATGTTCAGGTGGTAGGCCACGACCAGGCTGGCGCCCATCGTCAGCAGCAGCACGCTGATGTTCGCGCCGACCCAGGTGGGGAACAGCTCGCGGGTCCGCGCCGTGCGCTCGTGGTCGGGGACCTGCTCGATGCCGCGGGTCTCGAGAGCGCCTTCGGTCTCGACGGTTTTGCTCATGAAAGAGGTGCCAGACATGGGGGGACAGGGGGACGAGGGGACTCTACGCGCGTGGACAGCGGTGTCACCATCGTACTTTGCTCCGAGTCCTTGCGTTAAGTGGCGTTTGTCTCTCGGAGGAAGCCACAAGCGAGGTCCCCGGGAGGCCTATGGCCGATACTGGTCGGGTTATGGAAACCGTCATCCTTGCTGTAGTCATCGCCGTGGTCGTGCTCGGCGCGCTCGGCGGGCTGATCGTGGGCAGCCGGCGCCACAAGCCGCTGCCTCCGCCGCCCCCGAGAACGCCCGACATCACCGCGCCACCGGCCGAGCCGCACGTCGGCGACGAGGCCGAGACGCCGCGCGACGAACCGCGCCGGACGATCGAGGAGGTGGATCTCCCGGGCGGCCCCGCACCGGTCGCCGTCGAGGAACCCCCCGTAGTCGAGGCTCCCGTCGGGATCGAGATCCCGGAGCCCACCGCAGGCCGGCTGATCCGGCTGCGCGCCCGCCTGTCCCGCTCGCAGAACGCCCTCGGCAAGGGTCTGCTCACGCTGCTCTCCCGTGAGCACCTCGACGAGGACACCTGGGAGGAGATCGAGGACACGCTGCTCACCGCCGACGTCGGCGTGCAGCCCACCCAGGAACTGGTCGAGCGGCTGCGCGAACGCGTGCGGGTGCTCGGCACCCGCACTCCCGTGGAGCTGCGCGGCCTGCTGCGCGAGGAGCTGCTCCACCTGGTCGGCACCGACGTCGACCGCGCGGTCAGGACCGAGCCCGAGGGCCGCAGGCCGGGCATCGTGATGGTCGTCGGCGTCAACGGCACCGGCAAGACCACCACCACCGGCAAGCTCGCCCGGGTGCTGGTCGCCGACGGCCGCACCGTCGTCCTGGGTGCCGCCGACACCTTCCGGGCCGCCGCCGCCGACCAGCTCCAGACCTGGGGCGAGCGCGTCGGCGCCCACACCGTGCGCGGCCCCGAGGGCGGCGACCCCGCCTCCGTGGCCTTCGACGCGGTCAAGGAGGGCAAGGAGATGGGGGTCGACGTCGTCCTCATCGACACCGCCGGCCGCCTGCACACCAAGACCGGCCTCATGGACGAGCTGGGCAAGGTCAAGCGTGTGGTGGAGAAGCACGCGCCGCTGGACGAGGTGCTGCTCGTCCTGGACGCCACCACCGGCCAGAACGGCCTGGTGCAGGCCCGTGTGTTCGCCGAGGTCGTGAACATCACCGGCATCGTGCTGACCAAGCTGGACGGCACGGCCAAGGGCGGCATCGTCGTCGCGGTCCAGCGCGAGCTGGGCGTGCCCGTGAAGCTGATCGGGCTCGGCGAAGGGGCGGACGACCTCGCGCCGTTCGAGCCGGAGGCGTTCGTGGACGCGCTCATCGGCGAGTAAGGGAGCAGCCGCGGCGGGGTAGGTGTCCCGCGCCGCGCAAGAGATGAGAAGCGCCCGCCCCCGAGGTGCAGTCGGGGACGGGCGCTTCGCCTTGTGCGCCCGCCGGTTCAGTCGCGGGAGCGGTGCGCCACGTAGGCCAGCGCGCCCAGCAGGAGCCGGGCCGCCGGCGGGCGTGTCGCGGCGTCCAGCGCGGGCGGGCGCAGCCATCGCACCGGGCCCAGCCCGCCCCGGTCGGACGGCGGCGCGGTGATGTACGTCCCCGGTCCCAGCCCGCGCAGGTCCAGCGCGCCGGGGTCGTCCCAGCCCATGCGGTAGAGCAGCCGGGGGAGGTCCGCGGCACAGCCGGGGGCCACGAAGAAGTGGGCGCGGCCGTCCGGGCCGGCGGTGACCGGACCGAGCGGGAGGCCCATGCGCTCCAGGCGGACCAGGGCCCGGCGGCCGGCCGCCTCGGAGACCTCGAGGACATCGAACGCCCGGCCCACCGGCAGCATCACCGAGGCGCCCGGGAACTCGGCCCAGGCCTTGCCGACCTCGTCCAGCGTGGCCCCGGCGGGCACGGGCGGTGCGAAGTCCAGGGGGTGCGCGCCCGGTGCCGGGCAGTCGGGGCGTCCGCACGAACAGGCGCCCGCCGCGGCCCGCGCCCCCGGCACCACGTCCCAGCCCCACAGCCCGGTGAACTCGGCGACCGCGGTGCACTCGGCGGACCGGCCGCGCCGGCGCGTGCCGGAACGGATCTCACGGATGCCGCCGATCGTGAAGCCCATGCCCCCTCCAACGGGTGCTGCGCGCCGGTGGTTACGCCACGGAGCGAGATGGAAGCGGAACGTAACGTTACGGCTCGCCCGTCCCTGACGCTCCGGGGACGAAGCGGCGCTTGGAAGCACATCGGGTGGCACATCGCGGGACACGCGCCCCCATGTGCATCACTTCGCCCGCTCCCGTTCGTCCTGTGTCAAGTCAATCGTGCGCAGCCGACCGTGAGTTCATACGAAGGGGTGGCGAATGGTGGCGTTTCCGGGATTCCCGTGGCTGGGAGCGTGATCAGGGGATTACTGTCAGTGTGCGAGTCCTGGGGGTGCAAGTACCCGTGGGTATGCCGGAGGCAAGGCGTCAGCTCGTTCCAAGGGTGAGAAGCGGCGGACGACGGACCGTTCTCACCGGCATTCTGATAGGGCTTGGCGCACTCGGCGACAAGTGGTCTCAGGGATGGGGGCGTTCCAGTGGGCGGCAACGGCGGTAGCGGGACCAACGCTGACAAGCGCCCCAACGAGCTGCTCGGTTCGTGGTTCGTGCGCAGCGGCTGGTCCAAGGGCGAGCTGGCCCGCCAAGTGAACCGCCGGGCACGCCAGTTGGGCGCCAACCACATCTCCACCGACACCTCGCGCGTGCGGCGCTGGCTGGACGGCGAGAACCCGCGCGAACCGATCCCGCGCATCCTCTCGGAGCTGTTCTCCGAGCGCTTCGGCTGCGTGGTCTCCATCGAGGACCTCGGCCTGCGCGCCGCCCGCCAGTCACCCGCCGCCTCCGGCGTCGACCTGCCGTGGACGGGCCCGCAGGCGGTCGCCCTGCTCAGCGAGTTCTCCCGCAGTGATCTGATGCTCGCCCGGCGCGGCTTCCTCGGCACCTCCCTCGCGCTGTCCGCGGGGCCCTCCCTCATCGAGCCCATGCAGCGCTGGCTCGTGCCGGTCCCGGGCGTCACGGGCCCGTCCGAACCGCGGTCCGTCCTGGACTCCCGCCGGCCGGGCCGGCTCTCCCCGCCCGAGCTGGACCTGCTGGAGTCCACCACGCGCATGTTCCGCCAGTGGGACGCCCAGTGCGGCGGCGGCCTGCGCCGCAAGGCGGTCGTCGGCCAGCTGCACGAGGTCACCGACCTGCTCCAGGAACCCCAGCCCCAGGCCACCACCCGCAAGCTGTTCCAGGTCGCCGCCGAACTGGCCGAGCTGGCCGGCTGGATGTCGTACGACGTCGGCCTCCAGCCCACCGCGCAGAAGTACTTCGTCCTCGCCCTGCACGCCGCCAAGGAGGCCGGGGACAAACCGCTCGGCTCGTACATCCTCTCCAGCATGAGCCGCCAGATGATCCATCTCGGCCGGCCCGAGGACGCCCTGGAGCTGATCCACCTCGCCCAGTACGGCAGCCGCGACTGCGCGGGCCCACGCACCCAGTCCATGCTGTATGCGATGGAGGCCCGCGCCTACGCGAACATGGGCCAGCCCGGCCGGACCAAGCGCGCGGTCCGCATGGCCGAGGACACCTTCACCGAGGCCGACGACTGGGACCAGCCGGACCCGGACTGGATCCGCTTCTTCTCGGAGGCCGAGCTGTACGCCGAGAACTCCCACTCCTACCGCGACCTCGCCTACGTCGCCGGCCGCAGCCCCACCTACGCCTCCCTCGCCGAGCCGCTCATGCGGCGGGCGGTGGAGCTGTTCGCCGACGACTCCGAGCACCAGCGGTCCTACGCGCTCAACCTCATCGGCGTGGCCACCGTGCACCTGCTCCAGGGCGAGCCCGAGCAGAGCACGGCCTACGCCGCACAGGCCATGGACATCGCCAAGAAGGTCCGCTCCGAGCGTGTGAACACTCGTATCCGAAAAACGGTCGACACGGCCGTACGCGACTACGGCGACCTCGGCGCCGTGATCGACCTCGCCGACAAGCTCGCCGTCGATCTCCCCGAGAACGCCGAGGCGGTCTGACCCGCGGAGAAACACATGCCCCGGCCGCGGCCGGTCCTCCCGAACTGCCCGACTCGGCTCCCCCATGCCAGGTCGTCGAGAGGCCGGCCGCGGCCGGTTCTTCTCCTCCCGCAGAAGGTTGCGCCACGATAACGATCCCGCAGCCGGACATCTCGCGCTTCACCGACGCGTAACACGCACGGCGTCTTCGTCACCCGGGCGAAACAACGAGGGGCTCCCACCGAAACCGCGCTGCGCCAGTCTCAGGGCGCATAACCGGCCACCCCTCAACCGACCGGACCGCCAGGCACCGCCCGCACGGGGCCGTACCAACCGACGAGGAGACGCCGATGGCACCAGCCATCATGCTTGCGGCGGACGCACCCAGACTGTCGTCCGCCAACACCGGCTTCATGCTCATCTGCTCCGCCCTGGTGATGCTCATGACACCGGGCCTGGCCTTCTTCTACGGAGGCATGGTCCGCGTCAAGAGCACCCTGAACATGCTGATGATGAGCTTCATCAGCCTCGGGATCGTCACCATTCTCTGGGTGCTCTACGGCTTCTCCCTCGCCTTCGGCACGGGCAACAAGCTGATCGGCTGGAACACCGACTGGTTCGGGCTCAGCCACATCGGGCTGACGGAGCTCTGGGACGGCTACACCATCCCGGTCTACGTCTTCATGGTCTTCCAGCTGATGTTCGCGATCATCACACCGGCCCTGATCAGCGGCGCCCTGGCCGACCGCGTCAAGTTCTCCGCCTGGGCGCTCTTCATCACCCTGTGGGTCACGATCGTCTACGTGCCGGTCGCCCACTGGGTCTGGGGCGCCGACGGCTGGGCCTACAAGCTGGGCGTGATCGACTTCGCGGGCGGTACGGCGGTCCACATCAACGCCGGTGCGGCGGCCCTCGGTGTCATCCTCGTCATCGGCAGGCGCGTCGGCTTCAAGCGGGATCCCATGCGCCCGCACAGCCTCCCGCTGGTCATGCTCGGCGCCGGTCTCCTCTGGTTCGGCTGGTTCGGCTTCAACGCCGGCTCCTGGCTCGGCAACGACGACGGCGTCGGCGCGCTGATGTTCGTCAACACGCAGGTCGCCACCGCAGCCGCCATGCTGGCCTGGCTCGCCTACGAGAAGATCCGCCACGGCGCCTTCACCACGCTCGGCGCCGCCTCCGGCGCGGTCGCCGGCCTGGTCGCCATCACGCCCTCCGGCGGCGCGGTCTCCCCGCTCGGCGCGATCGCCGTCGGCGCCATAGCCGGTGTGGCCTGCGCCGCGGCCGTCGGCCTGAAGTTCCGGTTCGGCTTCGACGACTCCCTCGACGTCGTCGGCGTCCACATGGTCGGCGGCATCATCGGCTCGCTGCTCATCGGCTTCTTCGCCACCGGCAAGGGCCAGTCCGCCGCCACGGGCGTCCTCTACGGCGACCACACCTTCACCCAGCTGTGGAAGCAGTGCGCCGGTGTCTTCGCGGTCCTCGCCTACTCCCTGATCGTCTCCGCCGTCCTCGCCTTCCTCCTCGACCGGACCCTCGGCATGCGGGTCACCGAGGACGAGGAGGTCTCCGGCATCGACCAGGCGGAGCACGCCGAGACCGCATACGACTTCAGCGGCGCCGGCGGCGGGGTCACCGCGACCACCGCCCACGCCCCGGGCGCTGCGCAGACCAGGAAGGTGGACGCATGAAGCTCATCACGGCCGTCGTCAAGCCCCACCGGCTCGACGAGATCAAGGAAGCCCTCCAGGCATTCGGCGTCCACGGACTGACGGTCACCGAGGCCAGCGGTTACGGTCGGCAGCGGGGCCACACCGAGGTCTACCGCGGCGCCGAGTACACCGTCGACCTCGTCCCCAAGATCCGCATCGAGGTCCTCGCCGAGGACGACGACGCCGAGCAGCTGATCGAGGTCGTCGTCAAGGCCGCCCGTACGGGCAAGATCGGCGACGGCAAGGTGTGGTCGCTCCCGGTCGAGACGGCGGTACGGGTCCGCACGGGCGAGCGCGGGCCGGACGCGCTCTGACACGGACGCGCTTGGACACGACGGAAGAACGGAGTCGCCGGGTGACGGGTACGGATGTGCGCGACGAAGCGGAAGACTCGGGACCCAGCGGCTACGCGGCGGCCCGGCTGCGCCTCCTCGGTGAGGGGGCGCGGCCCGGGCCGCCGCGCCGCGGCGCCCTCGCGGAACTGACCGACGACTGGCTCGCCGGACTGTTCGGCGCGGCGGCCGGCGGCCTCGGCGGCGTCTCGCTCGTCGCCGTCGGCGGCTACGGCCGCGGGGAACTCTCCCCGCGCAGCGACCTCGACCTCGTGCTGCTGCACGACGGCTCGGACCCCGGCGCGGTCGCCGCCCTCGCCGACCGGCTCTGGTACCCGGTGTGGGACCTCGGCATCGCCCTGGACCACTCGGTGCGCACCCCGGCCGAGGCCCGCAGGACGGCCGGCGAGGACCTGAAGGTCCACCTCGGCCTCCTGGACGCCCGCCACCTCGCCGGCGACCTCGGCCTCACCGCCGGTCTGCGCACCGCCGTCCTCACCGAGTGGCGCAACCAGGCCCCCAAGCGCCTGCCCGAACTCCGGGAACTGTGCGCCGAGCGCGCCGAACGGCAGGGCGAACTGCGCTACCTGCTGGAACCCGACCTCAAGGAGGCCCGCGGCGGCCTCCGCGACGCCACCGCCCTGCGCGCCGTCGCCGCGTCCTGGCTGGCCGACGCCCCGCGCGAGGGCCTGGCCGACGCCCGCCGCCGCCTCCTCGACGTCCGCGACGCCCTGCACCTGTCCACCGGCCGCGCCACCGACCGGCTCGCCCTCCAGGAGCAGGACCAGGTGGCCGCCGCACTGGGGCTGCTGGACGCCGACGCCCTGCTGCGGCAGGTCTACGAGGCGGCCCGCGTGATCGCGTACGCCAGCGACGTCACCTGGCGCGAGGTGGGGCGCGTGCTGCGCGCCCGCGCCGTCCGGCCGCGCCTGCGGAAACTGGCGAAGGACCGCGGCGACTTCCTCCGCAGGGCGGTGGCGGGCGACGGCGGCAAGCCCGTCACCGAGCGCTCGCCGCTCGCCGAGGGTGTCGTCGAGCAGGACGGCGAGGTGGTCCTCGCCCGCGCCGCACGTCCCGAACGCGACCCCGTGCTCCCGCTGCGCGCCGCGGCCGCCGCCGCGCAGGCCGGCCTCCCGCTCTCCCCGCACGCCGTACGGCGCATGGCCGCCACCGCGCGCCCCCTGCCCGCGCCCTGGCCCGCCGAGGCCCGCGAACAGCTGGTCACCCTGCTCGGCTCCGGCCGCCCGACGGTCGACGTCTGGGAGGCCCTGGAGGCAGACGGCCTGATCACCCGCCTGCTCCCCGACTGGGAACGGGTCCGCTGCCGCCCCCAGCGCAACGCCGTGCACGTGTGGACCGTCGACCGGCACCTGATCGAGACCGCCGTCCGCGCCTGCGAACTCACCCGCCGCGTCAGCCGCCCCGACCTGCTCCTCGTCGCCGCCCTGCTGCACGACATCGGCAAGGGCTGGCCCGGTGACCACTCGGTGGCCGGCGAGATCATCGCCAGGGACGTCGCCGCGCGGATCGGCTTCGACCGCGCGGACGTGGCGGCACTGTCCACACTCGTGCGGCACCACCTGCTGCTGGTGGAGACGGCCACCCGCCGCGACCTGGACGATCCGGCCACGGTCCGCTCGGTCGCCGAGGCGGTCGGCACCCAGAGCATCCTGGAGCTGCTGCACGCCCTCACCGAGGCGGACGCCCTCGCCACCGGCCCGGCCGCCTGGTCGTCCTGGCGCGCCTCCCTCGTCGCCGACCTGGTCCGCCGGGTCCGCGCCGTCCTCGCCGGGGACGCCCCCGACGAGCCCGAGCCGGCCGCGCCCACCGCCGAGCAGGAACGACTCGGCATCGAGGCCTTCCGCACCGGCGGCCCGGTCCTCGCCCTGCGCGCCCAGACCGAACCCGTCCCGGACGAGGAACCGTCCGGTGACCCGGAACCCCTGGGCGTCGAACTCCTCATCGCCGTACCCGACCAGCCCGGCGTGCTGCCCGTGGTCGCCGGTGTCCTCGCCGTGCACCGCCTGACCGTACGCACCGCGGAACTGCGCGCCCTGCGCCTGCCCGCGGACGTGGACGACGCCGGCTCGGTCCTCCTGCTGAACTGGCGGGTCGCCGCCGAGTACGGCTCCCTGCCGCAGGCGGCCCGCCTGCGCGCCGACCTGGTCCGGGCCCTGGACGGCACCCTGGACATCGCCGGCCGCCTCGCCGAACGCGACGCGGCCTATCCCCGCCGCCGCGGCTGGACCGCGCCGCCGCCCCGCGTGACCGTGGCCCCGGCCGCCTCCCACCACGCCACGGTGATCGAGGTCCGTGCCCAGGACGCGCCGGGCCTGCTGTACCGCATCGGCATGGCCCTGGAGAAGGCGGGCGTACGGGTGCGGAGCATGCACGTGAGCACGCTCGGCTCCAACGCGGTGGACGCGTTCTACGTCACCACGGGCACGGGCGCGCCGCTGCCCGGCGAGGACGCCACGTCGACGGCCGGGGCACTGGAGGAGACGCTGCGCGGGTGACCCCGCCCCGGTGCGCCCGGCGCCGGGATACCCTGGAGGGCGATTCCCTTCAAGACCGTCACCGACCCCGAGGACCGCGAGCGCCGTGTTCGACACTCTCTCCGATCGCCTGTCAGCGACTTTCAAGAACCTGCGCGGCAAGGGACGGCTCTCCGAGGCGGACATCGACGCCACGGCACGCGAGATCCGTATCGCGCTCCTCGAAGCGGACGTGGCGCTGCCCGTCGTGCGGTCGTTCATCAAGAACCTCAAGGAGCGCGCGCTCGGTGCCGAGGTCTCCCGGGCGCTGAACCCCGCCCAGCAGGTCCTCAAGATCGTCAACGAGGAACTGGTCACCATCCTCGGTGGTGAGACCCGCCGCCTGCGCTTCGCCAAGCAGCCGCCCACCGTGATCATGCTGGCCGGTCTCCAGGGCGCCGGCAAGACCACCCTCGCGGGCAAGCTCGGCCGGTGGCTGAAGGAGCAGGGCCACTCCCCGCTGCTGGTCGCCTGTGACCTCCAGCGCCCCAACGCCGTCAACCAGCTGAGCGTCGTCGCCGAGCGCGCCGGCGTCGCGGTGTACGCCCCCGAGCCGGGCAACGGCGTCGGTGACCCGGTGAAGGTCGCCAAGGACTCCATCGAGTTCGCGAAGTCCAAGGTCCACGACATCGTGATCGTCGACACCGCAGGCCGTCTCGGCATCGACGCCGACATGATGCAGCAGGCCGCGGACATCCGGGACGCGGTCTCCCCGGACGAGATCCTGTTCGTGGTCGACGCCATGATCGGTCAGGACGCCGTCAACACCGCCGAGGCCTTCCGTGACGGCGTCGGCTTCGACGGCGTGGTCCTCTCCAAGCTCGACGGCGACGCCCGTGGTGGCGCGGCCCTGTCGATCCGGCAGATCACCGGCAAGCCGATCATGTTCGCCTCCAACGGCGAGAAGCTGGACGAGTTCGACGCGTTCCACCCGGACCGGATGGCCTCCCGCATCCTCGACATGGGTGACCTGCTCACCCTGATCGAGCAGGCGGAGAAGACGTTCAGCCAGGAAGAGGCCCAGAAGATGGCCTCGAAGCTGGCGTCCAGGAAGGGCCAGGACTTCACCCTGGACGACTTCCTGTCCCAGATGGAACAGGTCAGGAAGATGGGCAGCATCAGCAAGCTGCTCGGCATGCTCCCCGGCATGGGCCAGATCAAGGACCAGATCAACAACCTGGACGAGCGGGACGTCGACCGCACCGCCGCGATCATCAAGTCGATGACCCCGGCCGAGCGCCAGGAACCGACGATCATCAACGGCTCCCGCCGCGCCCGTATCGCCAAGGGTTCGGGTGTCGAGGTCAGCGCGGTGAAGAACCTGGTCGAGCGGTTCTTCGAGGCCCGCAAGATGATGTCCCGCTTGGCCCAGGGCGGCGGCATGCCGGGTATGCCGGGGATCCCGGGCATGGGCGGCGGCCCCGGCCGGCAGAAGAAGCAGCAGAAGAAGACCAAGGGCAAGCAGCGCTCCGGCAACCCGATGAAGCGCAAGCAGCAGGAGCTGGAGGCGGCCCAGCGCCGCGAGGCCGCCGCGCAGAACGGGGGCGCGCTCGGGCTGCCCGGCCAGCAGGTCCCCCAGGACTTCGAGCTGCCGGACGAGTTCAAGAAGTTCATGGGCTGACCACGCCCATGGACCGACCGGGTCCGTACGTCGCCGGGGGCGCCCCTTGAGTACCGGGGGCACCCCCGGCGCATGCCGGTGACGGGTCGGTGCCGTACCGCCCCGATACGGCCCACCCCGCGCCGCCGCGCAAGCCGGCGGACCGGCCCCGGCGCACCGAGGCGGACGTCCACCGGATCGCCGGCATGGCCCGTTCCGGCGAGGACGGCCCCGGTCAGGGCACGCGGGCGACGAGGTAGCGGAAGACGTTCGGCATCCACACCGTGCCGTCCGGGCGGCGGTGCGGATGCAGGGCCTCCGTCAGCTCCTTGTCCACCTGCCGGGCGTCGGTCGCCGCGATCGCCGCGTCGAACAGACCGGTGGAGAGCAGCCCGCGCACGGCGCTGTCGAGATCGGCGTACCCGAACGGGCAGGCGACCCGGCCCGAGCCGTCCGGCCGGAGCCCGGCGCGCTCGGCGGCCTCCTCCAGGTCGTCCCGCCGGGCCGGCCGCCAGTGGTCCGCGCCGCGCGGCGGCCCGGCCGGTTCCGCGGCCACCCGTAGCACCGAGGCGGTGGCGCAGCGCTCCGGCGGTCCCCAGCCGGCCAGCACCACGGCGGCCCCGCGCCCGGCCAGCGGCACCGCCGCGGCGAGGAGGTCGCCGAGCCCCCCGGGGTCGCCCGCGAGGCCGCCGACCGGCTCCAGGACGGTGACCACGGTGTACCCGGCCGTCTCGGCGCCGATCGCGCACGAGGGCGGGCCGTCGAGGAGGCGCGCGGCCGTACGCGCGCGCGTGCCGGGCGGGCCGCCCCGTCTGCCGGACGGGAGGGCCGGCAGCAGACGCTCACGTGCCAGGGCGAGCCGTTCGGGGGACGCGGAGTCGGCGCCCGTGACCGCGGCCCCTCGGGAGGCCGCCATCAGCAGGGCCAGTCCGGCCCCGCAGCGCAGGCCCAGCAGCCGGGTGCCGGGGCCCACGTCGAGTCGGTCGTACACGGTTTCGTACAGGGGTACGAGCATCCGCTCCTGGATCTCGGACCAGTCACGCGCGCGTGCGCTCCGGTCCACGCGCGGTGCGGAGACCGCGTGAGACACGTGCTGCCGCACGAGCGTAGGTGTCATAGGTAAGCGCCCCAATCCGCCGACAGTCCGCCGCCGCGCCCGGTCGCATGGCCCCCGTGTGCCGTGCGCGCGCCCTTCCCACGTATGCCAGGTAACTCCCGCCTCGCGGTGCCGTCCAGGGGTCGAGGACCCCGGCTTGGTGCCGGGGCACCGGTGTGGCGAGAATTCACGTCCCGGCAATCCGGCCGGCCGTACGGTGTCCGTGCCGCGGGGACGGGCCGGTGCCGGGGGTCCGGGAGGCCCGGGGTAACGTCACGAGCGCCGTGGACGCTGACCGAGGTGAGACCGAGCGCCGGAAGCGGCCGAAACACCTCTTGCGCATCCGCCGCTCATGGTTGTGCCAGGACCTACGGGCTCGGGCGTAGCGCGGACTACGCACCAGCTTGGTAGGAGCTGCGAGGCTTCTCCGCAGATCAGCGCACCCGCCCTCGTCTCCACGCATCAGCGGCAACTGACGGGTACGTGCAAATTATTTGGGATGCCCCGTAATAGGAACACAGCGGCACCCCCGCTCGTTGTCATTACGTGAGCACGACACAGACACCACCAGTTCTCGCCGCCGAGCTGGCGCAGGCGTGGGCCGACATTCAGCGGTACCACCCCGAGCTGCCGGATCTCGCCGCGCCGGAGTCCCTGATCGGAGAGTCGTCGTCCGCGTGCGGACACGCACTCTCCTTCGAACGACTGCTCCATGAGGCAGTCCACGGCATCGCCGCCGCCCGGGGGGTCCGCGACACCTCCCGGGCCGGCCGCTACCACAACCGTCGTTTCCTCGCGATCGCCGAGGAGCTGGGCCTGGACCACCCCGAGGAGCCGCACCCGAGCAGCGGTTTCTCCCTGGTCACGCTCAACCCCGAGGCGAAGCGGCGTTTCCGCCCGACCATCGAGCGGCTCCAGCGCGCGCTGAAGGCCCACACGGTGGCCACCTCGGCCGACACCTCCCGGACCTTCCGCGGCCCGGCCGCCCGGCACGGCTCCTCCGGCGGCGGCGTCCGGGTCAAGGCGGTGTGCGACTGCGGCCGCAACGTCCGGGTCGTCCCCTCGGTCCTGGCCCAGGCCCCCATCGTCTGCGGCGGCTGCGGCAAGCCGTTCCGGATCCCGGAGGTCGTGGGAGCGGCGTAGTCACGAACCCGGTCACCGGCATCTCGTGGGTGCCGGACGAGGGCATCGCACCCAGCGGACGGTCGTGCCTCCCCCCGGCTCCTTCCGGCCGGGGGGACCCCGCCCCGCACGGGCCGGCGCGGACAACACCCGCGCGGTCACGTCCACGCCGGGTCGCGCCGTGCTGCCCGCCCCGGCTCACGCACCCTCGGCACAGGGCGACCCGCCGGGTATGGCACAATGGCTAGCTGTACTCGACAGCCGCACAGGACCCCTCTCTCCTCCGGCTGACGCGTCCGTCGGGCACTCGGGTACCGCAACCCCACGCGGCGTCCCGTCGTGCCCAACTCACGTCAAATCCAGGAGAACCCACTCCCGTGGCAGTCAAGATCAAGCTGAAGCGTCTGGGCAAGATCCGTTCGCCTCACTACCGCATCGTCGTCGCCGACTCCCGTACCCGCCGTGACGGCCGGGCCATCGAGGAGATCGGCAAGTACCACCCGACCTACCACCCGTCGATCATCGAGGTGGACGCCGACCGCGTGGCGTACTGGCTCGGTGTCGGCGCTCAGCCGACCGAGCCCGTTCTCGCCATCCTGAAGAAGACCGGCGACTGGCAGAAGTTCAAGGGCGAGCCGGCTCCCGCGCCGCTCCTCGTCGCCGAGCCGAAGGCCGCTCGTCCGACGTTCGAGGCTCTCGGCGGAGACGACGAGGGCAAGGGTGAGGCCATCACCCAGAAGAAGAAGGCTGAGAAGAAGGACGAGGCCGCTGCCGAGTCCTCCGAGTCGACCGAGGCCTGAGCAGCATGCTCGAAGAGGCGCTTGAGCACCTCGTGAAGGGCATCGTCGACAACCCTGACGATGTTGAGGTCGCCTCGCGTGATCTGCGGCGCGGTCGTGTGCTCGAGGTCCGGGTCCACCCGGACGACCTCGGCAAGGTCATCGGCCGCAACGGCCGTACCGCGCGCGCCCTGCGCACCGTCGTGGGCGCCATCGGCGGTCGCGGTGTCCGCGTCGACCTCGTCGACGTGGACCACGTCCGCTGACGCTTCATCGCAACCGGCTCGGGCCGGGGACGGCCCTCGGGCCGTCCCCGGCCCGCAGTCGTGCGAGGCAGAAGATGACAGGAGAATTGGACACGTGCAGCTGGTAGTCGCACGGATCGGCCGCGCCCACGGCATCAAGGGCGAGGTCACCGTCGAGGTACGTACCGACGAGCCCGAACTGCGGCTCGGCCCGGGCGCCGTCCTGGCCACCGACCCGGCCTCCGCCGGGCCGCTCACCATCGCCACCGGGCGCGTCCACAGCGGCCGTCTGCTCCTGCGCTTCGAGGGCGTCACCGACCGCACCGCCGCCGAGGCCCTGCGCAACACCCTGCTGATCGCCGAGATCGACCCCGAGGAACTCCCCGAGGGCGAGGACGAGTACTACGACCATCAGCTGATCGACCTCGACGTGGTCACCGAGGACGGCACCGAGGTCGGCCGCATCACCGAGGTCTCGCACCTGCCCTCCCAGGACCTGTTCATCGTGGAACGCCCGGACGGCAGCGAGGTGATGATTCCCTTCGTGGAGGAGATCGTCACCGAGATCGACCTGGAGGAGCAGAAGGCGGTCATCGCGCCTCCGCCGGGCCTGATCGACGACCGCGCCGAGATCGCCTCCGCCAGGGACGAAGAGGCATGAGGCTCGACGTCGTCACGATCTTCCCCGAGTACCTGGAACCGCTGAACGTCTCCCTCGTCGGCAAGGCACGCGCGCGCGGGCAGCTCGACGTCCACGTGCACGACCTGCGCGCGTGGACGTACGACCGGCACAACACCGTCGACGACACCCCGTACGGCGGCGGCCCCGGCATGGTCATGAAGACCGACCCCTGGGGCGACGCCCTGGACACGGTCCTCGCCGACGGCTACGAGAAGGGCGCCCGGTCTCCCGCGCTCATCGTGCCCACCCCCAGCGGCCGGCCCTTCACCCAGGAACTGGCCGTCGAGCTGTCCGAGCGGCCCTGGCTGGTCTTCACCCCGGCCCGCTACGAGGGCATCGACCGGCGGGTCATCGACGAGTACGCGTCCCGCATGCCGGTCCACGAGATCTCCATCGGCGACTACGTCCTCGCCGGCGGCGAGGCGGCCGTCCTCGTCGTCACGGAGGCCGTGGCCCGGCTGCTGCCCGGCGTCCTCGGCAACGCCGAGTCCCACCGCGACGACTCCTTCGCGCCCGGCGCGATGGCGAGCCTCCTCGAAGGCCCCGTCTACACCAAGCCGCCCGTCTGGCGCGGCCGGGACATCCCCGAGGTGCTCCTCAGCGGCCACCACGGCAGGATCGCCCGCTGGCGCCGCGACGAGGCCCTGCGGCGTACGACGGCGAACCGGCCGGACCTGATCGAGCGCTGCGCCCCCGGGACCTTCGACAAGAAGGACCGGGAGATGCTCTCCGTCCTCGGCTGGGAACCGGACCCGGAGGGTGACCCGTACGGCCGATTTTGGCGCCGGGCGAGCGGCATGGAAGAATAGCCCGATGTTGTGCGTCCGTCCGGCGCGCCCCTGCCACAGGGGGAGACGACGCCCGCCCGACCGCACGACAGACCTCTTGTACACCTATCTCCCGTTGATGACCTGTGGCATCAGCGAAGAAAGCAGACGAAATGTCTCACCTGCTCGACACCGTCGACGGCGCGTCGCTGCGCACCGACATCCCGGCCTTCCGCCCGGGTGACACCGTCAACGTGCACGTCCGCGTCATCGAGGGCAACCGCTCCCGTGTGCAGCAGTTCAAGGGCGTGGTGATCCGTCGCCAGGGCTCCGGCGTCCGCGAGACCTTCACGGTCCGCAAGGTCTCGTTCTCCGTCGGCGTCGAGCGCACCTTCCCGGTGCACACCCCGATCGTCGAGAAGATCGAGCTGGTCACCCGTGGTGACGTGCGCCGCGCCAAGCTGTACTACCTCCGTGAGCTGCGCGGCAAGGCCGCGAAGATCAAGGAGAAGCGCGACAAGTGAGCGCTTCCCCGGTGTCATAGCGGGGCCGGATAGCATCTGGCCCCGATGGACACCGAAGCTCAGCCGACGGAACGCGACCGCCCCTCCCGCCCGGAGTCCCCGGGTACGGAGGGCCGGTCGCGTTCCGCGTTGGCGGCACGTATCGCCGACTGGGTCCCGGGCGGTCGGATGACCCTCGGCCTCTTCGCCTGCCTGGCGTTCCTGCTGCTCCTCAACGCCTTTGTGATACAGCCGTTCCAGATCCCGAGCGGATCCATGGAGCAGGGGTTGAGGATCGGGGACCGCGTTCTCGTAAACAAGTTGGCGTACCGTTTCGGTGCCCAGCCGCGCCGCGGCGACGTCATCGTGTTCGACGGGACCGGGTATTTCGGGAACGCCGACTACGTCAAACGCGTGGTCGGGGTGGGCGGGGACCACGTGGTCTGCTGCGACCAGAAGGGAAGGCTCGAGGTGAACGGCCGGCCGGTCGACGAGACGGCGATCCTCTATCCGGGGGACGCCCCCTCCGGCGTGCCCTTCGACGTCGCCGTGCCCGCCGGGCGCCTGTTCGTCCTCGGCGACCACCGCGGCGACTCCAGCGACTCCCGCGACCACCTCGGCTCACCCGGCGGCGGCATGATCCCCGTGGGCGACGTCATCGGCCGCGCCGACTGGATCGTGTGGCCCTACCGCCACTGGACGCATCTGACCCGGCCGTCCGCCTACGCGCGCGCGTCCGCCGCGGCAGGCGCCCGTGGGTAACCGCGGCAAACGGCGCGGCCCCTCCGGCACGCCCGCCGACGACCTGCTGCCCACCGGCGCCCGCCGCACCTCCGCGTCCGGCGGTGGCCGCACGCGCGCGGAGCGGCGCAAACTCCAGCGCAAGGTCAAGCGCAAGCGCAGGCGTTCCGCCGTCCGGGAGATCCCCCTGCTGGTCGGCGTCGCCGTCCTCATCGCGCTCGTCCTGAAGACGTTCCTCGTCCAGGCGTTCGTGATCCCCTCCGGATCCATGGAGGAGACCATCCGGATCGGCGACCGGGTCCTGGTCGACAAGTTCACCCCGTGGTTCGGCTCCAGGCCCGCGCGCGGCGACGTGGTGGTCTTCCACGACCCGGGCGGCTGGCTCCAGGACGAGCAGACCGCCAAGAAGAACGACCCCGTCGTCGTCAAGCAGCTCAAGGAAGGCCTGACGTTCATCGGCCTGCTGCCCTCCGACAACGAGAAGGACCTGATCAAACGGGTCATCGGGGTCGGCGGCGACCACGTCAAGTGCTGCGACGCACAGGGCCGCGTCACCGTCAACGGCGTACCGCTCACCGAGGGCGACTACGTGTACCCGGGGGACGCGCCCTCCGCCACGCCCTTCGACATCACCGTCCCCAAGGGCCGGCTGTGGGTGATGGGCGACCACCGGGGCAACTCCGCGGACTCCCGTTTCCACCAGAACACGTCCTACGGCGGCACGGTCTCCGAGAACTCGGTCGTCGGCCGGGCCATGGTCATCGGCTGGCCGCTCGGCCACTGGACTCGCCTGGAGGAACCTAAAACCTTCGCAAGCGTCACCGACTCCGTGTCGGGGACGACCGCGGCTCACCGACAGTCGCATAGGGTTGCCCAGGAGAATCCGAACGGAACGACCCGGCTCCCGACCCCTGCGGAACTCCCGCTCGTTATGGGAGTGGTGGGCCTGCGGCGTATGCGGGGCAGGCAGCGGCAGAGAGTGAGGAGTTGGCGTGGGGGATGTGGCGGTTGGCGCACGGTCGGGACACGACGGCGAGGAGAACCGCGGGCGTCCCGGGGAACCGGACGCGCCCGGCCGGGACGGCGCCATGACCTCCGGGGACGAGGCGGCGGCCGGCGAGGGCCCACCGGAGGGTGAGCAGCGCGGCGACGCCGGGGACGCGGGCACGGACGGTTCCGGCCGCCGGCCGGTGAAGCCGCGCTCGTTCTGGAAGGAACTCCCGCTCCTGATCGGTATCGCGCTGGTCCTGGCGCTGCTGATCAAGACCTTCCTGGTGCAGGCGTTCTCGATCCCGTCGGACTCGATGCAGAACACCCTCCAGCAGGGTGACCGCGTCCTCGTCGACAAGCTCACCCCGTGGTTCGGTTCCGAGCCCGAGCGCGGCGAGGTCGTCGTCTTCCACGACCCGGACAACTGGCTGGCGGGCGAGCCGACACCGAACCCGAACCCGGTGCAGAAGGTCCTCAGCTGGGTCGGCCTGATGCCGTCGGCGGAGGAGAAGGACCTCATCAAGCGCGTGATCGGGGTCGGCGGCGACACGGTCGAGTGCAAGGGCAGCGGTCCGCTGAAGGTCAACGGCAAGGCGCTGAACGAGCCGTACGTCTACCCGGGCAACACGCCGTGCACCGTGGACGACCTGGGCGGCCAGTTCAAGGTGAAGGTCCCCAAGGGCTACATCTGGGTGATGGGCGACCACCGCCAGAACTCCCGTGACTCGCGCTACAACCAGTCGGACAAGAACCACGGCATGGTCCCCGTCGACAAGGCCGTCGGCCGCGCCATCGTCAAGGCCTGGCCGCTCAACCGCTGGGGCACCCTGCCGGTCCCCGACACCTTCGGCCAGCCCGGCCTGGACCGCCAGTCCTCCGCCGCCTCCCTGACGGTGGCCCCGCAGGGCGCGGCCGTCGCCGCGGTCCTGCCGGTGGCCGTGTGGCGGCGCCGGCGTGCGAACCGGCCGGAGACCGGTGCCACGCGGAAGGCCCCCTCCGGGCAACGCTGACCCCCGCCGGAAAACAGGGGCTCCCCCCGCTCGGTACCGCCGGGTAGGGTGCGGGTCCATGGGTGGCGAGAGCATGACGCGTACGGCCCCGCAGCGCGGCGGCACCGGTACGGCACGGGCCGGCGGTGGCCGGGTCGGGCAGCGGCTGTCCGGGCTGGCCGTGGCGCTGGGCGTGGTGCTGTTCCTCGGCGGCTTCGTGTGGGGCGCGGTGGTCTACCGGCCGTACACCGTGCCCACCAGCTCCATGACCCCCACCATCGACGCCGGTGACCGGGTCATGGCCCAGCGCGTCGACGGGGACGAGGTACGGCGCGGTGACGTGGTCGTCTTCGAGGACAAGAGCTGGGTCGACAACGCGAAGGTGGTCAAGCGCGTGGTCGCCGTCGGCGGCGACACCGTCTCCTGCTGCACCGACGGCAAGCTGACCGTCAACGGCAAGCAGATCGACGAGCCCTACCTGCCCAAGGGCAGCCTGGCCGAGAACAAGGACGTTCCCGAGGTGACCGTGCCGAAGGGCCGGCTGTTCCTCCTCGGCGACGAACGCCAGGGCTCCCTGGACTCCACCGCCCACCTCACGGACACGGCCCGGGGCACCGTCTCCCGCGACGCCGTCTCGGCCCGCGTGGACGCCGTCGTCTGGCCCTGGAGGGGCATGCTCGCGCGGCCCACCGGCTTCGAACCGCTCGGCGCCCTCTCCCGGCCCGGCCCGCTGCGCACGATCGAGCTGCTGATCGCCGCCGGCGCCGTCCTGATCCTGGGCGGCGGCGCCTACGGCCCGATAGCGGGCCTGCTCGGCCGCTCCCGCGCCCGCACCGCCCACCCCGGGACGACCCGTGCCGGCTGAGACCACACGGTCGGCCGGGGACCCGCACGGCGGCGAACAGCCGTCCGAGGGCGTGGCGGCGTCCGAGGGTGGGCGTGTCCTGCGCAAGGTGGCCCGGGTGGTGCTGCTCGACCCGCGGGACCGCATTCTGCTGCTGCACGGCCACGAGCCGGACGACCCCGCCGACGACTGGTGGTTCACGCCCGGCGGCGGCCTGGAGGGCGCCGAGACACGCGAGGAGGCCGCGCTGCGGGAACTCGCCGAGGAGACCGGCATCACCGACGTCGACCTCGGCCCCGTGCTCTGGCGGCGCCGCTGTTCGTTCCCGTTCGCGGGCCGCCGCTGGGACCAGGACGAGTGGTACTACCTGGCCCGTACCGCCCGGACGGACGTCGCGGCGACGGGGCTGACGGAGCTGGAACGGCGCACTGTCGCCGGAGCGCGTTGGTGGACGTGCCGGGAACTGACCCGGGCACATGAGACGGTGTATCCGACCAGACTCGCCGAGCTGCTGCGCACGCTGCTCGTCGAAGGTCCCCCGGCCAGGCCCGTGACCCTCGACACGGAAATCGTCTGAGGGAATGCCGGACTGGCGCACAATGGGTGGATCGCACGGCTGAAGGGGAACATGCCATGAGCGCCGAGGACCTCGAGAAGTACGAGACCGAGATGGAGCTGAAGCTCTACCGGGAGTACCGAGATGTCGTCGGTCTGTTCAAATACGTGATCGAGACAGAGCGGCGCTTCTATCTCACCAACGACTACGAGATGCAGGTGCACTCGGTCCAGGGTGAGGTTTTCTTCGAGGTGAGCATGGCGGACGCCTGGGTCTGGGACATGTACCGACCGGCGCGCTTCGTCAAGCAGGTCCGCGTCCTCACGTTCAAGGACGTGAACATCGAAGAGCTGAACAAGAGCGACCTGGAACTCCCGAGCGGCTGATGACCTGGGGTTTTCCCGTTCGCCGCCCGTTCGGGTGACGGAGTTCTCCACAACCGCCGATCCATCCACCAAGATCAACATCTGGTGACGGGACGCGTGACGGTTGGCGCCGGAGGTGGTGCCGACATGAACGCACGAGAAGCAATCGGCAAGTACGGCGAGGACCTGGCCGCCCGGCGGCTCGCCGAGACCGGCATGACGATCCTGGAGCGCAACTGGCGCTCCGGACGGACCGGCGAGATCGACATCGTGGCGCGGGACGGCGACGCACTGGTCGTCTGCGAGGTGAAGACCCGCAGGGGCGGTGGCTACGAACACCCGATGGCCGCCATCACCCCCGAGAAGGCCGCCAGGCTGCGCCGGCTCGCCGAACACTGGATCCAGGCCCACGGCGGAGCCCCGCCGGGTGGCGTCCGCATCGACCTGATCGGCGTGGTGCTGCCCCGCCGGGGCGCCCCGGCCGTCGAGCACGCGCGGGGGGTGGCCTGAATGGCGTTCGCCCGTACGTGCTCGGTGGCCCTCGTCGGCGTCGATGGCGTGGTCGTCGAGGTCCAGGCCGACCTCGAACCCGGCGTCGCCGCGTTCACCCTGGTCGGCCTCCCGGACAAGAGCCTGACCGAAAGCCGCGACCGGGTCCGGGCGGCCGTGGTGAACTCGGGAGCCGAGTGGCCGCAGAAGAAGCTCACCGTCGGACTCAGCCCGGCCTCGGTACCCAAGGCCGGCTCCGGCTTCGACCTCGCCGTCGCGTGCGCGGTGCTCGGTGCCGCCGAGCGCATCGACCCCCGGGTACTCGCCGACATCGTCATGATCGGAGAGCTGGGCCTGGACGGCCGGGTCCGGCCGGTCCGGGGCATCCTGCCCGCCGTGCTGGCCGCTGCCGACGCCGGGTACGAGCAGGTGGTCGTACCCGAGTGCGCCGCCGCCGAGGCCGCACTCGTCCCCGGTGTGTCCGTGCTCGGCGTGCGCAGCCTGCGGCAGCTCATCGCGGTCCTCACCGACGAACCCGTCCCCGACGAGGCGCCCGACGATCACGGCCGCCCCGACCCGCTCCTGGCGGGACTGCGGGTACCGGGCACGGGTGCCGCCACCGGCATGCACAGCAGCGGAGCCGCACAGCACGACCAGGACCACGACCTGGCGGACGTCGTGGGGCAGATCTCCGCCCGCACCGCCGTGGAGGTGTCCGCCGCCGGGGGCCACCACCTCTTCCTGGAGGGACCACCCGGCGCGGGCAAGACCATGCTCGCCGAACGCCTGCCCGCCGTCCTTCCCCGGCTCACCCGGGAGGAATCGCTGGAGGTGACGGCGGTGCACTCGGTCGCGGGACTGCTGCCACCGGGCAAGCCGCTCATCGACGCCGCGCCCTACTGCGCACCGCACCACTCGGCCACGATGCAGTCACTCGTCGGCGGCGGAGCGGGCTTCGCGCGCCCGGGAGCGGTGTCCCTCGCCCATCGAGGCGTGTTGTTCCTGGACGAGGCGCCCGAGTTCCGCAGCCAGACCCTGGACGCGCTGCGCCAGCCACTGGAGTCGGGGCACGTCGTCATCGCGCGCAGCGCCGGCGTGGTCCGGTTCCCGGCGAGATTCCTCATGGTGCTGGCGGCCAACCCCTGCCCCTGCGGACGGTTCTCGCCGCGCGACTCGCAGTGCGAGTGCCCCCCGTCGGTGATCCGCCGCTACCAGTCCCGGCTGTCCGGACCGCTCCTGGACAGGGTGGACCTGCGTGTCGAGGTCGATCCGGTCACCCGGGCCCAGCTCACCGAACCCGGCGCGCGAGGTGAGTCCACGGCGACCGTGGCGCACCGGGTACGGCAGGCCCGGGAGCGGGCCGCCGTCCGCTTCGCCGGCACCCCGTGGCACACCAACAGCGAGGTGCCCGGCCGGGAGCTGCGCAGCCGGTACCAGGCCGTTCCCGGGGCGATGGACGAGGCCGAACGCAACCTGGAGCGGGGCGTGCTCACCGCCCGTGGCCTCGACCGGGTCCTGCGCGTCGCCTGGACGGTGGCCGACCTCGTCGGGCACGACCGGCCGGACGCGACCGACGTGGCCCTGGCCCTCCAGTTGCGCACCGGCGTCCCCCGGGGGGTACCGATGGCGATCGGAGCCCTGGCATGACCGCGGCCGGAGACCCCGGCGACGAACGGCTCGAACGAGTATTCCTCGGGCGGGTGATCGAGCCGGGGGACGAGGTCGGCGGACGGTGGGTGCGGAAGTTCGGGGTGGCGGAGGTGGCGCGGCGGCTGCGGTGCGGCGGGGAGCCGTTGCCGGGAGTGAGCGGCACCCGGTGGGCGGGGCTCCTCGCCCGGGCCGGGCGGGCCGAGCCGGAGCGGGACCTCGGCCTGGCGCGGGCCGCGGGGGCGCGGTTCCTGTGCCCGGGGGACAGCGAGTGGCCCCGGCAGCTCGACGACCTCGGTGACGCCCGGCCGGTCGGGCTGTGGGTGCGGGGCCGGCCGAGCCTGCGGATGTGGGCGCTGCGGTCCGTCGCCGTGGTGGGGGCCCGCGCGTGCACCGGGTACGGAACCCATGTGGCGGCCACCCTCGCCTCGGACCTCGCCGAGCGCGGCTGGGTGGTGGTGTCGGGTGGCGCGTACGGCATCGACGGCGCCGCCCATCGCGGCGCCCTCGCCGCCCGCGGTGCCACCGTCGCCGTCCTGGCCTGCGGTGTCGACCGGCCCTACCCGCGCGGCCACACCGCGTTGCTCGACCGGATCGCGGAACAGGGGCTGCTGGTGGGCGAGTTGCCGCCCGGGGACCATCCCACCCCGAGCAGGTTCATCCTGCGCAACCGGGTGATCGCCGCCCTGACCCGGGGAACGGTCGTCGTGGAGGCCGCCCGCCGCAGCGGCTCGCTGGCCACCGCGCGGGCCGCGCAGCGCCTCGGCCGGTTCACCATGGGCGTGCCCGGCCCGGTCACCAGCGCCCTCTCCGCCGGCGTGCACGAGCTGCTGCGCGACGAGGCCACCCTGGTCACCGATGCCGCGGACGTCGTGGAACTCGTGGGCGACATGGGTGACCTCGCACCGGCCCGGCGGGGCCCGGTCCTCCCGCGCGACCTGCTGGAGCCGGCCGCCCGGACCGTCCTCGCCGCCCTGCCCGGCAACCGCGCCGCCCCGGCCGGGGAGATCGCGCTCGGCGCCGGTACGACACCGGACGAGGCGATCGCGAGACTGTACGAACTCCGAGCACTTGGATACGTCGAACGACACGGCGATGGCTGGAAGTTGACACGCCAGGCGATGACCTCGGTCCGGGACGGTCACCGCCCCCGCTGACCGAGCGTGTTCGGCCGTCCGGGGGAACCCCCGACGCCCTTGGAGTTTCCCGGAGTTGGCCCCCGCGGCCGATCACGCACAGCGATCCGCCGACCGCGGTCGCCCGCCCGGCCGGAGCGCCCCGCGCACGGGTGGCGCCTCACTGTTCGCACACCGCGACTCCTCAGTCACGCTACGCTCACGAAAGCGGTGGTGCAGACCGCGCCAACCCGGCACCAGACCGACACCTCACCCAGTCAGCTCACTTCGGCCCACCCGCTCCCACCCCGCAGCAAGTCACGGCACTTCACGGCAGAACGGCACAAGGCGACGAATGCCCCAGCACACCTCCGGGTCCGACCGGGCGGCGATCCCCCCAGCCGCCCGCGACGGTGGCAACGTGCGGCCGCCCGCTCCCTCGACGCTCGACGAGCTGTGGCGGTCGTACAAGGCGACGGGGGACGACCGGCTGCGGGAGCAGCTGATCCTGCATTACTCGCCGCTCGTGAAATACGTCGCGGGCCGGGTCAGCGTCGGCCTGCCGCCCAACGTGGAGCAGGCGGACTTCGTCTCCTCCGGCGTCTTCGGGCTGATCGACGCCATCGAGAAGTTCGACATCGACCGGGAGATCAAGTTCGAGACGTACGCGATCACCCGGATCCGCGGCGCGATGATCGACGAACTGCGGGCGCTGGACTGGATCCCCCGCTCGGTCCGGCAGAAGGCGCGCAACGTCGAGCGCGCCTACGCCACCCTGGAGGCGCGGCTGCGGCGGACGCCGACGGAGAGCGAGGTCGCCGCCGAGCTGGGCATGGAGGTCGAGGAACTCCACGCCGTGTTCAGCCAGTTGTCGCTGGCCAACGTCGTCGCCCTGGAGGAGCTGCTGCACGTCGGCGGCGAGGGCGGGGACCGGCTCAGCCTGATGGACACGCTGGAGGACACCGCCGCCGACAACCCGGTGGAGGTGGCCGAGGACCGGGAGCTGCGGCGGTTCCTCGCGCGGGCCATCAACACGCTGCCGGAGCGGGAGAAGACCGTGGTCACGCTGTACTACTACGAGGGACTCACCCTCGCCGAGATCGGCAACGTGCTGGGCGTCACCGAGAGCCGGGTCAGCCAGATCCACACCAAGTCGGTGCTCCAGCTGCGGGCGAAGCTGGCGAGCTTCGGGCGCTGAGCCGCTCCCGTTCGCCCGGGCGCGTCCGTAAAGTGGTCGGCGTGCCAAGGATTCGAGCGGCCTCCGTGGCCGAGCACCGGTCGATGCAGCGAGCCGCCCTGCTGGACGCGGCCCGGACCCTGCTGTCCGAGGGCGGGACGGAGGCGCTGACCTTTCCCGCGCTGGCCGAGCGGACCGGGCTCGCCCGGTCGTCGGTGTACGAGTACTTCCGGTCCCGGGCGGCCGTGGTCGAGGAGCTGTGCGAGGCCGACTTCCCCGTGTGGGCGGCGGAGGTCGCGGCGGTGATGGAGTGCGCCGAGTCACCCGAGGGCAAGGTCGAGGCCTATGTCCGGCAGCAGCTGGCCCTGGTCGGCGACCGGCGGCACCGGGCGGTCGTGGCCATCTCCGCCAGTGAGCTGGACGCCGGGGCCCGGGAGAAGATCCGCGCGGCCCACGGGGGGCTCGTCGCGATGATCGTCGACGCGCTGGGGGAGCTGGGGCACGGCCAGCCCCGGCTGGCGGCGATGCTGTTGCAGGGGGTCGTGGACGCGGCGGTCCGGCGGATCGAGCTGGGCGCGGCCGAGGACCCCGCCGTGGTGACGGAGGCCGCGGTGACCATGGCCCTGCGCGGCGTCCGAGGCTGACCGCCTCCGCCCCCCCTCGCCCCCCGCCCCCCGCTTCGCCCCCCGCCCCGCCCTCCTCCGCCCCTGGCCGATCAGCGGTCACGGCATGGGCACGCCCAGCACCGGCAGCAGTCTCGACGGGCCTCTGCGCAGCAGCCACGGGGGCAGCAGGGCCAGTGGGTCCACGTAGGTCCCGCCTCGCAGCGCGCCCCAGTGCACGCACGCCGTCCTCGCGCAGTGCGAGCCCGCCGGCTCCACCACCCCCACCACCCCGCCCGCCTCCACCTCGTCCCCCTTCCTCACCGACGGGCTCACCGGCTCGTACGTGGTCCGCAGATCCGTTCCCGCCAGCTCCACCGACACCACGCCCCGCCCGGCCACCCGGCCCGCGAAGGACACCCGCCCCCGGGCCACCGCGCGTACCGGGGTGCCGGCCGGCGCGGCGAGGTCCACTCCCCGGTGCCCGGGGCCGTACACCGTGGCCGGCGGATTCCAGCCTCGTACCACCGTCGGCCGGCCGCCCACCGGCCAGGCGCGGCCCACGGCCGGGACCGGAGCCCCGGGCGGCCCGGGCGCGGGCGGTGGCCCCGGTGCCGGCCCCGGTGGATCGTCCGCCCGGGCCGGCGCGGACAGTGCGGCCGTCATCGATCCGCACAGCAGAACCACCCACAACGCCGCGTACCGCATCACTCGTCGCATGCGAGAACCGTCCCGCATCCGCCGTGCTCCCCGCCGGACCCTGTGGACCACTCCCCGGTTGTGGACAGCGGCGTCACCCGGTACCCCGCCGGTCCCGTACACTTCTCATGGCGATCCGGGTCACCGGGTCGACTTCGCACGCCCCGGTTCGGCACCCGTCAAGGGTCCGTACTAAGCGCCCCTCGGTCCTTCGCGGCACGGCGCATCACGGGCGTCAGGCGCGACCGCCGTCCGGCGGACGCGGCACAACCGAGAACACCAAGGAGAACGGCCATGGCCGTCGTCACGATGCGGGAGCTGCTGGAAAGCGGCGTCCACTTCGGTCACCAGACCCGTCGCTGGAACCCGAAGATGAAGCGCTTTATCTTCACCGAGCGCAACGGCATCTACATCATCGACCTGCTCCAGTCGCTGTCGTACATCGACCGCGCCTACGAGTTCGTCAAGGAGACCGTCGCCCACGGCGGCACGGTCATGTTCGTCGGCACGAAGAAGCAGGCGCAGGAGGCCATCGCCGAGCAGGCGACCCGCGTCGGCATGCCCTACGTGAACCAGCGCTGGCTGGGCGGCATGCTCACCAACTTCTCGACCGTCTACAAGCGTCTTCAGCGCCTGAAGGAACTCGAGCAGATCGACTTCGAGGACGTCGCGGCCTCCGGTCTGACCAAGAAGGAGCTGCTGGTCCTCTCGCGCGAGAAGGCCAAGCTGGAGAAGACCCTCGGCGGTATCCGCGAGATGTCCAAGGTGCCCAGCGCCGTCTGGATCGTGGACACCAAGAAGGAGCACATCGCCGTCGGTGAGGCCCGGAAGCTGAACATTCCGGTCGTCGCGATCCTCGACACCAACTGCGACCCCGACGAGGTCGACTACAAGATCCCGGGCAACGACGACGCGATCCGCTCCGTCACCCTGCTCACCCGTGTGATCGCCGACGCCGTCGCCGAGGGCCTCATCTCCCGTTCCGGCGTCGCCACCGGTGACAAGGGCGAGAAGGCCGCGGGCGAGCCGCTCGCCGAGTGGGAGCGCGACCTGCTCGAGGGTGAGAAGAAGGACGAGGCTCCGGCCGCGGAGGCCACCCCGGCCGCCGAGACCGAGGCCGAGGCTCCGGCCGACGAGGCCGCCGAGTCCGCCGAGGCGGCTCCGGCTGCCGAGGCCGAGGCTCCGGCCGAGGGCGAGCAGGCCGCCGAGGGCGAGCAGGCCTGACGCCGGTCCGTCAGCGTTCGACAGCGGGGCGGTACTGCATCCCATGCGCCTCGGGCGCGATGAAGTCCGCCCCCGCTGTTCACCCGTAGGTCGGCACGACGTACGCGGTCCGCGTTCACCTGTGGACGCGGACCACGGACCGGACCGCGGACCGTGCGGATCTGAAGATCTTCCAGACTTCGAGAAAGACTCACAGACTCATGGCGAACTACACCGCCGCCGACGTCAAGAAGCTCCGTGAGCTCACCGGCGCCGGCATGATGGACTGCAAGAAGGCGCTGGACGAGGCCGAGGGCAGTGTCGACAAGGCCGTCGAGGCGCTGCGCATCAAGGGCCAGAAGGGCGTCGCCAAGCGTGAGGGCCGCTCCGCCGAGAACGGCGCCGTGGTCTCCATCATCGCCGGCGACAACTCCTCCGGTGTCCTGGTCGAGCTGAAGTGCGAGACGGACTTCGTCGCCAAGAGCGAGAAGTTCCAGGCCGTGGCCAACACCATCGCCGAGCACGTCGTCAAGACGAACCCGGCCGACATCGAGGCCCTGCTCGCCTCCGAGATCGAGGCCGGCAAGACCGTACAGGCGTACGTCGACGAGGCCAACGCCAACCTCGGCGAGAAGATCGTCCTGGACCGCTTCGCGCAGTTCACCGACGGCTACGTCAGCGCCTACATGCACCGCACCATGCCCGACCTGCCCCCGCAGATCGGTGTTCTGGTCGAGTTCGACAAGCCGAACGCCGAGGTCGCCAAGGGCGTCGCCCAGCACATCGCCGCCTTCGCGCCGAAGTACCTCTCCAAGGACGAGATCCCGGCCGAGGTCGTCGAGTCCGAGCGCCGCATCGCCGAGGAGACCACCCGCGCCGAGGGCAAGCCCGAGGCCGCGATCGCGAAGATCGTCGAGGGTCGTCTGAACGGCTTCTTCAAGGACGCGACGCTGCTCGGTCAGCCGTACGCGCTCGACAACAAGAAGTCGGTCCAGAAGGTGCTGGACGAGGCCGGTGTCACCCTGAAGCGCTTCTCGCGCATCAAGGTCGGCATCTGAGTCCGGACCGCGATCGACACCCGGCCCGCGGGGATATCCCCGGGGAGATTCCCGGAGAAATCCCGATAGGGTCGACCGCAGTCGTCCGCGCACACCGCCACACCCCGGCGTGAGGGCGGACGGCAGCAGATCTGACGAGGAGGCCATTGCCGCGCATGGGAGCGAAAACCACCCCCATCGGCAATGGCCTTCTTCGTATGCGCACCACGTGAAAGAGGCGGGATCCCCCATGACCACCAAGGCCCAGAAGAGCGACGACGGCAAAGTACACGGCCGGTTTCTGCTGAAGCTGTCCGGAGAGGCCTTCTCCGGTGGCGGGGGCCTGGGCGTCGACCCCGACGTGGTGCACAAGATCGCCCGCGAGATCGCCGCCGTCGTGCGTGACGGCGCGCAGGTCGCGGTCGTCATCGGCGGCGGCAACTTCTTCCGTGGCGCCGAACTCCAGCAGCGCGGCATGGACCGTGCCCGCTCCGACTACATGGGCATGCTCGGCACCGTGATGAACTGCCTCGCCCTCCAGGACTTCCTGGAGAAGGAGGGGATCCAGTCCCGCGTGCAGACCGCCATCACCATGGGCCAGGTCGCCGAGCCGTACATCCCGCTGCGCGCCGTGCGCCACCTGGAGAAGGGCCGCGTGGTCATCTTCGGCGCCGGCATGGGCATGCCGTACTTCTCCACCGACACCACCGCCGCCCAGCGCGCCCTGGAGATCGACGCCGAGGCGCTGCTCATGGGCAAGAACGGTGTGGACGGGGTCTACGACTCCGACCCCAAGACCAACCCCGACGCCGTCAAGTTCGACGCCCTCGGCTACGGCGAGGTCATCACCCGGGAGCTCAAGGTCGCCGACGCCACCGCCATCACCCTGTGCCGTGACAACAAGCTGCCGATCCTCGTCTTCGAGCTTCTCGCCGAGGGCAATATCGCCCGGGCCGTCAAGGGTGAGAAGATCGGCACGCTGGTGGGCGAGCAGGGCAACCGGGACTGACCGGCACACCCCCGCCGCCTCGGGCGTACCACCTGTCCGGGGGACGGACGGGACGCACCCCGGCCGGGGGATGGACAATGTCCTGACGGTCGGGAACCGTGCAGGAAGAAGACGCGACGCAGCCGGCCGCCGCCTCGACGAGGAACCGCAGCCGGGCCTTACTCAAGACACGCAGGAGCAAGTGGTGATCGAAGAGACCCTCCTCGAGGCCGAGGAGAAGATGGAGAAGGCCGTCGTGGTCGCCAAGGAGGACCTCGCCGCGATCCGCACCGGCCGAGCCCATCCGGCGATGTTCAACAAGATCGTGGCCGAGTACTACGGGGCCCCGACCCCGATCAACCAGCTGGCCTCGTTCTCCGTGCCGGAGCCGCGCATGGCGGTCGTGACGCCGTTCGACAAGACCGCGCTGCGCAACATCGAGCAGGCCATCCGCGACTCGGACCTGGGCGTCAACCCCAGCAACGACGGCAACATCATCCGGGTGGTGTTCCCCGAGCTGACCGAGGACCGGCGCCGCGAGTACATCAAGGTCGCCAAGAGCAAGGGCGAGGACTCGAAGGTGTCCATCCGTTCCGTGCGCCGCAAGTCCAAGGACACCATCGACAAGTTCGTCAAGGACGGCGAGATCGGTGAGGACGAGGGCCGCCGTGCGGAGAAGGAACTCGACGACCTGACGGCCAAGTACGTCGCCCAGGTGGACGAGCTCCTGAAGCACAAGGAAGCGGAGCTGCTCGAAGTCTGATGAACGACTCTTCCTGGGGGGCGCCGCCGTCGGCGGGGCAGGCCGGGTACTGGGGTCCCGCCGACGGCGGACCTGCCCAGCCTGCCCCGGGGGCCGTCCCGGCGGGTCCCGCATACGATGCGCCTGAGGCGCAGCAGACTCGCCCCATGCCCATCGTGCCCGACGTACCCGCGTACGGCGGGGACCAGGACGACGACCGGGGGGCCGCTCGGCTGAGCGGCCCCTCGTTCCCGAGTGAGCCGTTCCCGAACGAAGCCCTCCACAACGGCACGTTCCGGAATGACACCTTCCGGAATGACACCTTCCAGGACGAGGCGTTCCCGAACGAGCCGTTCCCGAACGAGGCGTTCCAGACCGGGGGACTCCCCGCCGAGACCCAGAACCCGGAGCCCATGCCCGACGCCCCGCAGCCCCCGCCGCCGGCGCCGCAGAAGAAGAGCGCGGGCCGTGACCTGAGCGCGGCCATAGGGGTCGGGGTCGGGCTCGGTGTGGTGATCATCGCCTCGCTGTTCATTGTCAAGTCCGTGTTCATCGGCGTCATAGCGGTCGCCGTCGTCGTCGGTCTGTGGGAACTGACGAGCAGGCTCCAGGAACGCAAGGGCATCAAGGCGCCGCTCGTGCCGCTGGCGGTCGGCGGCGCGGCGATGGTCGTCGCCGGGTATGTGCGCGGCGCCGAGGGCGCGTGGGTCGCCATGGCCCTGACCGCCCTGGCCGTGCTGGTCTGGCGCATGACGGAACCACCGGAGGGCTACCTCAAGGACGTCACGGCCGGCGTCTTCGCGGCGTTCTACGTGCCCTTCCTGGCCACCTTCGTCGCGATGATGCTCACCGCCGACGACGGGCCCTGGCGTGTCCTGACCTTCCTGCTGCTGACGGTCGTCAGCGACACCGGCGCGTACGCGGTCGGCTGGCGCTTCGGCAAGAACCGGCTCGCCCCGCGCATCAGCCCCGGCAAGACCCGCGAGGGCCTGCTGGGCGCCGTGCTGTTCGCGATGGTCGCGGGCGCGCTGTGCATGCATTTCCTGATCGACGACGGCATCTGGTGGCAGGGCCTGCTGCTGGGCCTCGCGGTCGCGGCCAGCGCCACGCTGGGCGACCTGGGCGAGTCGATGATCAAGCGGGACCTGGGCATCAAGGACATGGGCACCCTGCTCCCCGGTCACGGCGGCATCATGGACCGGCTGGACTCCCTGCTGCCCACGGCTCCGGTGGTGTGGCTGCTGATGGTGGTCTTCGTCGGCGGCGGCTGAGAGCGCCGAGCCGGGCACCGTACGACTTCCGGGCCCCCGTCCGCACACAGGACGGGGGCCCGTCGTCATATCCAGACCTGGGACCTGACCGTGTCCCGGCATCAGCCCCGCTGGAAAGCCGTCGTGCGTCCCGGAACCACCCCTGCTCCGGAGGCGGCCGGTCCCGGGGAAGGCGGCACCCGGATGCCGCAGCACGACTCGGCGGGTGAGCTCCGGGCGCGGCAGACTCCCTTCAGAGGACGGCGTTCCCCCGCCGCCCGGCCACGCAGCAGGGAGTGTGTCCGATGCCCCTCGACCCAGCCGCCGTACCGCCCTCCGCCCCGTCTCCGCCGCGGGTGAGGTTCTGGCCCGTCGACGACCTGCCCGCACTCGACCCCGACCCGTTCCTGGACGAGGTGCTGCGCGAGGAGCCCGTCACCCGGATCAGGCTGCCGTACGGGGAGGGCCACGCCTGGCTGGCCACCCGGTACGAGGACATCCGCTTCGTCACCTCCGACCCGCGCTTCTCCCGGGAACAGGTCGTCGGCCGCGACGTCACCAGCATGCGCCCGGAGCCGGTTGCCTCGCAGACGGCGGGCCTGCAATACATCGACCCGCCCCGCCACAACCGGCTGCGCCGGGTCGTCGCCCGCGCGTTCACCGGCCGGAGCATGCAGCGGCTGCGCCCGCTGGCCGAGCGCCGGGCCGCCGAGCTGCTCGACGGGATGGAACGCGCCGGCGCACCGGCCGACCTGATGGAGCACCTGCACGGCCCCTTCCCGATCGCCGTGATCCGCGACTTCCTCGGCGTGGAGGAGAAGGACTGGCACCGCTGGGCGGAGACGGGCGAGGCACTGCTGTCCGCGGGCGCCGAGTCCAAGGAGCGCGCCGCACAGGTGGCCCGGACCAACCGCGCCCGCATCGCCGAACTGCTCCGGCACCGCCGTGCGGAGCCCCGCGAGGACCTCGCCGGGGTGCTGGCCCAGGCCGTCACGGCGGGTGAGATCACCGACGACGAGGCGATCTCCCTCGCCACCGCCGTCCAGGTCAGCGGCGGCCACGCCGTCCGCAACAACAGCGGCTCGATGATGTACGCGCTGCTCACCCACCCCGGGCACCTGAACCGGCTGCGCCGCGAGCCCGAGCTGCTGCCCCGGGCCGTGGACGAGCTGTTCCGCTACGTCCCGCACCGCAACGGCGTCGGCATCCCCCGGATCGCCGTGGAGGACGTCACCGTCGGCGGCCAGTTGATCCGGGCCGGTGAGGTCGTCTACAACGCGTACGTCGCCGCCAACCGCGACCCCGAGGTGTTCCCCGACCCCGACGCCCTGGACTTCGACCGCGAGAACCGGGCCCACCTGGCGTTCGGCCACGGCCCGCACCACTGCCTGGCCGCCGTCATGGCCCGCATGGAGGCCGAGGTGGTGATCGGCGCCGTTCTCACCCGCTTCCCCGGCATCCGGCTGGCGGTGCCCCCACAGGAGGTCGAGTTCCAGCGCCAGGGCCTGATCCGCGGCCCGAGGACCCTGCCCGTGACCTGGTGAGAGGCGAGATCCCCCTCTGTGCCGGGACCCGGGCGTGGGCGTCACTGCTAGAGGTGCGGACCGATCAGCAGCACGGTGATCACGGACACCTCGTTGCCCTGCTCGTCCTTCTCGTTCGGGCCGTACATCCAGTAGACGCGCCAGGCTGACGCCGTCTGGTTCTCCACGTAGGAGTCCCAGACCTTCTCGCTCGGCAGATTCGGGAAGTGCTCGTACTGGTGGGAACGCAAGCCCGGATATCTCGGGTCGATCTGGAGGCGTCCGAGGGTGCGATGAACCTTCTTCAGCTTCGAGGCGGTGGCGTTGCCGCCCGCCGTCAACCGGTCGAGCGTGGCTTCAGCGTCGTCGGAAAAGCGAAGGGTGAACAAAGGTCAGTCCTCGGTTTCGTCCTCCGCGAGGTACTGGCTGAAGTCGCCGAGGTCCTTGGTCTTCCCTTCCTTGGCCTGCTGCACTCCGCGGCGAACGCGATCGGCTACCTCGTGGTCTGTCCAGACCAGTAGTTCGCGCTCGGGGATGGAGACGACAGGGGTCAGCAAGAGCACACCGTCGGGGTCGGCCTCCACCCGGTAGCGCCGGCCCGGCTTGGCTCCGGCGCGTCCGAGGGAGACGCGTCCTCGGGCGTCGACTTCGGTCTCTGCTATGGCTTCGAACTCCTCGCGCGCATTGGTCCTCATGGCTGCACTCCTTGGTGGTCCGACGTCTCGGCGTTGGTCGGTCAACACCGCGGGAGGGCGCCGAGTCCAGGCGGGATCGCGGTATCCCCAGCCTAACCGAGGTGGGGCAAGTGGGCAATGCCCACTTGCCCCACCGACAGGTGCACGGACCCCCGGCTGCGCCGCCCGCGCCGGACGGCCGCCCGCGTTGTCCGTACCGCCCGCCGGCCGTCCGGCCGCTGAGCGACGACCGGCGAACAGCACGAAGGGCACTCGTAGCGGGCGACGGCCCCAGGTCACCCGATTGGATCTGCGACACTGGTAGAGCCATGCCTAAGCCCGGAGAACTCACCTTTGTCGCGCCGCGCGGAGCCAAGAAGCCGCCGCGGCATCTCGCCGACCTCACGCCCGCCGAGCGCAAGGACGCGGTGGCCGAGATCGGTGAGAAGCCGTTCCGTGCCAAGCAGCTCGCGCAGCACTACTTCGCGCGGTACGCGCACGACCCCGCGCAGTGGACCGACATCCCCGCCGGGTCGCGCGGGAAGCTGCAAGAAGCGCTGCTGCCGGAGCTGATGACGGTCGTCCGGCATCTGTCGACCGACCAGGGGACCACGCGCAAGACGCTGTGGCGGCTGTTCGACGGCACGCTGGTCGAGTCCGTGCTGATGCGGTACCCGGACCGGGTCACCATGTGCATCAGCTCCCAGGCCGGATGCGGGATGAACTGCCCGTTCTGCGCCACCGGGCAGGCCGGTCTGGACCGGAACCTGTCCACCGCCGAGATCGTGCACCAGATCGTGGACGGGATGCGGGCGCTGCGGGACGGGGAGGTGCCGGGCGGACCGGCGCGGCTGTCCAACATCGTCTTCATGGGCATGGGCGAGCCCCTCGCCAACTACAAGCGGGTCGTCGGCGCCATCCGGGCGCTCACCGACCCGGCCCCGGACGGGCTGGGACTGTCCCAGCGCGGGATCACCGTCTCGACCGTCGGACTGGTGCCGGCCATCCACCGGTTCTCCGACGAGGGCTTCAAGTGCCGGCTCGCGATCTCCCTGCACGCCCCCGATGACGAACTGCGCGACACCCTCGTCCCCGTGAACACGCGGTGGAAGGTGCGCGAGGTGCTGGACGCCGGTTTCGAGTACACCGAGAGGTCGGGCCGCCGGCTGTCGATCGAGTACGCGCTGATCCGGGACATCAACGACCAGGCCTGGCGCGGTGACCGGCTCGGCCGGCTGCTCCGGGGCAAGCCCGTGCACGTCAACCTCATCCCGCTCAACCCGACCCCGGGTTCGAAGTGGACGGCCTCCCGGCCGGAGGACGAGAAGGCGTTCGTGGAGGCCATCGCCGCGCACGGCGTGCCGGTGACCGTCCGGGACACCCGTGGACAGGAGATCGACGGGGCCTGCGGTCAGCTCGCGGCCACCGAGCGGTAATCTGACCACGTCCACATATCTTCATATTCCGACAGGGGAGCGCCACAGCGCTGAGAGTGCGGCAACCGGGCCGCAGACCCTCTGAACCTCGCCCAGGTCATTCTGGGTAGGAAGTTCGGTCACCACTCAAGCTGTTGCGCCCTGCCCGGCCTCCCTCGCGGAGGCCCGGGCAGGGCCGCGTCTCTTCCTGGCCCACCCCAGGAGGACATCCAGTGCACAACAAGACCCTCGTGGCCGTGGCGGCGGGGCTAGGTCTCCTCGCCCTGCCCGCGCTGACCGGGTGCGGGTCGTCGGACACCGGGAAGCCCACGGACTCCAGGACCGTCACCCTCGTCAGCCACGACTCGTGGAGCGTCTCGAAGAACGTCCTGAAGGACTTCGAGAAGCGGTCCGGGTACCAGGTCAAGGTCCTCAAGGACGGCGACGCCGGCCAGGCCGTCAACAAGGCGATCCTCACCAAGGACAACCCGCAGGGCGACGTCCTCTTCGGCGTCGACAACACCCTGCTGTCCCGCGCCCTGGACAACGGGCTGTTCCAGCCGTATCAGGCCAAGGGATCCGGCACGGTCCTGCCGCAGTACCAGGTCGACCGGACGAGGCACCGCGTCACGCCCGTCGACACCGGCGACATCTGCGTCAACTACGACAAGGCCTACTTCAGCGCGCACCGGCTGACCCCGCCGCGGTCCTTCGCCGACCTCGCCGATCCTCGCTACAAGAACCTGCTCGTCACCGAGAACGCGGCCACCTCCTCACCGGGCCTCGGCTTCCTCCTCGGCAGCGCCGCACAGTTCGGCGACGCGGGCTGGCAGGACTACTGGAAGAAGCTCAAGGCCAACGGCGTCAAGGTCGTCGACGGCTGGGAGCAGGCCTACGACCAGGAGTTCTCCGGCTCCACCCAGGGCCGCAAGGCCGGCGGCGACCGCCCGCTCGTGGTGTCGTACGCCTCCTCCCCGCCCGCCGAGGTGATCTACGCCAAGAAGCGGCCCGCCACCGCCCCGACCGGTGTGGCGAGCGGCACCTGCTTCCGGCAGACCGAGTACGCGGGGCTCCTGAGCAACGCCCGCAACCCCAAGGGCGGCAAGGCGTTCCTCGACTTCCTGCTCAGCAAGGAGTTCCAGGAGGACATGCCGCTGAACATGTTCGTCTACCCCGTGCGCGAGGCCGCCCAGGTGCCGCCGGACTTCCTGAAGTACGGCCCCCAGGCCAAGGACCCGCAGACCATGGCCCCGGACCGGATCGCCGCCAACCGCGACCAGTGGGTCAAGACGTGGACGTCACTCGTACTGAGGTAGCCCGGACCCGGCGGGGGAGCGCGGCGCGGTTCGGGCTGATGGCCCTGCCCGTCGCGTTCTTCGCGCTGTTCTTCGCCTGGCCCGTGGCCGCGATCGTCGCGCGCGGCCTGAAGGCGGACGGCGGCTGGCGGCTCGGACGGATCGCGGACGTCGTCACGCAGCCCGACATCCGGCACGTGCTGTGGTTCACCACCTGGCAGGCGCTGGCCTCCACCGCGCTCACCCTGCTGCTCGCGCTGCCCGCCGCCTACGTCTTCGCCCGCCTGCGCTTCCCGGGCAAGCAACTGCTGCGGGCCGTGGTCACCGTCCCGTTCGTGCTCCCGACCGTCGTCGCCGGCAGCGCCTTCCTGGCCCTGCTCGGGCACAACGGGCTGCTCGACCAGTTGTGGGGCGTACGGCTCGACACCACCGTGTGGGCGATCCTGCTGGCCCACGTCTTCTTCAACTACGCGGTCGTCGTCCGCACCGTCGGCGGTCTGTGGGCCCAGCTCGACCCACGCCAGGAGGAGGCCGCCCGCCTGCTGGGCGCCTCCCCGGCGAAGGCCTGGCGGCAGGTCACCCTGCCCGCGCTCGCGCCCGCCGTGGCCGCCGCCGCGCTGATGGTGTTCCTGTTCACCTTCACCTCCTTCGGCGTGGTGCAGATCCTCGGCGGCCCCACCTTCTCCACCCTGGAGGTGGAGATCTACCGGCAGACCTCCGAGGTCTTCGACCTGTCCACGGCCGCCGTCCTCACCCTCGTGCAGTTCGTCGCCGTCGGCGCGATCCTCGCCGTGCACGCCCGGACCGTACGGCGGCGGGAGACCGCCCTGCGCCTGGTCGACCCGAAGGTGACCGCCCGCCCGCCGCGCGGCGGCGGCCAGTGGGCGCTGCTCGCCGGGGTCCTCCTGACGATCGCCCTGCTCCTGGTGCTGCCGCTCGCCGTGCTCGTCCGGCGCTCCCTCGACGCCCCCGGTCTCGGCTACTACCGGGCCCTGACCGACTCCGACGGCGGTACGTTCCTGGTGGCGCCCGTGCACGCCGTGTGGACCTCGCTGGAGTACGCCGTCGCCGCCACCGCCATCGCCGTCCTGGTGGGCGGTCTCGCCGCCGCCGCGCTGGCCGGGCGGGACGCGGGACGACTGGTGCGGGGCTTCGACGCGCTGCTGATGCTGCCGCTCGGCGTCTCCGCCGTGACCGTCGGCTTTGGTTTCCTGATCGCGCTGGACAGGCCGCCGCTGGATCTGCGCCAGTCGTGGATCCTGGTGCCGCTCGCCCAGGCCCTGGTGGGCGCCCCCTTCGTCGTACGCACCATGCTGCCCGTGCTGCGCGCGGTGGACGGACGGCTGCGGGAGGCGGCGGCCGTGCTCGGGGCCTCGCCGTGGCGGGTGTGGCGGGAGGTGGACCTGCCGTTGGTGCGGCGGGCGCTGCTGGTCTCGGCCGGGTTCGCGTTCGCCGTGTCGCTCGGGGAGTTCGGGGCGACCGTGTTCATCGCCCGCCCCGACAACCCCACCCTCCCGGTCGCCGTGGCCCGCCTGCTGAGCCGTCCCGGAGACCTCAACTACGGCCAGGCGATGGCCCTTTCGACCATTCTCATGGTGGTGTGCGCCGCCGCGCTGCTGATCCTGGAGCGGCTGCGGACCGACCGGACGGGGGAGTTCTGATGCTGCTGAGCCTCGACGCCGCGACCGTGTGCCTCGGCGGGCGGCCCGTGCTCGACGCCGTCGGCCTCGACGTCGCCGAGCATGAGGTGGTGTGTGTGCTCGGGCCCAGCGGCAGCGGCAAGTCGACCCTGCTCAGGGCCGTGGCGGGACTGCAACCCCTGGACGCCGGGCGGGTGCTGCTGGACGGCCGCGACCAGACCCATGTCCCCGCGCACAAGCGGGGAATGGGGCTCATGTTCCAGGACCACCAGCTCTTCCCGCAGCGGGACGTCGGCGCGAACGTGGCGTTCGGGCTGCGTATGCACGGCGTCGCCAGGGGTGAACGGGACCCCGAGGTGGGGCAGTTGCTGGAGCTCGTCGGGCTGCCCGGTGCCGCCCGGCGGGCCGTGGCCTCCCTGTCCGGCGGCGAGCAGCAGCGCGTCGCGCTGGCCCGCGCCCTCGCGCCCCGGCCCCGGCTGCTGATGCTGGACGAGCCGCTCGGCCAGCTCGACCGCTCGCTGCGGGAGCGGCTGGTGGTGGAACTGCGGGAGCTGTTCGGGCGGTTGGGCACCACCGTGCTCGCGGTCACCCACGACCAGGGGGAGGCGTTCGCGCTGGCCGACCGGGTGGTGGTGATGCGCGACGGGCGGATCGCGCAGTCGGGCACGCCGCTGGAGGTGTGGCAGCGGCCCGCCGACGCGTTCGTGGCCCGGTTCCTCGGTTTCGACAACGTGGTGGGGGCGACCGTCGCCGGCACGGTCGCCGACAGCCCGTGGGGCAAGGTGCCGGTGCCCGACGGCTCGGCGCAGGGCGCCCGCACGATTCTCGTCCGGCCCGCCGGGATCCGGCTGGTGCCCGTGGACCAGGGCCTGCCCTGCACGGTGACCGCCCGTACGTTCCGGGGCACTCATGTGGCCGTGCGCCTCCAGCCGGAGGGGGCCCCGTGGCTGGAGGCGGCCTGCGCGCTGCGGGACGCGCCGGAGCCGGGTGGCGTGGTCGGGGTGGAGTTCGACGTGTCCGAGACCGTCGTCCTGGACTGAGCGTCTCGCGCACGGCCACCACCGTGAGGAGACCGCCGGCCAGGTGGACCCTCGGCGGGTGAGCGGGCCGGGCCTGCCGCCGGGTGGACCGACGGCAGGTGAGCCGGCTGGGTGGAGTCGGCTGGGTGAGCCGGCCGGGTCAGCTGGCTGGGTGGGGCGGCGGAGGCCCGTGGCGGTCCGTCGGCCGGCCCGTGCTCACCGGTCCCTCGTCGGCCCGCTCCGTGCTCACCGGTCCCTCTGCGATCCGGCCCATGCTCACCGGTCCCGGCCCATGCCATCGGTCCCGCGTCGGTGCGGCCCGTGCTGACCGGCCCGCTCTCCCCCGGGTGGGGAGGGCGGGCCGGCCGGGGTGTGGCGGGGCCGGGTCAGCCGTTGTGCTTCGCCCCGCGCCGGCGCGCGCCGGCGTAGACCGCACCGCCGCCGACGACGACCAGGGCCACCGCGAGGCCGGCGATCAGGCCGGTGTGGGAGTCGGCGCCGGTCTCGGCGAGGTTGGAGTCACCGACCGCCGGGGACGGCGCGTTGCCCGGCGCGCCCGCCGGGGCGGAGCTGGACCCGGAGGCCGCCGGCGAGGGGGTCGCCGACCCCGCCGGGGCCGACGCGGACGCGGACGCGGAGGCCGGCACCGATGCCGATGCCGATGCCGATGCCGACACGGAGGGGGACGGCGGCGGTGTGGTGGAGGCGGTCGGCTTCGGGGGCTCGCTCTCCGCCTTGCAGGCGGTGGACGGGGTCACCAGGTCGGGCTTGATGTCACGGTCGACGTTGCGGGCCTTGACATGGACCCGGTAGGTGGCGCTCGGCTTCCACTGTTCGGGGAACGTGATCCGGGCGCCCCCCTTCGAGCCCTTGACCGGCTGTTCGCCGACCTTCGTCTCGACGCCGCCGTCGCCCTCGAGGAAGACACCGACGGTGGCGTCGGCGGCGGAGGCGTCCGTGTCGGTGACGACTATGACGCCCTTGGCGCCGTCGCACCTGGCTTCGGCGGAGAAGTCTTTGATGTCGCAGGCGAGCGCGGAGCCGGTAAGGCCCAGCACCAGCGCCGCCGACCCGGAGGCGACACCCAGAACGTGCACGGAACGGCGTACGCTACGGCGAGTCATGGACAACGTTTGTCCTTTACAGAGTGCAATCGCGGGGGGTGGCGGGGGAGTTGGGGCGGAAGGCGAGGCGAGGCCCCAGCACCCCCGAGAACTCACAGGTTTATAAGCGCTCCGGAAGCAGTGTCAACGTGTGGGCCGTCAACAGCCGTTGACTTTGCCCGCTTATTGCCCGCCCAGACGTTTGATGGCGTCCGGCGCCTGCTCGATACGGTCAACGAGGGTGATACGGGACTCCATCGCCCGCCCCCGCGCCAGCGACTCCAGCAACGGCCAGGCCGGCAGGTCCCGCGTCCAGTGCGCGCGGTCCACGAGCACCATCGGGGCCGGTTCCCCGCGGGACTCGTAGTAGTTGGGCGTCGCGTTGTCGAAGATCTCCTGTACGGTCCCGGCCGCGCCCGGCAGGAACACCACCCCGGCGGTGGAGCGGGCCAGCAGGCCGTCCTCGCGGGTGGCGTTGGCGAAGTACTTGGCGAGGTGCGCGGCGAAGGCGTTCGGCGGTTCGTGGCCGTAGAACCAGGTGGGGATGCCCACCGACGTCCCGCCCCCCGGCCAGCGGTCGCGCACCTCGAAGGCGGCCCGCGCCCAGTCCGTGACCGACGGCCGGAACGAGGGCTCCTTGGCCAGCAGCCGGAGCGCGTCGTCCAGCATGTCGTCGTCGAACGGCGCGGCGTACGCGCCGAGGTTGGCGGCCTCCATCGCGCCCGGCCCGCCGCCGGTGGCGACCGTGTACCCGGCGCGGGTCAGGGCCCGGCCCAGCCGGGCGGCACCCGCGTATGCGGCCGTGCCGCGGGCCATCGCGTGGCCGCCCATGACCCCCACCACCCGGGCGCCGGCGAGGAGTTCGTCCAGGGCGTCGGAGACGGCGTCGTCGTGGATCGCCCGCAGCATCGAGGAGAAGATGTCACCGTCGGCCTTCGTCCGCTGGAACCAGGCGTACGCGCGCGCGTCCGGTGTCGCCTCGTACCCTGCCGCCAGCGAGTCGAACAGCTCGTCCGGGGTGTAGACGAAGCCCCGGTACGGGTCGAAGGGCAGCCCCGGGATCGGCGGGAACACCAGGGCGCCGGCCGACCGGACCCGGGCGGCGGCCTCGGGGGCCATCGGGCAGCCGAGGAAGACGGCGCCGGTGCTGTCGAGCCGGAGCAGGACGTCCGTACGGCCGGTCAGGTCCACGGCCTGGACGCGGAACCGGGCGAGTGTGCCGTGCTCGGCGACCACCTCGTCGAACTCGGCGAGGGACTCGATCTCGTGGTCGTGGGCGGCACGGGGCGGCTGGGCGGGTATCGGATGCACCCGCCCATGCTGGCACGGGCGTTCGGCCGGGGGGCGGTCAGCCCTGGATCGCGGCCGGATCCATCCACATCACTTCCCAGATGTGGCCGTCGAGGTCCTCGAAGGCGCGGCCGTACATGGAACCGTGGTCCTGGTTCTCGCCGGTCGCCGCGCCGCCGGCCGCGATCGCCCGGTCGACCAACTCGTCGACCTGCTCACGGCTCTCGGCGCTCAGACAGAGCATCACCTCGTTGGTGGTCGTCGCGTCGGCGATCTCCTTCTTGGTGAAGGTCGCGTAGAACGGCCGCGTCAGCAGCATCACCACGATCGTGTCGCTGATCACCACGGCGGCGGCCTTCTCGTCGCTGAACTGGGGGTTGATCGAGTAGCCGAGTCCCGTGAAGAACCTCTTGGAGGCGTCGAGGTCGGTCACGGGCAGGTTCACGAAGATCATCTGCTGGTACATGGGGGCCTCTCCCGTCGGGGCTGCGCGGTGTGTCGCTTCCGGTGGGTAGACCGGCCGGCGGCGCCGGACTCATCGCCGGACGGGGACCTTTTTCCGTGCCGGAACGCTCAGCGGGGCGCCGGCAGCGCCGACAGCGTGGCGACGGCCAGGGTGAGCGGGCCGAACAGCGTCAGCAGGGCGGCTGCCCGCAGGGCGGCGGCGGCGCGCAGCAGCATGGCGGGCGCGCCGAGGCGCAGCAGCGCGGCGACGGTGTCGGCGCGGCACTGGCGGGCCTCCACGGCCGCGGTGAGCAGCGTGGCGACCGTGCAGCCGGCGACGACCAGCGCGCCGAGCGTGGTCAGCGGGCCGGAAGAGGGGACCGCGCCACCGCCGTACAGGGCGGTCACGGCGTAACCGGCGGATCCCACCGCGCAGACCACGCCCAGCGGACGGCCGATCCGGGCGGCCTCGGCCATGAGGACCCGGCCGGCGAGCAGCCGGAGCGCCCCCGGCCGGACGGACTGGAGGAGCCGGCCGCACAGGTGGGTGAGGCCGGGGGAGGCCAGGACGAGGCCGGTCGCGGTGAGCACCCAGCCGGGGAGCGCCGTGGGGGAGAGTCCGGGCGCGACGCGGCCGGCGTAGGCGTGGACGGCGAGACCGGCGGCGAGGAGGGCCACGCCCCAGGGCAGGCCGGCGGGCGTGGCGGGTGCGCCGCCGAGGGACGCGGGCTCCGCGTCGACGCGGTCGGCGTCCGGCGCGGGCAGCGCGGGGCCGGCCGCCGTGTCCGGTGCCGCCTCACCGTGGTCCGCGCCCGCGGGGACCCTCCCGGCGTTACGGCCGGCCGCCGCCTCCCGGCCGGGGTGCCCCCCGGCCTCCGCGCCGGCGGCCCCGCGGCCGGCGTGCCCGCCGTCCCCGGTGCCGCCCGCGGGGCGCCGGCCGAATCGTGCCCCGAACCTGCCGTACGCCCCGAAGGTCTCCCGTGCCGCCGCCTCGCCGTGCGCGCCGAAGCGGCCGTACCTGCGGGCGGCCGGTGCCGCCGGGCGGGGGTCCCGCGGGCGGAGGGCCAGGGCCACCGTCGCGCTGGTGGCGGCGGGGACCAGGGCGAGCAGGGTCAGGGCCGCCGGCACCGGGAGGGGCTGGCCGGCGGCCAGGAAGTCGGCCGTAGCGTCGCGGAACGGCACGCCCGTCAGGTCGCCCCGCAGGTGGAGGAAGGACAGCAGGGCCAGCACGGAGCCCAGGACACAGGCCAGGGCCGTCGACAGGGCGGAGACGGCCATGAGGCGGGCCGGCCCGAGACCCACGGCGGACAGGCCGGGGCGCGGCCGGGTCGCCGGGTCGGTGCGGGCGACCGCGACCGCGAAGTACACCGTGGCGGCGAGCGGCACCGCGCACCAGGTCAGGCGCAGCGCGGCGGGGCCCGCGGCCTCGGGGTGGCCGAGGGCGTAACCGAGGCAGGCGAGGAGCAGGAACGCGGTGCCCGCCGCGGCCGCGGCCACCAGCAGGCGGCGCAGCTGGACGGCGGGCCGGGCGGCGCGGGTCAGACGGAGAGCGAGCACGCGGCCCGGCCTTCCGCGCCGGGGGCGTCCGGCAGCTGCACGGTGTGCACGCGCCGCCCGTCCAGCAGGGTCACCGTGCTGTCGGCGAGGGCGGCGGTGTCGGCGTCGTGCGTGGCGAGGACGACCGTGATGCCGTGCGAGCGGGCGGCCGTGGTCAGGGTGCGCAGGACGTGGGTGCGGTCGGCGCGGTGCAGGGGGGCCGTGGGCTCGTCGGCGAAGAGGACCGTCGGGGCGGGGGCGAGCGCGCGGGCGATGGCGACGCGCTGGCGTTCGGCCTGCCGCAGCTCCCGCGGGCGGCAGCGGGCCCGGTCGCCGACGTCCAGCCGTTCCAGCCATTCCAGCGCGGCGGCCTTGGCGCGGCGGCGGCCGGTGCCGCGCAGCATCAGCGGGAGAGCCGTGTTCTCCCAGACGTTCAGCTCGGGGACCAGGACCGGCTCGGGGTCGATCCAGCCGAAGCGGCTGCGGCGCAGCCGCTCGCGGGCCACCGGGCCGAGGGTGTGCACGGGGGCGCTGTTGAACCAGACCTCGCCGGTGCGCACCGGTACCTGGCCGGACAGACAGCGCAGCAGGGTCGTCTTGCCGCTGCCGCGCGGACCGCTGACGGCGAGGATCTCGCCTTCCCGCACGCCGAGCGACACCCCGGCGAGGCCGGGGGAGCCGTCGCGGTGCGTGAAGTGCAGGGAGCGTGCCCAGAGCACGTCGTTGTCCGGCGGGGACTCCATGGGCGTCACCTCGGTTCTGATCCGTATTCCCGTGCCTGATCCCCCATGTGGGCGAACGAAGCCTGGGCCGATCGGTCACTGCACGCTAGGCAGCTCACCGGGGCGGGGACGGACGGCACACGGCCCCGGGCCGCCGTTCTCACTCGAACGGGCGGCACCGGGGCCGGTGTGATCAGCTGATCGGACGCGTGCGGCTCAAAGCTTGGTCCACGCCTCGGTCAGCGTCGCGCGCAGGATCTGCTCGATCTCGTCGAAGGTGCCCTGGTCGGAGATCAGCGGCGGGGCGAGCTGGACGACCGGGTCGCCGCGGTCGTCGGCACGGCAGTACAGGCCGTTGTCGAACAGCGCCTTGGAGAGGAAGCCGTACAGGACGCGCTCGGTCTCCTCGTCGTTGAAGGACTCCTTGGTGTTCTTGTCCTTCACCAGCTCGATGCCGTAGAAGAAGCCGTTGCCGCGGACGTCGCCGACGATCGGCAGGTCGTGCAGCTTCTGGAGGGTCGACAGGAACGCGCCCTCGTTGTCCAGCACGTGCTGGTTGAGGCCCTCGCGCTCGAACAGGTCGAGGTTGGCGCAGCCCACCGCGGCCGACACCGGGTGGCCGCCGAAGGTGTAGCCGTGCAGGAAGGTGTTGTCACCCTTGTAGAACGGCTCGGCGATCCGGTCGGAGACGATGCAGGCGCCGATCGGGGAGTAGCCCGAGGTCATGCCCTTGGCACAGGTGATCATGTCCGGGACGTAGCCGAACTTGTCGCAGGCGAACATCGTGCCCAGGCGGCCGAAGGCGCAGATGACCTCGTCGGAGACGAGCAGCACGTCGTACTTGTCGCAGATCTCGCGGACCCGCTGGAAGTACCCGGGCGGCGGCGGGAAGCAGCCGCCGGCGTTCTGCACCGGCTCGAGGAAGACCGCGGCGACGGTCTCCGGGCCCTCGAAGAGGATCTCCTGCTCGATCTGGTCGGCGGCCCAGCGGCCGAAGGCCTCGGGGTCGTCGCCGTGGATCGGGGCGCGGTAGATGTTGGTGTTCGGCACCTTGTGGGCGCCCGGGACCAGCGGCTCGAAGGGGGCCTTCAGAGCCGGCAGACCGGTGATGGACAGGGCGCCCTGCGGGGTGCCGTGGTAGGCGACCGCGCGCGAGATGACCTTGTACTTGGTCGGCTTGCCCTGGAGCTTGAAGTACTGCTTGGCCAGCTTCCAGGCGGTCTCGACGGCCTCGCCGCCACCGGTGGTGAAGAAGACCTTGTTCAGGTCGCCCGGGGCGTAGTCGGCCAGCCGCTCGGCCAGCTCGACGGCCTTCGGGTGGGCGTAGGACCACACCGGGAAGAAGGCCAGCTCCTGGGCCTGCTTGAACGCGGTCTCGGCGAGTTCCGTACGGCCGTGACCGGCCTGGACCACGAACAGACCCGCGAGACCGTCGAGGTAGCGCCTGCCCTTGTCGTCGTAGATGTAGGTGCCCTCGCCCCGGACGATGGTCGGGACGGGAGCGTTCTCGTACGAGGACATGCGGGTGAAGTGCATCCACAGGTGGTCGTACGCGGTGCGGCTGAGGTCCTTGGTGCTCACGGTTATCGGGTTCCCCACATGTAGGTCTGCTTCTTCAGCTTCAGGTAGACGAAGCTCTCGGTGGAGCGCACGCCGGGCAGGGCACGGATGCGTTTGTTGATGACGCCCAGCAGGTGGTCGTCGTCCTCGCAGACGATCTCGGCGAGGATGTCGAACGAGCCCGCGGTCATCACCACGTACTCGACCTCCGACATGTCCGTCAGCGCGTCCGCGATCGACTCGACATCGCCCTCGACGTTGATCCCGACCATCGCCTGCCGGCGGAAGCCCACGGTGAGCGGGTCCGTCACGGCGACGATCTGCATCACGCCCTGGTCCAGCAGCTTCTGCACGCGCTGGCGCACGGCGGCCTCCGACAGGCCCACGGCCTTGCCGATCGCGGCGTACGGCCGGCGGCCGTCCTCCTGGAGCTGCTGGATGATGGCGAGGGAGACGGCATCCAGCTGGGGAGTGCCGTTCCTGGACTCGCGGGACGAGTCCCTCTGGTCTGCGCTTCGACTGGCCACGACCTCACTGTGCACGACGTCTCGACAGTTTTGCAAGGTGCGAGCGATGAAATTCGTTGTTTCTGAGACCAGACCTTGCGGATTTCGCAGAAGTGGCGGCGGTGGGGGTGTTGAAAACGCGGGTTCGGCGACTAGGGTGGGTGTCTCAGCGTTTGGACAGCCAGAACCCCAGATCAGGAGGCCGGCAGTGAGCACCGAGCTGCGTCGTCTGCGCAACTACATCGACGGTGAGTTCCGGGACGCCGCCGACGGACGGACCACCGAGGTCGTCAACCCCGCGACGGGCGAGGCCTACGCCACCGCGCCGCTGTCGGGGCAGGCGGACGTCGACGCCGCCATGGAGGCCGCCGCCCGCGCCTTCCCCGCCTGGCGCGACACCACGCCCGCCGAGCGGCAGAAGGCCCTCCTGAAGATCGCGGACGCGTTCGAGGAGCGGGCCGAGGAGCTGATCGCGGCCGAGGTCGAGAACACCGGCAAGCCGGTCGGGCTCACCCGCTCCGAGGAGATCCCGCCGATGGTCGACCAGATCCGCTTCTTCGCGGGCGCGGCGCGGATGCTGGAGGGCCGCTCGGCGGGCGAGTACATGGACGGCATGACCTCGATCGTCCGCCGCGAGCCGGTCGGCGTCTGCGCGCAGGTCGCGCCGTGGAACTACCCGATGATGATGGCCGTGTGGAAGTTCGCCCCGGCCGTCGCCGCCGGCAACACGGTCGTCCTGAAGCCGTCGGACACCACCCCGGCCTCCACCGTCCTGATCGCCGACATCATCGGCTCGATCCTGCCCAAGGGCGTCTTCAACGTCCTCTGCGGCGACCGCGACACCGGCCGCCTGATGGTCGAGCACGAGACCCCGGCGATGGCCTCCATCACCGGCTCCGTGCGCGCAGGCATGTCCGTCGCCGAGTCCGCCTCCAAGGACCTCAAGCGGGTCCACCTGGAGCTGGGCGGCAAGGCCCCGGTCGTCGTCTTCGAGGACACCGACATCGCCAAGGCCGTCGAGGACATCTCCGTCGCGGGCTTCTTCAACGCCGGCCAGGACTGTACGGCCGCGACCCGCGTCCTCGTCCAGGAGTCCATCCACGACGAGTTCGTGGCCGCGCTCGCCAAGGCCGCGTCCGAGACGAAGACCGGGCAGCCCGACGACGAGGACGTCCTCTTCGGCCCGCTGAACAACCCCAACCAGCTCAAGCAGGTCGCCGGCTTCATCGACCGCCTCCCGGCGCACGCCAAGGTCGAGGCGGGCGGCGAGCGGGTCGGCGACAAGGGCTACTTCTTCGCCCCGACCGTCGTCTCCGGCCTGAAGCAGGACGACGAGATCGTGCAGAACGAGGTCTTCGGCCCGGTCATCACCGTCCAGTCCTTCACGGACGAGGAGCAGGCCCTCGCGTACGCCAACGGCGTCGAGTACGCCCTCGCGTCCTCGGTGTGGACCAAGGACCACGGCCGCGCGATGCGCATGTCGAAGAAGCTCGACTTCGGCTGCGTGTGGATCAACACGCACATCCCGCTGGTCGCGGAGATGCCGCACGGCGGCTTCAAGAAGTCCGGCTACGGCAAGGACCTGTCGGGATACGGGTTCGAGGACTACACGCGGATCAAGCACGTGATGACGTCGCTGGACTGAGTCCTGACCGGCGTCCGGCAGCGCGGCCCGCGGACGGGTCACCTCCCCCTCCGCGGGCCGCGCCGCGTCATATCGCCGGGCGGCCGGGGCAAGCGGCCGGCACACGCTTGATCGACAAGGTGTCGGCCCGGCGCCGTCCCGCTCGACGCAGCGTCGATTGTCCGGCCGCGGACCTCGGCGGCATGCTTCCGGGGTGCCCCAGACTTCTTCCCGTACGTCCGCGCCGTCCCGCCGCTCCCTCCTCGCCGCCCTCGGCGGCACCGCCGCGCTCGGCGCCCTGGCCGGCTGCGGGGTGCCCGCCGCCTACGTCCGGCCCGGCGACCGGTCCGTGACCGACCAGTCGGCGGCCGACCGGAAGCTGACCTGGGCGAACTGGCCCCTCTACATCGACACCGACGACGCCGACCCCAGCCGCCGGCCCACGCTGGAGGCGTTCGGGAGGCGCACCGGGATCTCCGTCGACTACGTGGAGGAGATCAACGACAACGACGAGTTCTTCGGCAAGATCAGCCCCGCGCTGATGAACCACCAGGCCACCGGCCGGGACCTGATCGTCATCAGCGACTGGATGTGCGCCCGGTACGTCCGGCTGGGCTGGGTCCAGGAGATGGACCGCGCCCGCCAGCCGCACGTGGCGAAGAACCTGGACCCGCTGCTGCGCTCGCCCGCCTTCGACCCGGGCCGCCGGTTCACCGTGCCCTGGCAGTCGGGCATCACCGGTATCGCCTACAACCACCGCAGGCTCGGCCGCGAGATCCGCCGTGTCTCCGACCTCTGGGCCAAGGACCTCAAGGGCCGGGTCACACTCCTGTCCGGCCTGGACGAGGCGTTCGCGCTGCTCATGCAGGGCAACGGCGTGGACATCACACGGTGGACCGCCGACGACTTCCACCGGATGTGCGACCAGGTGGAGCGGGAGGTCCAGCGGGGCCAGATCCGCCGCTTCACCGGCAACGACTACACCAAGGACCTGGTCAGCGGCGACGTCCTCGCCTGCCAGGCGTACTCCGGCGACGTCATCCAGCTCCAGGCCGACAACCCCGACATCCGCTTCGTCGTCCCCGAGGAGGGCGCCGAGCTGTGGTCGGACTCCCTGATGATCCCCGACCGGGCCCGCCACAAGGCCGACGCCGAGCGCCTGATCGACTACTACTACGAACCGGGGCCCGCCGCGCGGCTCGCCGCCTGGGTCAACTACGTGTGCCCGGTCCCCGCCGCCCGCGAGGTCCTGGCCGCGTCCCGGGACAAGGACACCGCCGCCCTCGCCGACAACCCGCTGATCTTCCCGGACCCCGGCATGCGCGAGCGCCTCGCCGTCGCCCGCGACATCACGTCCACGGAACGCGGGGAGTTCGCCCGGCGGTGGAACCGGATCGCGGGTCTGTGACGGCGCGACCGCTGACCCGCAGGGTGCGGGCCGGAGCCTGCCGGACTGCTTTTGAACGCGTTCAACCACGGGCGTGGGCTTTGGGCATCAGCGGTTGAACGCGGGGAACGCGAAACGCCGGGCGACGGTGAGGCCGTCGCCCTTGGCGTCCGTGGAGTTGACCGAGTAGACCAGGGTGCGGGACAGGTCCCGGGTCGCCGCGATCACCGTCGCGTAGCCCGGGCGTGAGCCGGTCTTGCCCCAGATCACCCGGCCGTTCAAGTCGAACCGCTCCAGTCCCGCCCCGTACCGCGCCCCGGGCACGTCAGGCAGCGTGAACATCTCCGTCAGCTGCGGCTCGGGCACCACCCGGCCGCGGAACAGCCCCACCAGCAGCCGCTCCAGATCGGCGTCGGTCGATATCAGGTCGCCGGCGGCGAAGCGGTCCGTCATGTTCCAGTCGGTCACGTCGACCAGCTTGCCGTCGATCCAGTCGTAACCGCGGTTGTGCGGCCCGTGGATGCGGGGATCCGCGCCGGCCGGGAAGGAGCTGTGCCGCATGCCGAGCGGCCGGAAGATCCGCGCCTCGGCCTGGTGCGCGTACGTGTCACCGGTCACCTTCTCGATGAGCATGCCGAGCACGGTGTAGTGGATGTTGCCGTAGTCCTGCCGCGTGCCCGGCGCGTACGCCGGGCCCCGCGCGACGGAGGCCGCCACGACCTGCCGGGGCGTCAGCGTCTCGAAGCGGTGCGAGTAGCCGTCCTCGACCGTGTCACCCAGTGACGCCCCCGGGCGCAGGCCGCTGGTGTAGTCGAGCAACTGCCGTACGGTGACGGGGGCGAACTCGTCGGTGAGCAGGCCCGGAAGGTACCGCTGCACGGTGCCGTCCAGGTCGATCCGGCCCTCCGCGGCGAGCTGGAGCACGATCGACGCGGTGACCACCTTCGTCACCGACCCGGCCCGGAACCGCCCGTTCTCCAGCGCCGGGGCCCCGGTCCTGACGTCCCGTACGCCGGCCGTTCCGCGCCAGGTCCCGTCACCGCCGACGCGCAGCAACGCGGCGGTGGCGTCCTGGTCGGGGAGGCCGGCGATCGCGGCGGAGAGCGCCTCGCTGTCCGGGCCGGCCGTGACACCGGCGGCGGCCGGTGCCCTCGGGGCGGCGGACGCGGGTGCGGCCAGCGGGCCGGCGGCCAGCGCGGCGACGAGACCGGCGGACAGGAGGAGGCGGCTGTTCCGGCGCATACGGGGCTCCTTGAGAAGATCGGGAAGAGGACGCGAGATCATCCTCCGGCGCCGGGGCGGAGGGCGGATCCTCACCGAGGACGGCATACGACCCCTGCTGGTCCCCGAGCAACCGCCCCTCTCCACAGGGGAATGGCCAGGGATCACCCCTACGGGGACAGCTGGTCCCCCGGAGCCGGCGGGAACTCCGGGGCGCGCAGGGTGTGCAGGACGTCGACGCGGTTCGTCGTGATCGAGTCGACGCCGAGATCCAGCAGCCGGCGCATGGCGCGGCGGGTGTCCGGGGTCCACACCGACAGCAGGCAGCCGTCGCGGTGGACCCGGGCGGCCAGCTCCCGGTCGACCAGCGGGAACCGGTAGTTGAGCCAGCGGGGGCGCACCGCCGCCAGCAGCGCGGGCCGGGGCGGGGCCAGGGACGTCCAGGTCAGGGCGATCTCGGCGGCCGGGTCGGCGGCCCGGACGGCGAGCATCGCCTCGGCGCCCGCGCAGTAGTAGGCGCGGTCCCGGGCCCCGCTCTGCCGTACGGCGTCCAGGACCCGCTCGACCGTCCGGCGGTCGACCCGTCCGCACAGGTCCACCATGACCCGGGCCTCGCCGGTCGCGGACAACGCCTCCGCCAGCGTGGGCACACCGCCCGCCGTGAGGCCGCGCACCTCCTCGGCGGACAGCGCGCTCAGCGGCCGCCGCACCCCCCACAACCGCTGGAGCGTGTCGTCGTGCAGCAGCACGGGGACGCCGTCACGGGTGAGCCGTACGTCGATCTCGACGGCGTCGGCGCCCCGGTCGAGCGCGGAACGCAGCGAGTCGGTCGTGTTCTCACGGAAACGGTAGGGGTCGCCGCGGTGGGCCACGGCGGTCACGGTCTGCATGAGCCCATTGTGGTGGGCGTCAGGAGGCGAGCCGCCCGGCGGTGTACGTGTCGATCTCCGCGATGATCCGTGCCTTGCCCTCCGCGTCCAGGAACGAGGCCTCGACGGCGTTCTTCGCGAGGCCGGCGAGACCGCGCTCGTCCAGGCCCAGGAGGCGGGCGGCCACCGCGTACTCGTTGTTGAGGTCGGTGCCGAACATCGGCGGGTCGTCCGAGTTGATCGTGACCAGCACCCCGGCGCGCGCGAACTCCGCGAGCGGGTGCTCCTCCAGGGTGCGGACCGCGCGGGTGGCGATGTTGGAGGTCGGGCACACCTCCAGCGGGATGCGGTGCTCGGCGAGGTGGGCGAGCAGCCGGGGATCGCGCGCGGAGCTGGTGCCGTGCCCGATCCGCTCGGCGCGCAGCTCGGTCAGCGCGTCCCACACCGTCTGCGGCCCGGTCGTCTCACCGGCGTGCGGAACGGAGTGCAGGCCGGCGGCGAGGGCCCGGTCGAAGTACGGCTTGAACTGCGGCCGGGGCACACCGATCTCGGGGCCGCCGAGCCCGAACGACACCAGGCCCTCCGGGCGGATCCGGTCGTCGGTGGCCAGCCGCGCGGTCTCCTCGGCCGCGTCGGGACCGGCCTCGCCGGGTATGTCGAAGCACCAGCGCAGTACGGTCCCGAACTCGGCCTCGGCCGCCTTGCGGGCGTCCTCGATCGCGGCCATGAAGGACCGCTCCTCGATCCCGCGGCGGATGGAGGAGAAGGGGGTGATGGTCAGCTCGGCGTACCGCACCTGCTGCCGGGCCAGGTCCCGGGCCACCTCGTAGGTGAGCAGCCGGACGTCCTCCGGGGTGCGGATGAGGTCCACGACCGACAGGTACACCTCGATGAAGTGCGCGAAGTCCGTGAAGGTGAAGTAGTCGGCCAGGGCCTCGGGGTCGGTGGGGACCTTGGAGTCGGGGTGGCGGGCGGCCAGTTCCGAGACGATCCGGGGGGAGGCGGAGCCGACGTGGTGCACGTGCAGTTCGGCCTTGGGCAGCCCGGCGATGAAGGCGCGCAGATCGCGGCCGGTGGTGCCGGCGGCGGGTACGGAGCTGTCGGTCAAGGGGTCCTCCCCGGGACGGGCGCCCGCGGGACGGCGTCGGTCGTGCGGGCGCGGTGATCGGCTGATCGGTGACGCCGGATCATCGTAGGCCCCGGGCCGCGGTGTCCCGGCCTGCCCGTAGCATGACGGGACGTCCAGCGGAGGGTTCTTCCACCATGTCCGACGAGGTGCCGCAGTCCACGCCGGGGGAGCAGGCCGCCGGGCACGGGTCCGGGGCGCCCCGGGTCTCCCTGCACAAGGACGCGGCGGCCCGGGCCGCGGGGGAGGCACCGGTGCGGGACGCTGTCCCGGCCCCCGGTTCCGGCCCCGGCTCCGTCCACGACCAGCGAACGCTGACCTCGTTCCCCACGGCCCCGGAGGCGCCCGCCGGCGCCGCCGCGCCATGGGCGAGCCCCGCCGCCGGCTCCGCCCCGACGAGCCCGGCCCAGCGGCCGAACCCCTTCGCGCCACCGACTCCGGCCACGCAGGGCAACCCGTACGCGCCGCCGTCGCCTCCCTCGGCCCAGCAGCCGAACCCGTACGCGCCGCCGGCCTCGACTCCGGCCCCGCAGGGGAACCCTTACGTGCCCCCGGCCTCCGCCTCAACCCCGGCCCCGCAGCCGAACCCGTTCACGCCGCCGGCCGGCATCCCGCAGCCGAACCCCTACGCGCCGCCGGTGCCTCCCACCGCGGGGCAGGGGGCGGCGGACCCGGTGCCGCCGCCTCCCATCGCCCCCGGCGGCCCCGGTCAGGTGCCGTACGGCTACCCGGGGACGGCTCCGGCGTACGGCTACCCGGGCGCCTCGCCCGCCCCGTACGGCGGCGGCCCCGGTTACGCCTGGCCCGGAACGCAGCCGCTTCCGAACAACGGCATGGGGACGGCCTCGCTGGTACTCGGCATCATCGCGGCGGCCGGTTTCCTGCTGTGGCCGGTGGCGCTGGTGCTCGGCGTCCTGGCGGTGATCTTCGGCGCGGTGGGCAGGTCCAAGGCCCGCCACGGCGAGGCGACCAACCCGGGCGTGGCCCTGGCCGGCATCATCTGCGGGGCCGCGGGGATCGTCCTGGTGGCGGCCCTGTTCGCCTTCGCCGTCGCGGTGTACACCTGAGACCCCACCCCGGACAACGCCCCACCCCGGACAACGCCCCACCCCGGTTCGGCCCGCGTCCCGGTTCGGGCTCCCGCCCTGACTCGGGTTCCCGCCCCGATACGGGTTCCCGTCCCGGTTCGGGCTCCCGTCCCCCCGCTCGGGCCGCCGTTCCCGCTCGGACACCCCGCCTCCGGCTCGGGGCACCCGTCCGGCGGCTCGTCTCCGTTCGGGCTCCCGTCACCGCGACTCGGGCCCACGTCCCCGCTTGGGCACCCTCCTCCGGCTCGGGGCCCCCGCCCTGTCCCGGCGCCCCCGCCCCGTCTCGACGCCTGCCTGCGGTCGGGCCCCCGCCCTCCGTTCCGGTGCCTGTCTCCGCTCGGGCCTCCGTCCCGGCTCGGGCCCTGCTCCCGGCTCAGGCTCCCGTCTCCGCTCGGGCGCCCACCTCCGGCTCGGGGCCCCCGCCCTGTCCCGGCGCCCCCGCCCCGTCTCGACGCCTGCTTCCGGTCGGGCCCCCGCCCTCCGTTCCGGTGCCTGCCTCCGCTCGGGCGTCCGTTCCGGCTCGGGCTCTCATCCCGGCTCAGGTTCCCGTCCCGCTCGGGCGCCCACCTCCGGCACAGGCCTCCGCTCCGGCTCGGGCCTCCGCCCGGCCCCCCGTTCCGATGCCTGCCTCCGCCCGGGGCCCCGTCCCGGCGGGTGCCCGCCCCCGTTCGGGCACCCGCCCCGCCCGGCTTCAGGCTCCCGCCCCGTGCGGGCCCCACCCTCGCTCGTCCCCCCTCCCGCTCAGGTTGGCCTCCGCCTAGACGTCGGCTCCCGCTCAGGCCCGGCCCATATTCACGTCCGCCTCCGCTCGAGCACCGGCCCCGGCTCGCCCCCGTTCGGGCGTCGACGCCTGCTCAGGTCCGCCTCCGCTCGGGTACCGGCCCCGGCTCGGGCTCGCCTACCCGGTCCCTCGCCCCCCGCTCGGGCCCGCCTTCGCTCAGGCGTCGCCCCCCGCTCGGGCTTGCCTCCCCGGGCCCCCGCCCCCTTCACTCGGGCCCCCGCCCCCTTCACTCGGGCCCCCGCCCCCGCTCGGGCACCGCCCCCCGCTCGGGCTCGCCTCCCCGGGTCCCCGCCCCCTTCACTCGGGCCCCCGCCCCCGCCCCCGCTCAGGCCCGCCCCCGCTCGGAGGCCCGCCTCCCCCGGCGCCCGCCCCCGCTCAGGCGCCGGTCCCCTCAGGCGCCCGTCCCCGCCAATCTCTCCCGGGCCTCCATCAGGGCGAAGCCCAGCAGGTTCTGGCCCTGCCAGCGTTGCGGGTCGTCGGCCGCATCGTCGTCCGCCGGCAGGCCGATGCCCCACACGGGGTCGACGGGACTGGCCTCCACCAGGACCCGGTCGCCGGTGCCCAGCAGGTACTGGAGCAGGTTCTCGTGGGCCGCGAACTTGTGCACGCTGCCCTCGACCACGATCCGGAACCGCTCCCGCTCCCAGGTCGCGTCGTCGAATCCCCGGACCAGCCGGCCCGCCTTCTTCGCCTCGGCGGGATGCTCCGCGGCCAGCACCCGCCGCTCCGCCTCCGCGTCGCCGAACAGCCGGGCCTTGCCGGCCATCATCCAGTGCTCGGCCGTCGCGTACTCCGCACCGTCCACCACGAACGGTGACGGCCACCACTGGCTGAGACAGCTCGCGCCGATCCGGCCGTCGGGCCGCGGCCGGTGCCCCCAGAAGTGGAGGTACTTGATCCGGGAACCGGCCCGGACCTCCCTGATCAGGGCTTCCAGCCCGTCGATCTTCCCCATGCACGCGAGTGTGGCACGCACCACTGACACTCCGTCCGTCCTTTTCCTTCCCGACTCGACACCTGGTCGACAGATTCCGTCGCGTAACCAAAAGGCAACAACGGAATCACTTGTTGACGACCACTCCCTCTGCCAGGATCGGCACTCAAATCGAGCTGGAGCTACGCCACCCGCCCACCGGGACGGGGCGAACGGCGGAGGAGAGCGACATGCACAACCCGGGCACCGCCACCCCGGAACGATTCCCCGCAGAGGAACGATTCGCCGCGCAGGACCGCTTCGCGGACGGCGCGCAGTTCATCGCGGGCCGGCTGACCAGGGGCACCTCGGGTCACACCCACACGGTGGTCGACCCCGCGAGCGGCGAGGGGGTGTACACGTACGAATTGGCCGGCGCCGACGACGTCGACGCGGCCGTCGCCGCCGCACGCGCGGCCTTCCCGGGCTGGGCCGCCGCGACCCCGGGCGAGCGCTCGGACGCCCTGCACCGGTTCGCCGCCGTGCTCGCCGACCGCGCCGAGGACCTCGCCCGCGCCGAGTCCCTCCAGTGCGGCAAGCCGCTGAAGCTCACCCGCGAGTTCGACGTGCCGGGCACCATCGACAACACCGCGTTCTTCGCGGGCGCCGCCCGGCATCTCCAGGGGCAGTCCGCCGGTGAGTACTCCGGTGACCACACCTCGTACGTCCGGCGCGAGCCCATCGGGGTCGTCGGGTCGATCGCGCCCTGGAACTACCCGCTCCAGATGGCCGCCTGGAAGATCCTCCCGGCGATCGCCGCGGGCAACACGATCGTGCTGAAGCCCGCCGAGCTGACCCCGCTGACCTCGCTGCTGTTCGCCCAGGCCGCCACCGACGCCGGAATCCCGGACGGGGTGGTCAACATCGTCACCGGGACCGGGCGGGAGGCCGGGGAGCACCTGGTCGGCCACCCGGACGTGGCCATGACCTCCTTCACCGGCTCCACCGGTGTCGGCAAGCGGGTCGCCGAGGTCGCCACCGCGACCGTCAAGCGGCTGCATCTGGAGCTGGGCGGCAAGGCACCCTTCGTCGTCTTCGACGACGCCGACCTGGAGGCCGCGGTCCACGGCGCGGTCGCCGGCGCGCTCATCAACACCGGCCAGGACTGCACGGCGGCCACGCGCGCGTACGTGCAGCGACCGCTGTACGAGGCGTTCGTCGAGCGGACGGCCGCGCTGATGGAAACCGTGCGGCTCGGCGACCCGTTCGCGCCCGGTACCGACCTCGGGCCGCTGATCTCGCACGCCCAGCGCGACCGGGTCGCCGGTTTCGTGGACCGGGCGCGTGCCTACGCGCGCGTGGTGACCGGCGGCGAGGCCCCCGGGGGGGACCTGGGGAAGGGCGCCTACTACCGGCCCACCCTGATCGCCGGCGCCCCGCAGGACAGCGAGGTCGTCCGGTCCGAGATTTTCGGTCCCGTACTGGTCGTACTGCCGTTCGACGGTGATGATGAGGGCATCCGGCTGGCCAACGACACACCGTACGGCCTCGCCGCCTCCGCGTGGAGCCGCGACGTCTACCGCGCCAACCGTGCCACCCGCGAGATCAAGGCTGGGTGCGTGTGGATCAACGACCACATCCCGATCATCAGCGAGATGCCGCACGGCGGATACAAGGCCTCCGGCTTCGGCAAGGACATGTCGGCGTACTCGTTCGAGGAGTACACGCAGGTCAAGCACGTAATGTTCGACAACACGGCGGTGGCGCGGAAGGACTGGCACCGCACGATCTTCGGGGACCGCTAGCGACGATCAGGCCAGTGACCAGGCCGATCCCTCCCGAAAGGGCACCACGCGCATGGAGCAGTACGAGCCCGACCGCCCGACCCCGCCGCAACTCGCGGCCATGCGGCGCAGTCTCCGCAACGGCAGGGCGGGCCTGACCCGCCGGTCGCTGCTGCGGGCGTCCACCGGCGGTGCGCTCGCGGCCGGCGGCCTCGGGGCGCTGAGCGCCTGCGGGATCCCCGCGGCCGGCAAGAGCCGGGGCGGCACCTCCGCCGAGGACCACTCGGCCGAGGAGAAGGTGGTGAACTTCTCCAACTGGACCGAGTACATCGACGTCGACGACAAGGGAAAACGCCACCCGACGCTCGACACCTTCCGCAGGCGGACCGGGATCACGGTCAGGTACAGCGAGGACATCAACGACAACAACGAGTTCTTCGGCAAGCTCAAGCCACAGCTCGCCGCGGGCCAGGACACCGGCCGCGACATCATCGTCCTCACCGACTGGCTGGCCGCCCGGCTCATCCGGCTCGGCTGGGTCCAGAAACTGGACCCGTCCAACCTGCCGCACGCCTACAGCAACCTCTCGGCCCAGTTCCGCGACCCGGACTGGGACCCGGGGCGGGCGTACTCCTACCCCTGGCAGGGCATCTCCACCGTCATCGCCTACAACAAGAAGGCACTCGACGGCATCGAGGTCACCTCGGTCTCCGACCTGCTGGACAACCCCCGGCTCAAGGGGCGCGTCGGCTTCCTGTCGGAGATGCGCGACTCCGTCGGCATGACCCTGCTCGACATGGGCAAGGACCCGGGGAAGTTCACCGACGACGACTTCGACGCGGCCATTGCCCGTCTCCAGAAGGCCGTCGACAAGGGCCAGATCCGCCGCTTCACCGGCAACGACTACACGTCCGACCTCACCAAGGGCGACTTCGCGGCCTGCGTGGCCTGGGCGGGCGACGTCGTCCAGCTCAAGGCGGACAGCCCGGACGTCGGCTTCGTCGTCCCGGACAGCGGCTACATGACGTCGACCGACAACATGTGCGTACCGAACAGGGCGCGCCACAAGACCAACGCCGAGCGGCTCATCGACTTCTACTACGAGCCCCGGCAGGCCGCGGAGCTGGCCGCGTACATCAACTACGTGACGCCGGTCGACGGGGTGAAGCCGTACCTTGCGAAGATCGACAAAGACGCGGCGGACAACCCGCTGATCGTCCCCGACAAGGCCATGCAGGCGAAGTCCCATGCCTTCCGCTCCCTGAGCCAGAAGGAAGAGACGGCCTACGAAGAGAAGTTCGCGAAGCTCACAGGGGCGTGACGACGACGATGAAGACGACACCACACAACAGCGGCGACGTCCGCCTCTCCGGTATCTCCAAGACCTACGGCTCCTTCACCGCCGTACACCCGCTGGACCTGACCGTGCCCCAGGGCTCCTTCTTCGCCCTGCTCGGCGCGTCCGGCTGCGGCAAGACCACCACCCTGCGCATGATCGCCGGCCTGGAGGAGCCCACGTCGGGCACCGTCCGCCTCGGCGAGGAGGACGTCACCCACCTGCCGCCGTACAAGCGGCCCGTGAACACGGTCTTCCAGTCCTACGCCCTCTTCCCGCACCTGGACATCTTCGAGAACGTCGCCTTCGGCCTGCGCCGGCGCGGCGTGAAGAGCGTGAAGAAGCAGGTCGAGGAGATGCTGGACCTGGTCCAGCTGGGCGAGCAGGCGCGCAAGAAGCCGCACCAGCTCTCCGGCGGCCAGCAGCAGCGCGTGGCCGTCGCCCGCGCCCTCATCAACCACCCGAAGGTGCTCCTCCTCGACGAGCCCCTCGGTGCCCTCGACCTCAAACTGCGCCGCCAGATGCAGCTGGAGCTGAAGCGGATCCAGACCGAGGTCGGCATCACCTTCGTGCACGTCACGCACGACCAGGAGGAGGCCATGACCATGGCCGACACGGTCGCCGTGATGAACGGCGGCCGGGTCGAGCAGCTCGGCTCGCCGGCCGACCTCTACGAGAACCCGCGGACCACCTTCGTAGCGAACTTCCTCGGCACCTCCAACCTCATCCGCGCCGAGGTCGACACCCGCAGCGGCGACGATCTCGTGCTCACGGCGGGCGGCGGCAAGCTGGTGCTGCCCGAGGCGCGGTGTTCGGCCCCGACGACGGCCGGCGGCACGGTGCTGGTCGGCATCCGCCCGGAGAAGATCTCCCTCACGCACGCCGACGACGCCGGCTCCGTCCCCGCGGGCCGCAACCGCGTCACCGGCCGGATCGCCGACGCGAGCTTCATCGGTGTCTCCACGCAGTACGTCATCGACAGCCCCGTCTGCAAGGAGCTGTCGGTGTACGTGCAGAACGTCGAGCGCGACGGCCGGCTGGTGCCCGGCGCCGAGGTGGTCCTGCACTGGAGCCCGGCGCACACCTTCGGCCTCGACGCGGCGCAGGACATCGACGCGGGCACCGAGGAAGAGGCCGCCGCCTGATGTCGACGCTCACCGAGGCGCCCCCGCCGCTCAGTCCCACCGCACCGGAGAAGAGGCCACCGCGCAGACGCGGCCGGTTCACGCCGTACTGGCTGCTGCTGCCCGGCCTGCTGTGGCTGGTCGTCTTCTTCGCGCTGCCGATGCTCTACCAGGCCTCCACGTCCGTGCAGACCGGCTCCCTGGAACAGGGCTACAAGGTCACCTGGCACCTGGCGACGTACTGGGACGCCCTGTCCGAGTACTGGCCGCAGTTCCTGCGGTCCGTCCTCTACGCCGCCGCCGCGACCGTGCTCTGCCTCCTCCTCGGCTACCCGCTCGCCTATCTGATCGCCTTCCGCGCGGGCCGCTGGCGGAACCTGATCATGATCCTGGTGATCGCACCGTTCTTCACCAGCTTCCTGATCCGCACCCTGGCCTGGAAGACGATCCTCGCCGACAACGGCCCGGTCGTGCACACGCTGAACTCGCTGCACGTCCTGGACCTGACCGACTGGCTCGGCTGGACGGCCGGCGACCGGGTGCTGGCCACCCCGCTGGCGGTGGTCTGCGGACTGACGTACAACTTCCTGCCGTTCATGATCCTGCCGCTGTACAGCTCGCTGGAGCGGATCGACGGACGGCTGCACGAGGCGGCCGGCGACCTGTACGCCAAGCCCTGGACCACCTTCCGCAAGGTGACCTTCCCGCTGTCGATGCCGGGCGTGGTCTCCGGGACCCTGCTGACGTTCATCCCGGCGGCCGGCGACTACGTCAACGCCGAACTCCTCGGCTCCACCGACACCCGCATGATCGGCAACGTCATCCAGACCCAGTTCCTGCGCATCCTGGACTACCCGACGGCGGCGGCGCTCTCCTTCATCCTCATGGCCGCGATCCTGGCCATGGTCACGCTCTACATCCGCCGGTCGGGGACGGAGGACCTGGTCTAAATGCTCCTCGTCAACTGGCTCAAGCGCCGTCTCGTCGTCATCGCGGGACTGCTGACGCTCGCCTATCTGCTGCTGCCGAACGTCATCGTCACGGTGTTCTCCTTCAACCGGCCGAAGGGCCGCTTCAACTACGAGTGGCAGCAGTTCTCCACGGACGCCTGGCGGGACCCGTGCGGGGTCGCCGGCATGTGCGGCTCGCTGTCCCTCAGCCTCCAGATCGCCGTGTGGGCGACGGCCGGCGCCACCGTCCTCGGCACGATGATCTCCTTCGCGCTGGTCCGCTACCGCTTCCGTGCCCGCGGCGCCGTCAACTCGCTGATCTTCCTGCCGATGGCCATGCCCGAGGTCGTCATGGCCGCCTCGCTGCTCACCCTGTTCCTCAACATGGGTGCTCAGCTGGGCTTCTGGACGATCCTCATCGCGCACATCATGTTCTGCCTGAGCTTCGTCGTCACCGCCGTCAAGGCGCGCGTGATGTCGATGGACCCGCGTCTGGAGGAGGCCGCCCGGGACCTGTACGCCGGTCCCGCGCAGACCTTCGTGCGGGTCACCCTGCCCATCGCGGCACCCGGGATCGCCGCGGGCGCGCTGCTCTCCTTCGCGCTGTCCTTCGACGATTTCATCATCACCAACTTCAACGCCGGTTCGACCGTCACCTTCCCCATGTTCGTGTGGGGATCGGCGCAGCGCGGCACACCCGTGCAGATCAACGTGATCGGCACGGCCATGTTCCTGGTCGCGGTGCTGTTCGTGCTGACGTCGATGGTCGTCACCGGCCGCCGTAGCAAACACAAGGCATAAGCCCCTGTAGGGAGTTGAAATCATGGCCCCGAGCGCCATGAGCCGTGGCAGAGACAACTGGACCGCCTCTCTCCGCGAGGCACGACCGGTGCCGTACTGGCTGGAGGACCCCGGCAAGCCGCCCGCCGAACCCGCCCTCACCGGCACCGAGACGTGCGACCTGCTGGTCGTCGGCGGCGGCTACAGCGGACTGTGGACCGCGCTCAACGCCAAGGAGCGCGACCCGCAGCGCGACGTGGTGCTGCTGGAGGGCCGCGAGGTGGGCTGGGCCGCCTCCGGCCGCAACGGCGGCTTCTGCGCCGCCTCCCTCACCCACGGCCTGCCCAACGGGCTCGCCCGCTGGCCCCGCGAGATCCAGCGGCTCCAGGAGCTGGGCCTGCGCAACCTCGACGAGATCGAGGCCGCGGTCGCCCGGCACGGCATCGACTGCGACTTCGAACGCACCGGCGAGATCGACGTCGCCACCGAGACGTACCAGGCCTGGGAACTGCGGGACTGGCACCGGGAACTGGAGGAGAAGGGGCTCGCCGACGGCATCGAGTTCCTGGACGCCGACGCGGTGCGCGAGCAGGTGAACTCGCCGACCTTCGAGGCCGGCCTGTGGGACCGCAGGGGCGTGGCCATGCTGCACCCGGCGAAACTGGCGTGGGGCCTGAAGCGGGCGTGCGTCAGGCTCGGCGTCCGGGTCTACGAGCACACGCCCGCGCTGACGCTGAAGCAGTACGGCGGCGGCATGGCCGTACGCACCCCGTACGGCGCGGTCCGCGCCCGCAGGGTGGCGCTCGGCACGAACATCTTCCCGAGCCTGCTGCGCCGCGTGCGGTCGTACACCGTCCCCGTCTACGACTACGCGCTGATGACCGAACCGCTCACGCCCGACCGGCTGGCGGAGATCGGCTGGAAGAACCGGCAGGGGCTGGGGGACAGCGCCAACCAGTTCCACTACTTCCGGCTGTCCGCCGACAACCGCGTCCTGTGGGGCGGTTACGACGCGATCTACCCGTACGGCGGCCGGGTCCGCGCCGAGTACGACGACCGGCCCGAGACGTACGCCAAGCTCGCCGGCCACTTCTTCACCTGCTTCCCGCAGCTGGAGGGCGTCCGCTTCACCCACGCCTGGGGCGGCGCGATCGACACCTGCTCCCGCTTCTCGGCGTTCTTCGGCACCGCCCACCAGGGCCGCGTGGCCTACGCGGCCGGCTACACGGGCCTCGGTGTCGGCGCGACCCGCTTCGGCGCGGACGTCATGCTGGACCTGCTGGACGGGGAGCGCACCGAGCGGACCGAGCTGGAGATGGTCCGCAAGAAGCCGCTGCCGTTCCCGCCGGAACCCTTCGCCTGGACCGGGATCGCCCTCACCAAGTGGTCCCTGGCCCGCGCGGACGCCCACGGCGGCCGCCGGAACCTGTGGCTGCGGACGATGGACCGGCTCGGCCTGGGCTTCGACAGTTAGCCACGATCCGGACCGCGCGGCGAAGGCGGGAGAACCCGCGTAATGCTCCGGCCGGACCTCCCTCTCTCCCCGTGACGCGACCGCGTCGGACGAGAGAGGGAGGTTCTTCGATGACCGGTCCGAAGACGGCGGTCGCATGGCTGGCATCCGTCGCACCCGACCCCGGAGTCTGCCGCCGGGAGTGGGAACGCAACCCCCTCGGGGTCGCCCTGCTGCCCGCGGGCAAGGCGTGGGACGTCCTCATCCTGCCGGGCGACCTCGGTTATCCGACTCTCGACGTGCTCACCCGCATGCTCGGCCGGCCCGGCCCGGTGCTCACCGACTTCGGCGACAGCCGGGTGGGGTTCCTCGTGCCGCCGGGCACCGCGGCCCGCTGGCTCGGCACCGGCATCCGTACCGCCGGGGCCGGCACCTGGATCGTCGTGCCGTATCCGGGCCGGGCGACCCGGGGGGTGCGCTGGCTGGTGCCGCCGGACGGCTCGGGCACGCTGACCGACCCGGCGCTGCTGGAGATGGCGATGCACGAGGCGGTGGCGGGGCCGGCGCGGGGGAGGAACGCGGACGGGTGACGCCCGGACACCTTGACAACAAGATTGGTCTGGACCAAGTTGTGTCCGCTCGGCCCCGTCAACTCCCCTGACCCCGGAGGCCCTTGTGGATCGCCCCAGACGTCCCGGCACCGTCCTCACCGTGCTCACGGCCGCACTGCTGGCCGTGCCCGGCATCACCGCGCTCTCCTCGGCCGCCGACGCGGCCGACGGGGGCGGCGGGGCCGACGTGGACACAGCCGTCAACGGCGGCTTCGAGTCCGGCCTGACCGGCTGGACCTGCACGGCCGGCACGACCGTCGGCTCGCCCGTGCACAGCGGGAAGGCCGCACTCCAGGCGACGCCCGCGGGCGGCGACAACGCCCAGTGCGGCCAGACCGTGGCCGTCCAGCCCGACGCGCAGTACACCCTGTCCGGTTACGTCCGCGGCTCCTACGTCTACCTCGGCGCGACCGGCACCGGCACCACCGACGTCTCCACCTGGACCCGGTCCGCCCCCGACTGGCAGAAGCTGAGCACCACCTTCCGCACCGGACCCACGACCACCAAGGTCACGATCAACACCCACGGCTGGTACGGCACCGGCGCCTACAACGCCGACGACATCACCCTCGTCGGCCCCGGCGGCAGCGGCACCGGGCAGCCGCCCGCCGCGCCCGCCGGCCTGAGGACCACCTCCGTGACCCAGTCCTCCGTCGGCCTGTCCTGGTCGGCGGTGACCGGCGCCACCGGCTACGCCGTCTACCGCGACGGCGCCAGGGTCCAGACCGTGACCGGCACCTCGGCGACCGTCTCCGGACTCGCGGCCTCCACCGCCTACAGCTTCCAGGTCGCCGCGGTCAACGACGCCGGCGAGTCCGCGAGATCCACGGCCGTGACCGCCACGACCGGCGCGGGCACCGGCGGCGGCCCGGCCGACCTGCCCGCCCACGCCCTCGTCGGCTACCTCCACGCCGGCTTCGCCAACGGCGCCGGCTACACCCGCCTCGCGGACGTCCCCGACAGCTGGGACGTCATCGACCTGTCCTTCGGCGAGCCCACCTCGGCCACCTCCGGCGACATCCGCTTCAACCGCTGCCCGGTCACCGAGTGCCCGAACGTGGAGAGCGACGCCGACTTCAAGGCCGCGGTCAAGGCCAAGCAGGCGGCCGGCAAGAAGGTGCTGATCTCGATCGGCGGCCAGAACGGCCAGGTCCAGCTGACCACGACGGCCGCCCGCGACACCTTCGTCTCCTCCGTCTCGAAGATCATCGACACCTACGGCCTCGACGGACTCGACGTCGACTTCGAGGGCCACTCGCTGTCCCTGAACACCGGTGACACCGACTTCCGCAACCCGACCACCCCCGTGATCGTCAACCTGATCTCGGCACTGAAGACCCTCAAGGCCAGGTACGGCGCCAAGTTCGTCCTGACCATGGCCCCCGAGACCTTCTTCGTGCAGAACGGCTACCAGTACTACGGCACCGGCAAGTGGGGCGGCCAGGACCCGCGCTGCGGCGCCTACCTCCCGGTGATCCACGCCCTGCGCGACGACCTGACCCTGCTCCACGTCCAGGACTACAACTCGGGCCCGATCATGGGCCTGGACAACCAGTACCACTCCATGGGCGGCGCCGACTTCCACATCGCCATGACCGACATGCTCCTCAGCGGCTTCCCGGTCGCCGGCGACACCGGCAACGTCTTCCCGCCGCTGCGCCCCGACCAGGTCGCCATCGGCATGCCGGCGTCGACGAACGCGGGCAACGGCTACGTCTCCCCGTCCGAGGTCACCAAGGCCCTGGACTGCCTCACGAAGAAGACGAACTGCGGCTCGTACGCGCCCCACGGGACCTGGCCCGCCCTGCGCGGTCTGATGACGTGGTCGGTGAACTGGGACCGCTACGCGAACTGGGAGTTCCAGAAGAACTTCGACGCCTACTTCGGCTGACCACCAGGGCGAGGGCGGTCAGCAGCACCGTGCCCAGGCACCAGCCGGCCACCACGTCCAGCGGCCAGTGCCAGCCCCGGCGGACCAGGCCGTACGACACCCCGAGGACGAGCGCCGCACAGCCGGCCACCAGCAGGCGGCGGGCGGCGGGCGAACGCAGCCCGGGCAGCAGGAGCAGGGTCGCGGAACCGTACGCGACCATCGCCGTCACCGTGTGACCCGACGGGAAGTAGCCGGTCGCCGGGGGCACCACAGGGGTCCCCGGCCGGCCGGTGAAGTCCTTCAGCGGCACCACGGCCGCCGGCACCAGCGTCATCAGCACGGCCGCGGCGAGCGGCGGCAGCCACCACCGGTCCACGCCGGTGGCACGGCCCCGCCGGGCCGCGTACGCGAGGGCGGCGGCGAGCGCGGGGACGGCGACCTGGACGTTGCCGAGGTCGGAGAGGAGTTCGGAGAACCGGTCCGGGCGGACCAGGGCCCGGCTCAGCCGGGCATCCGGCCCCAGCAGCGGGCCGTGCGCCACGACCTGCCAGGTGATCAGGACGAACAGGACGGCCGCGACGGCCGGGACGCCGGCGAGCAGGGCGCGGCGGACTGAGGTCGACACGGCGACCAGCTTGGCAGACATCGCGGAGAAGGAGGCCGGCCGCCCCGGAACAAGGGGGGGTCGTTCCGGGGCGGCCGCCCGGACCGGAACGTCGCGCGCCCCGGGGGGTTTGGGGCGGCGACCGTCCGATCGGTGAGGAGATCCCGGAGCCGTCAGGCGCCGGATCTGTGCGCGAGGGCACGACCAGGTCGAAGCTGGGGATGCCTCGGCCCGGCGCCGCCCACAGTCCCCTGTGGGCGGGGTGTATCTCTCATCTGAAGGAAACCTACGGCAGGCCGGGGCGCTTGGGCAGACGGAATCGGCTCCCGTCATCCACCCCGCACACCTTCTTCACACGGCCTGCCGCAGGTGTCCTACAGAGGTGCGAACCAGTCGCTCGGATGTGCGGCTCAGACGCCCGCGAAAGCCTGCTCGATGATGTCGAGGCCCTCGTTCAGCAGGTCCTCGCCGATGACGAGCGGGGGCAGGAATCGCAGCACGTTGCCGTAGGTGCCGCAGGTCAGGACCAGCAGCCCCTCGGCGTGGCAGGCCTTGGCCAGCGCGGCGGTGGCCTCCGGGTTCGGCTCCTTGGTGGCGCGGTCCTTGACCAGCTCGACGGCGATCATCGCGCCACGGCCACGGACGTCGCCGATGACGTCGAACTTCTCGGCCATGGCGGTGAGGCGACCCTTCATGATCTCCTCGATGCGCTTGGCCTTGCCGTTGAGGTCCAGCTCGCGCATGGTCTCGATGGCGCCGAGCGCACCCGCGCAGGCGACGGGGTTACCGCCGTACGTACCACCGAGGCCGCCCGCGTGCGCGGCGTCCATGATCTCCGCGCGGCCGGTGACGGCGGCCAGCGGCAGACCGCCGGCGATGCCCTTGGCGGTGGTGATCAGGTCCGGGACGATGCCCTCGTCCTCGCACGCGAACCACTGGCCGGTACGGCAGAAACCGGACTGGATCTCGTCGGCGACGAACACGATGCCGTTGTCGTTGGCGAACTTCACGATCTCCGGCAGGAAGCCCTTGGCCGGCTCGATGAAGCCGCCCTCGCCGAGCACCGGCTCGATGATGATCGCGGCGACGTTGTCCGGGCCGACCTGCTTGGTGATCTGGTCGATGGCCTGCGCGGCGGCCTCCGGGCCGGCGTTCTGCGCACCGGTCGGCCAGCGGTAGCCGTACGCCACCGGCACGCGGTACACCTCGGGCGCGAAGGGCCCGAAGCCGTGCTTGTACGGCATGTTCTTCGCCGTCAGCGCCATCGTGAGGTTGGTCCGGCCGTGGTAACCGTGGTCGAACACGACCACGGCCTGCCGCTTGGTGTACGCGCGAGCGATCTTGACGGCGTTCTCGACGGCCTCGGCGCCGGAGTTGAACAGCGCTGACTTCTTGGCGTGGTCGCCCGGGGTCAGCTCGGCCAGCGCCTCGGCGACCTCCACGTAGCCCTCGTAGGGGGTGACCATGAAACAGGTGTGGGTGAAGTCGGCGAGCTGGGCCGAGGCCCGGCGCACGACGGCCTCGGCGGACGCGCCGACGCTCGTCACCGCGATACCGGAACCGAAGTCGATGAGCCGGTTGCCGTCGACGTCCTCGATGATGCCGCCGCCCGCGCGGGTGGTGAACACGGGCAGCACGGAGCCCACGCCCTGCGCGACCGCGGCGGTACGGCGGGCCTGAAGCTCCTGCGACTTCGGGCCGGGAATGGCGGTGACGACGCGGCGCTCCTGCGGAAGTGCGGTCATGGGGGCTCCCTGATGATCTTGCGTACCGGGCGGTCCCGGGCGGTTCCGGGCGGTGCGTTTTCGGACGCATACCTTCTTTTCTCGCAGGCTAAGACCGCTCCCGCGGGGTGGGCATGCTCCATGTGGGCGTTGTCGGCGGAAGTCGTTGTCCGCGGTGGACATAGCCCACCCGGACGGGTACGGCGCCTTACGGCCACGTAAGCGGTGAACTCCCCTGGCCGGGGCGTTAGATTGACTCGCTGATGGCGGACGGAACGGCTGGTCAGGGGGCAGGGCGGATGGACAGCGACGGCACACATGACACACGCGGCACCCACACCACACCGGTACCGCATCCGGGGGGTCCGCCGGATGCCTCCGGGGTGCCGGCCATGCCCTCGATGCCGCCCGGCGTGCCGCCCCGGCCGGACGGCTCGGCGTTCCTGACCTGGCTGCGGACCCCACGCCCGGACGCGGCGCCCGGCGTCTGGCGCTTCGGGCACCGGCCCCGGCCCGAACAGGAGCCCCAGCTGATCCCGGCCCGGCAGCTGCTCAGCGGCGCGGTGATCGCCTTCCTGGTGGGGTGGCTCGTGTGGTCCCTGCTGTGGAACAACTACCTCGGCGGCTGGTGGGTGCTGCCGCTGGTGCTGTTCACCCCCGACTCCTGGCGCCAGGGCAACGACCGCGTCGGCAACGCGATCCTCTGGTACTCGTACTACAGCGTCATCGCCCTCGCCATCCTGCTGGTCGTCGGCCGCCTCGGCCGCTGGGGCGAGGTATGGCGCCGGTACGGCCCCCCCGCCTGGAAGCCCGCGACGCCCGAGGTCACACAGCCGTCCACCCCCGACCACGACCCCGCCGCATGGCCCCAGCTGCGGCAGGCCGGGGCGTACGAGGCTGCTGAGCGGCTGGCCGGTGAGGCGCGGGCCGGGCTGATGCGGGACGTGGACCACGCCCGGATCAGCAGGGCCTGGCAGAGCGTACGGTCCGGGCGGCACGCCCTGGCCGCCTTCACCGGGGCCGTGCTCAAGGACGGCGCCGCGGCCTGCCCGCACCCGTCCGGCGACCGGGACCTGCCCGTCCGGCAGGCCCGTCACGACCTGCTCACCGGCCAGGTCCGGCTCGGCACCGCCGCCGACGACCCCCGCAACCCCTACCACTACCGTGGCGCCGGGCTGGCCCTCGGCCCCGACCTGCTCGGCACCTCGCTGGTCGCCGTCGGCCCGGCCGGCTCCGGCAAGACCGGCGCCGTCGTGCGGCCGCTCGCCGAGTCCCTGTGTCTGCACGCCCTCGCCGGCCGGGCGGCGGTCGTGGTGGCCGGCGCGGCGGGCGCCGGACTCGGCCCGGCCGAGGCCTACGACGTCGTCGTACGCGTCGGTCACCCCGAATCCGCCTACGACCTGGACCTCTACGGCGGCACCACCGATCCCGACGAGGCCGCCGCCATACTCGCCGAGGCCCTCGTCGGCGACCTCGCCGACCCGCACCCGGGCAGTGACACCCGCCGTTCCACCACCGTCCTCGCCCAGCTGCTCGGCCCCTTCCGGGCCGTCCACGACCGCTTCCCCTCCGTGCCGGAACTGCGGCAGCTCCTCGACGGCACGCCCGGCCCGCTGGCCGCGCTGCGCAAGGCGCTGACCGATACCGGGCACTCCTCGCTGCTGCGTGAACTGGACGCGCGTGAGCGGCAGATGGCCCACCCGGGCGATGTCGGCACGGTTCTCGCCGACCGGATCGCGCTGCTCGACCGGCCCGCCTTCGCCGCGTTCTTCGACACCTCCGGGCAGAGCCGGCCGTTCTCGCTGCGGGCCCTCGACCACCCGGTCCGGGTCCGCATCGACCTGCCCCAGCGCGGCCACGCCGACGCCTCCCGGATCCTGGCCCGGCTGGTGCTCGCCCAGTTCACGGCCGCCGTGACGGTACGCGAGGACCGCTCGCTCTTCGCCTGCCTGCTGCTCGACGACGCCACCGGCGTCGTCACCCCGGAGGCCGTGCGCGGCATCCAGCGGCTGCGCAGCGTCAACGCCGGGACCGTGCTCACGCTGCGCACCCTGGACGACGCACCCCGGCCGCTGCGCGGCCCGCTGCTCGGTGCCACCGGCTGCCGGATGGCGTTGTCCGGGCTCACGCCCTGGGACGGGCAGGACTTCGCCGAGGTGTGGGGCAAGGAGTGGACCGAGACCCGGGACGTCACCGACCGGCAGATCATCGCCGAGACCCCGGCCGGCAAGGCCGTGCACATGCTGCGCCGGGTCATCACGGGTCAGGCGCCGACGGCGCGGGCCGTCACCGTTCGGCAGGTGGAGCGGGAGCGGTGGTCGGCTTCCGAGTTGGCTCATGGGGTGCCGGCGGGGCACGCGGTGCTGTCGTTGACCACCGTGCAGGGGGAGCACGCGCCGCCGTTGCTGGTGGATCTGCGGGCGTGACGGCCAGCGGGTGATCGTACGGTGAGGCAGAATCGCCGTAGGCCGTTCATACACCGTGGCCAAAAGATCACCCCTCCCTCACCGTGAAGGCGCCATGCCCCCGACTCTCGCCTCGCTCGTCCACCACTCCGCGCTCAAGCTGACCGTGCGCGCGGGCGAGGACCGTCTCGACGTGCCCGTCCGCTGGGCGCACGTCAGCGAGCTGGCCGACCCCGTGCCCTACATGGAGGGCGGTGAGCTGCTGCTGATCACCGCGCTGAAACTGGACGCCGAGAACCCGGAGGCCATGCGGCGCTATGTGCGGCGGCTGTCCGGCGCGGGCGTGGTCGGCCTGGGGTTCGCCGTGGGCGTCAACTACGAGCAGGTGCCCGAGCCGCTCGTCGACGCCTGCGCCGAGGAGGGGCTGCCGCTGCTGGAGGTGCCCCGCCGCACCCCTTTCCTGGCCATCAGCAAGGCGGTGTCCGCGGCGATCGCCGCGGACCAGTACCGCGCGGTCACGGCAGGCTTCGCCGCCCAGCGCGAGCTGACCCGGCAGGCGCTGAACTCCGGCCCCGAGGGCGTGCTCGGCGTGCTCGCCACGCAGGTCGACGGCTGGGCCGCGCTGTACGACGCCTCGGGTGCCGTCGTCGCCGCCGCCCCGGACTGGGCGGGCCGGCGGGCCGCCCGGATCACCGCCGAGGTCGAACGGCTGCGGGAGCGGCCCGCCCCCGCGTCCTCCGTCGTCGGCGGACCGGACCACGAGGACCGGGTGGAACTGCACAGTCTCGGCACCGGCCGCCGCCCGCGGGCCGCGCTCGCCGTCGGCACGGCCGCGCCCCTCGGCACCGCCGAGCGCTACGCCGTGCACTCCGCCATCGCCCTGCTCACCCTCACCACCGAACGCTCCCGCTCCCTGCACGCGGCCGAGCAGCGGATCGGTACGGCGGTGCTGCGCATGCTGCTCGCCGGCGAGCCCGATCACGCCCGGGCCGTCGCCGGGGACCTGTACGGCGGGCTGCTCGACGCGCCGTTCCGGATGATCGTCGCCGAGTCCCCGGCCGGCACGGCGGGCGAGTCGCTGGGTGAGCTCACGGAGGCCGTGGAGTCCGCCGCGGCGCGTTCCGGGGAGGCCGTGCTGGTCGTGCCCGAGGGGGAGCGGCTGGTGGTGCTGGCCGCCGACGGGGGTACGGCGGTGGCCGCGTGTGCCACGTACGCGGCGGCGCGCGAGAGCGCGCGAACCGCGCCCGAGCAGGGCCGTGCGGACGAGAACGACCTGGTCGTAGGCCTGTCGGCGCCCGCCGGGCCGACCGCGGCGGCACTGGCGTACAAGCAGGCCGGGCAGGCGCTGTCGGTGGCGCGGCGGCGGGGGCGGGTGTTCGTGGAGCACGAGCAGCTGGCCGCGGGCTCCGTGCTGCCGCTGCTGGCCGATGACGCGGTGAAGGCGTTCGCCGACGGGCTGCTGCGGGCGTTGCACGACCACGACGCGACGGGCCGGGGCGATCTGGTGGCCTCGCTGCGGGCGTGGCTGTCCCGGCACGGGCAGTGGGACGCGGCCGCGGCCGACCTCGGCGTCCACCGGCACACGCTGCGCTACCGGATGCGCCGGGTCGAGGAGATCCTGGGGCGCAGCCTGGACGACCCGGACGTACGCATGGAGCTGTGGCTGGCCCTGAAGGCGACGTCGACCGAGTGACCGCCCGGGGGAGAGCGGCTCCGCAGGCTCCCCGGCCCACCGGGCGTGGTCCACCCCGCCAAACCGGCGTACCCCCCGCCCCGAGTGGTACGGCACGGACAAGCGACCCTCCGGCGGCGCCGTCCTACCGTGGAGCACGCAAGCCAAGTACACCCCCAACGCGGAAGGGCCGGGACTCGTACATGACTTCCACCCATGCCTTCTGGCTCGCCGGCCGCCAGGTCACCGGCGAGGACACCTTCGACGTCACCTCCCCGTGGGACGGCCGGCTCGTGGGGAAGGTCGGCGTGCCGACCGACGCCCAGGTCGAGGAGGCCGTGGCCGCCGCGTACGCCGTGCGGGACGAGTTCGCCGCCACCCCGGCGCACGTGCGCGCCGCCGCGCTCGACCACGTCAGCAGGCGGCTGGCCGAGCGCACCGAGGAGATCGCCCAGCTGATCTCCGCCGAGAACGGCAAGCCGATCAAGTGGGCCAGGGGTGAGGTCGGCCGCGCGGTCTCCGTGTTCCGGTTCGCCGCCGAGGAGGCCCGCCGGTTCAACGGCGGCGAGGCCCAGCGGCTCGACACCGACGCCGGCGGCCAGGGCCGGCTGGCGCTCACCCGCCGCTTCCCGAAGGGTGTCGTGCTCGGCATCGCGCCGTTCAACTTCCCGCTGAACCTGTGCGCCCACAAGGTCGCCCCGGCGATCGCCGCCGGCGCGCCGATCATCCTGAAGCCGGCCCCGGCCACGCCGCTGTCCGGGCTGATCCTGGGTGACCTGCTGGCCGAGACCGACCTGCCCGCCGGTTCCTGGTCGATCCTCCCGGTCGCCAACGACCGCATGCCCGCCCTCGTCCAGGACGAGCGCCTGCCGGTGATCTCCTTCACCGGTTCCGAGAAGGTCGGCTACGCGATCATGGACTCGGTGCCGCGCAAGCACTGCACGCTGGAGCTGGGCGGCAACGGCGCGGCGGTCGTCCTCGGCGACTACGCCTGCGATGCCGACCTGGACTGGGCCGCGACGCGCATCGCGACCTTCTCCAACTACCAGGGCGGCCAGTCCTGCATCTCGGTGCAGCGGGTGATCGCCGACGCCTCCGTGTACGACCGGCTGCTGCCGCGCATCGTCGCCGCGGTCGAGGCCCAGGTCACCGGTGACCCCACCGACGACACGACGGACGTCGGCCCGCTGGTCAGCGAGGACGCCGCCAAGCGCGTGGAGGCGTGGGTGGACGAGGCCGTCTCGGCGGGGGCGCAGCTCCTCACCGGCGGCAAGCGCGACGGCGCCTCCTACGCGCCGACCGTCCTCACCGACGTACCGGCCGACACCACGATCGCCTGCGAGGAGGTCTTCGGACCCGTCCTCACCGTGCGGAAGGTGGACGGCGAGGCCGAGGCGTTCGCCGCGGTCAACGACTCCAAGTACGGCCTCCAGGCGGGCGTGTTCACCCACGACCTCCAGGTCGCCTTCCGTGCCCACCGCGCCCTCGAGGTCGGCGGTGTGGTGATCGGCGACGTCCCGTCCTACCGTGCCGACCAGATGCCGTACGGCGGCGCCAAGCAGTCCGGTGTGGGCCGCGAGGGCGTCCGGTTCGCGATGGAGGACTACACCTACGAGCGCGTGCTGGTTCTCACCGGTCTCGCGCTCTGACCTGCCACGGACAGGTCGGAACAGGACGGCCGCAGCCCACTGTGCGGGGGCTGCGGCCGTTCGCATGTCCGCCGTTTCCCCGCCCCCCTCAGCCGGGGAAACGGACGTGCGCGAGCCGCAGGGGGCCGCGCAGCGCGAGGCGGACGTCGTGGACGCCCGCGGCGACGAGCCCGGCGGTGCGGGTGGTGTAGGCGTACGGGCCGGCCGTGGGGGTGTCCAGGGTGAGGACGGCGAGCACCGGGCCGCCGTCCAGGGACAGTTCCAGGGTGCCCTCGCCCGCCAGCTCTGCGGTCACCTCGGTCACCCCCGCACCGAAGTCGCAGGCGCGGTAGAGGAGTTCGGCGCTCCGTTCGTGGGCCGGGGTCACCGCGTCGCCCGCCGTCCTCGTCCGGTCCACGATCGCGGCTCCGGACTGCTCGTCGAAGTCGGCGGCCGGAAGGCCCCGGTCCAGCACCGGCCGCACAGTGGCGGGCCGGCCCCCGGGGCTGACGGTCGTGCGCAGCCGTACGTCCTCGCTGGACGCCCCCACCAGCAGCTCGTACGGGCCGTCCTCCAGCCGCCGGACGCCGTGGGCCACGTCCCAGAACTCCAGCGCGGACAGGGGGACTTCGAACGCGACCTCGGCCGTCTCGCCGGGGGCGAGCGTGAGCCGGCGGTGGGCCAGCAGTTCGCGGCGCGGGCGGGGCACCGACGGGTCCACGGCCCGGCCGTAGAGCTGGACCACCTCGTCCGCCGGCCGGTCGCCGGTGTTGCCGACCGTGCAGCTCACGAGGACCGAGCCGGCCCGCACGCGGGCCGTCAGGCCGTCGTACGCGAAGGAGGCGTACGACAGGCCGTGGCCGAAGGGGAAGAGCGGGCTGCCGTCGAAGTAGAGGTAGGTCTGCCGGCCGCCGATCACGTCGTAGTCGAGGAGGCCGGGCAGGTCGGCGTCGTCGGCGTACCAGGTCTGGGGGAGGCGGCCGGCCGGGGAGACGTCGCCGGCCAGCACCCGGGCCAGCGCCGTGCCCGCCGCCTGGCCGCCGTGCGCCGTCCACAGAACGGCCGGCAGTGAGGCGGCGTCCACCGCGTACGGGTACGCCGACACGAGCGCCAGCACGGTGCGCGGGTTGGCCGCCCGGGCCGCGCGCAGCAGCCGCTGCTGGTGCTCCGGCAGCAGCAGCGTCGTACGGTCCTCGGTCTCGCGGCCGTTGATGTGCGGATCGTTGCCCGCCACCACCACGACGACGTCGGCCGCGCCCGCCACCCGCGCCACCGCGTCCTCGCCCCGTTCGACCGTGACCACCTGGAAGACGTCACCCGTGTCGGCAACCCGCACGCCGTCGGCGGCGACACGGAGATGACGACCCGTGCCGAGGTGCCTGAGGAGGTGACCGCCGTCGTGCGGTTCCAGGCGGAACGTCTCCTGGACGACCCAGCCGCCGGGCTGGTCGGCGGAGGCCCGGACGCAGCCGTCCTCGGCGACCGAGAGGTAGCGGCCGTCGGGGGCGCGCAGGGTCAGCACCCCCTCGCCCCAGTCGGCCAGCGCGAACTCGGTGCCGGTGGCGTCGGTGGTGAGCGGCGGCAGGTCGGTGCGCCCGGACAGCAGCGCCGGGTCCAGGGCGCCCTCGGCGCCGCGCGCCTCGTCGGGGGCGTCCGCCACGGGCACGGCGAGGAACGCGCCGGCCGCCGTCCGCAGCCGGACCCGGTCCACGCCCTCCGCGAACCGCACCCGCTGCGCGCCGAACCGCTCGTACAGGCCGTCCAGCGGGGTGGAGCGGTGCAGGAGGTAGCCGCTGTACCAGTCCAGTTTGCACTCGTCGGCGAGCAGGCCGACGACCGCGAGCCGGGTGTCCGGGGCGAGCGGCAGCAGGTCGGCGTCGTTCTTCAGCAGCACGACCGCCTGCTCGGCGGCCTCCCGCGCGAGCGCCCGGTGCGCCGGGGTGTCGAACGCGCCGGTGCCCGCGTGCGGGTCGAGGAGCGGGTCGAACTCGCCGAGCCGGAACCGGACGGAGAGCTGGCGGCGCACGGCGGTGTCGATGTCCGCCTCCGTCAGCAGGCCCTGCGCCAGGGCCCCTTCGACCCGCGCGGTGATCAGCGTGCCGTCCGTGCCGTGGTCGGTGAAGCTGTCCACGCCGGCCAGCAGGGCCGCCGCGGTGGCCTCCTCGTGGGTGTCGAAGTAGTGCTCGGTGTCGACCAGGTTGGAGGGCGCGCCCGCGTCCGAGCAGACCAGCAGCTCCTCGTCGGTCCAGGTGCGCAGGTGCTCGCGCAGGTACGGGGAGACGTGGTTGGGGCGGCCGTTGACCAGGTTGTAGGCCGGCATCACCCCGGCCACCGCGCCCGCCCCGACCGTGTCACGGAAGGCGCGCAGGTCGTACTCGTGCAGCACGCGCGGACGCACGGAGGACGACGAGGTGTCCCGGTCCCGCTCGTTGTTGTGTGCCAGCCAGTGCTTCAGCACCGGCGCGGTGCGCCAGTACAAGGGGTGGTCGCCGCGCAGGCCGCGGGTGTACGCCGTGGCGATGACCGAGGTCAGCTTCGGGTCCTCCGCGTAGCCCTCCTCGTTACGGCCCCACAGCGGGTGGCGCAGCAGGTTGACCGTCGGGGCCCAGACGTTCAGGCCGACCCGCTCGTCGCGGGCGCGCATCGCCCGGATCTCCCGGGACACCGCCTCGCCGACCCGCCGTACGAGGTCCGGGTTCCAGGTCGCGCCGAGCCCGACGGCCTGCGGGAACACCGTCGCCGGGCCCATCCAGGCCACGCCGTGCAGTGCCTCCTGGCCGGTCCGCCAGGCGGCGATGCCCAGGCGCTCCACGGCGGGCGCGAACTGGTGCAGGAAGGAGATCTTCTCCGCACGGGTGAGCCGGGCCAGCAGATCCTCGACGCGCTTCTGGAACGGCAGCCGCGGATCGCGGAAGGGCGGGGTGGACGGCGGGTCAACGGTCACGAGTGGTTCCCCTTGCGAATGGAGCGGCACGGCAGCGGCCCGGCGCTTTCGAAGCGCTTCGATGCTCAGTCGCACAAGGCCGGGTGTCAAGGTGCATGGGCGAAACACCGCCGACTTCTCCATGGCACCACCGGCGTAATCGACTCCCCGCAAGGGCGCCGGAGATCGCAGGAATCTTGGCGACGACCCTTGTGCGCCCCCAGGCGTTCACTTAACCTCGCAGCAACATCGAAGCGCTTCGACTGTCGTGCCCCACCGAAGAACGCTTCCGCTCAGCCAGATCCACTCGAGACACCGCAGCCGACGGCCACCGCCGGGTGTCCTGGTGCGCCACGAAGGGTTGACGCAATGACGCCGAACGCCGCCTCCTCCGCTCCCAGCAGGAGAGGCATCCTCGCCTCCACCGCGGTCGCCGCCGCCGCGGTGGCCGGGGGGATGCCGCTGCTCACCGCCTGCGGAAGCGCGGACAGCGGTGCCCGAGGGGGCACCTCGGCCGGCAAGAACGCCAGGAAACTGCTCCCGGCGTACGTGGCCGGGAACGTGGTGGCGCCGGACATCCCGGCCAAGAACGGCTCGGCCGCCGGGTTCACCCGCAGGCTCGACCTCGCGGACCTGAAGACATCCGTGCCCAGGAAGCTCGGCAAGGGCAACAAGGTCACCGTCATGTCGCCGTTCTGGGGCTCACCGCCCAAGCAGGACAACGCCTACTACCGGGCGATGAACGACCTCGTCGGCGTCGACGTCCGGTGGCAGAACCAGGACGGCAACACCTACGAGCAGAAGCTCGGCGCGGTCCTCGCCTCCAGCGAGGTGCCCGACGTGGTGGTCGTCCCCGGCTGGAACATGAACGGCAAGATCCCCAGCGCCGTCATCTCCAAGTTCGCCGACCTCGGCCCCTACCTCTCCGGCGACGCCGTCAAGGACTACCCGAACCTGGCCGCGATCCCGACGGACGCCTGGCAGCGCTCCGTCTTCGGCGGCAGACTGCGCGGCCTGCCCCAGCCCGCCCCCTACGTCACCGGCATCGTGCCCCTGTACCGCAAGGACGTCTTCGACAAGGAGGGTTACCGGGTACCGCGCTCGGCGGACGAGTTCATGGCCCTCGCCAAGGACATCACCAACGCCAAGGCCAAGCGGTGGGCCTGCCTCGACATGAAGTGGACCGCCTTCCAGATGTTCGGCGTGCTCTCCGGCAGCGAGAAGCCGCTCGGCTGGAACCTGGCCGACGGCAAGCTCGTCAACCGCATCGAGACCGACGAGTACCTCGAGGCGCTGGAGTGGACCCGCAAGCTCTTCGCCGCCGGCGTCGTGCACCCCGACGCCAGGCTCGGCAAGAGCCAGGCCACCGACCCCGGCCCCAAGTTCGCGGCCGGCGAGTTCCTCATCTACGCCAACAACATCTCGCAGTGGTGGAGCCGCACCGCCGAACAGGCCACCCACAACCCCGGGTTCAAGGTCTGGGGCATGGACGTCTTCGGCCACGACGGCGGTGCCCCCCGGCTCTATGCCGAACAGCCCGCCGGGATCTTCGCCTTCGTCAACAGGAAGGCCTCCGAAGCGGTGATCCGGGACGTGCTCGCCGTCGCCGACGCCACCGCCGCGCCGTACGGCACCAAGGAGTACATGCTCACCAACTACGGCGTCGAGGGCACCCACTACACCGTCAAGAAGGGCGTCCCCACCAAGACCGACCAGGGCAACATCGACGTGCTCAACGCCTACGTCATGATCGCCGGCCCCGCCCCGACCATCGCCCACCCCGACTTCCCCGAGGTCGCCAGGGGCCAGGTCGAGTGGCAGCAGCGGATGGGCGCCTTCACCACCAAGTCCTCCTTCTACGGCATGCAGATCACCGAGCCCAGCCGCTACACCGGCCTCGGCAACGACTTCGAGCAGCTGGAGGACGACATCGTGCGCGGCCGCAAGAAGATCGGCGACATGCAGCAGGCCGTCTCCGACTGGCGCAGCAGGGGCGGCGACAAGCTGCGCGACTGGTACAAGAAGGTCCTCGACGAGAACGGCCCGGCGGCCGGCTGACCCGAGGCACGAGGCAAGGAGAAGTCCGTGTCCCACAGCACGGTGCCTCGGAGCAGGGCCGAGGCCGACATGACGGCGACCACCCCGGCGGCGCCCGGCGACACCACCGGTTCCCGTGACGGACGACGCGCGGCGAGGCCCAGCCTGCGCCTGAGGTTCGGACGCGACCGCGTCCTGCTCCTGATGACGCTCCCGGCCGTCGTCCTGCTCCTGCTCTTCAACTACCTGCCGATCCTCGGCAACATCGTCGCCTTCGAGGACTACGACCCCTACGTCAGCGACAACGGCGTCATCTCCATCCTGCACAGTCCCTGGGTCGGCCTGGCCAACTTCCAGCAGATCTTCCAGGACTCCGCGTTCTGGAACGCGATGTCGAACACGCTGGTGCTGTTCGTCCTCCAGCTGGTCCTCTACTTCCCGATCCCGATCCTCCTCGCGCTGCTCATCAACAGCGTCGTCAGGCCCCGGGTCCGGGCCGTCGCGCAGGCCGTCCTGTACCTGCCGCACTTCTTCTCCTGGGTGCTCGTCATCGCCGTGTTCCAGCAACTCATGGGCGGCGCAGGACTGTTCTCCCAGCTGATGCGGCAGCACGGCTTCGACGGCCTCGACGTCATGACCGACCCCGACACCTTCAAGTTCCTCGTCACCGCGCAGAGCGTGTGGAAGGACGCCGGCTGGGGGATCATCGTCTTCCTCGCCGCGCTGGCCTCCGTCAGCCCCGACCTGTACGAGGCCGCCGCGATGGACGGCGCCGGCCGCTGGCGCCGCATGTGGCACGTCACGCTGCCCGCGCTGCGCCCGGTGATCGCGCTGCTGCTGGTGCTGCGCGTCGGTGACGCGCTGACCGTCGGCTTCGAACAGATCCTGCTCCAGCGCGACGCCGTCGGACCGGGAGCCTCGGAGGTCCTGGACACCTTCGTGTGGTGGAACGGCGTCCGCAACCAGGACTTCGGTTACGCGGCCGCCGCCGGTCTCGTCAAGGGCGTGGTCAGCATCGGCCTGGTCCTCGCCGCCAACAAGGTGGCCCATCTCATGGGCGAGCAGGGGGTGTACCAGAAGTGACAACCGTCCTCGGCCGACCGGCGGACCCGGCGGCGGACCCGGTGGTGGGCAGGCCGCGCCGGTGGGCCGCCCCGCCCCGCCCGGTGTGGGAGGAGAAGCCGGGCCGGGCGGGCCTCGCGGCCAAGAGCCTCGTGCTCACCTTCGCCTGCCTGGGCGTCCTCTTCCCGCTGTGGATCGTCCTCGTCACCAGCCTGTCCTCACGGCGGACCATCGACGAGGCCGGCGGCCTGGTCATGATCCCCAAGGGCATCACCTTCGTGGCCTACCGGGAACTGCTCAGCGGCGGCCAGGTCACCCGGGCCGCGCTCGTCAGCATCCTCGTCACGCTGGTCGGCACGGCGTTCTCGATGACCGTGTCCGTCCTGTGCGCCTACGGCCTCTCGCGCAGCGGGTCGCTGGGGCACCGGTGGATCCTGATGGTGCTGATGGCCACCATGTTCTTCAGCGCCGGGCTCATCCCGACGTACCTGCTGGTGCAGTCCCTCGGGCTGACCGACACCTACCTCGCGCTGATCCTGCCCAGCGCGATCAGCGTCTTCAACATCCTCGTCCTGCGCGGTTTCTTCATGGGCATCTCGCCCGAACTGACCGACAGCGCGCGCATCGACGGGGCGGGGGACATCCGCATCCTGTTCCAGATCGTGATGCCGCTCTCCCGGGCGGTCCTCGCGGTGATCACGCTGTTCTACGCGGTCGGGTACTGGAGCGCCTGGTTCAACGCCTCGCTGTACCTCAACGACCAGGACATGATGCCGCTCCAGAACGTCATGATCCAGCTGGTGCAGAAGCAGGAGGCGCCCGTGGGGCTGGGGCAGGCCATCAAGACGGGCGAACTGTCCGGGCTGGCCGTACAGATGGCGGTCATGGTGATGGCCCTGCTGCCGGTGGCCGTGCTGTCGCCGTTCGTCCAGAAGCACTTCAGGAAGGGGATGCTGACGGGGGCGGTGAAGGGCTGACCGGCGCCCCCCGGGGGGCGGGTGGTGCGGCTCGCCGGTGACCGGGGGCCGCCGCGGGGGGCACCGTAGGGCCGCGGGCCGCGCCGTGGGGCCCGGCCGCGGGCGGTGCCGGCCGCGCGTCGGCCCCCTCGCCACCCCGTGCTCCCCGACCCCGAAGTACTGCGCCCCCGTACCGCCGCGGCCCGCGCCCCCGGGCACCGCGGCTCCGTCATCCGAGAAGCCGCCCCCGCCGAGCACAACCAGCGGTCCCGCCCCGGACCACCCACCCCGCCCCCGTCCAGTGAGGTACCCCATGCCCAACCCGAGCCGCAGAACCGTACTCGCCGGAACCGCCGCGGCCGCCGCGCTCGCCGGTCTGCCCACGCAGGGACACGCGGCCGAGGCCCGGCACCCGGCGTACCGCTGGCGCACGGCGGTGATCGGCGGCACCGGATTCGTCACCGGCATCCTCTTCCACCCCACCGTCCCCGGCCTCGCCTACGCCCGCACGGACATCGGCGGCGCCTACCGCTGGGACCGGGAGACCGCCCGCTGGACCCCGCTCACCGACCACCTCGGCTGGGACGACTGGAACCTCCTCGGGGTGGAGGCCCTGGCCGTCGATCCCGCCCACCCGGACCGGCTGTATCTCGCCCTCGGCACGTACGCCCAGCCCTGGGCCGGCGACGGCGCGTTCCTGCGCTCCGAGGACCGCGGCGCCACCTGGCACCGCACCGGTCTGCCCGCGCGGCTCGGCGCCAACGAGGACGGCCGGGGCACCGGCGAACGGCTCCTCGTCGACCCCCGTGACAGCGACACCCTCTGGCTCGGCACCCGCCACGACGGGCTGCTCAGGTCGACGGACCGGGGCGCCACCTGGTCGGCGGCGCCGGGATTCCCGGCCACGCCGACCGGCACCGGCCAGGGCGTCACCCTCCTCGTCGCCGCCGGCCGCACCGTGTACGCCGGCTGGGGCGACGCCGACGGCACCTCCGCGCGGCCCAACCTGTACCGCACCGCGGACGGCACCACCTGGGAGCCCGTCCCCGGGCAGCCGGCCGGTGCCTCCGCCCGGGTCCCGGTCCGTGCCGCCCACGACCACCACACCCGCGAGCTGTACGTCACGTACGCCGACGCGCCGGGCCCCAACGGCCAGACCACCGGCAGCGTGCACAAGCTGGACACCGCCACCGGCACCTGGACCGACGTCACCCCGGCCGTCCCGGGCGGCACCGACACCTTCGGGTACGGCGGGGTCGCCGTCGCCGCCCGCCGTCCCGGCACCGTGGTCGTCTCCACCAACAACCGGTGGTCCGCCGTCGACACCCTGTACCGGACCACGGACGGCGGCCGCAGCTGGGTGTCCCTCGAGGACACCGCCGTCCTCGACGTCTCCGAGACCCCCTACCTCCGCTGGGGCCGGGACGAGCCGAAGTTCGGCTGGTGGATCCAGGCCGTCGCCGTCGACCCGTACGACCCGGAGCACGTCCTGTACGGCACCGGCGCCACGGTCTACGGCACCCGCGACCTCGTCCACTGGGCGCCCCGCGTCCGCGGCCTGGAGGAGACCTCCGTACGGCAGCTGATCTCACCGCCCACCGGAGCGGCCCATCTGATCAGCGGGAACGGCGACATCGGTGTGCTGTACCACGAGCGGCTCACCGCATCCCCGGCGCGCGGCATGGCCACGAACCCCGTGTTCGGCACGGCGACCGGACTCGCGCTGGCCGCGGCGAGACCGTCGTACGTCGTGCGGACCGGGTGGGGCGACCACGGCAACGGCGCCTTCTCCGAGGACGGCGGACGCACCTGGGCCCCCTTCCCGGCCCAGCCCGCCCACGCCGGTGACGGCCCCGGCCCGATCGCCGTCAGCGCCGACGGCGGTGTGCTGCTGTGGGCCCTCGCGAACGGGCCCGCCCACCGGTCGGCCGACGGCGGTGCCGGCTGGGCTGAGGTGCCCTCGTTCCCGCAGGGAGCCACCCCGGTGGCCGACCCGGCCGACCCGGCCGTCTTCTACGCCTACGACACCGCCACCGGCACGCTGTACGCCGGCACCGGCCACGGCCGTACGTTCACCGCCCGCGCCACCGGACTGCCCGCCGGCGACAGCCAGTTCCAGCTCGCCGTGGCACCCGGGCGCAGCGGAGACCTGTGGCTGAGCGCCAAGGAGCACGGGCTGTACCGGTCCACCGACGGCGGGGTGAGCTTCACCGCGGTCGGCGGTGTCCGGGCCGCCTACACCCTCGGCTTCGGCAAGGCCGCGCCCGGCGCCCGCTACCCGGCGCTCTACCTGGTCGGCGCCACGGGCTCCGGCCCCGCCGTCCTGCGCTCCGACGACGGGGCCAGGACCTGGACCCGGATCAACGACGACGCCCACCAGTGGGGCTGGACCGGGCAGGCGATCACCGGTGACCCGCGCATCCACGGCCGGGTCTACCTCGCCACCAACGGGCGCGGGATCCAGTACGGGGAGAGCGCATGAGACCGGCCCTCAGCGACGCCACCCGGGGCCGCATCCTCTTCGGCGGCGACTACAACCCCGAGCAGTGGCCGGAGGAGACCTGGCAGGACGACGTCCGACTGATGACGCGGGCCCGGGTCAACTCCGTCACCCTCGGCGTCTTCTCCTGGTCCCGGCTCGAACCGGAGCCGGGAGCACGCGATTTCGGCTGGCTGGACCGGCTCATGGACCTCCTGCACGCCAACGGCATCGGGGTCGTCCTCGCCACGCCCACGTCCTCCCCGCCGCCCTGGATGGGCCGGCTGCACCCCGACACCCTGCCCCGGGACGCCGACGGCCACACCGAGTGGTGGGGCGGCCGGCAGCACTTCTCGCACTCCAGCGCCACCTACCGCCGGTACGCCGCCGCCATCACCGAGGACCTCGCCGCCCGCTACGGCACCCACCCGGCCCTCACCATGTGGCACATCAACAACGAGTACTGCACCGCCGACCACGGCGACGAGGCCGCCGCCGCCTTCCGCCGCTGGCTCCGGCAGCGGTACACGACCCTGGACGCGCTCAACACCGCTTGGGGGACCGCCTTCTGGAGCCAGGGTTACGACACCTGGGACGGCATCCTGCCCCCGCGCCGCGCCCACTACCTGAAGAACCCCGCCCAGGTGCTGGACTTCCGCCGGTTCACCTCCGACATGCTCCTGGAGTGCTACACCGCCGAACGGGACATCGTCCGCCGGTACACCCCGCACCTCCCCGTCACCACCAACTTCATGCCGCTGTGGATCGGGCAGGACGCCTGGCGCTGGGCCGGGGAGGAGGACGTCGTCTCCGTCGACCTCTACCCAGACCCGCGTGATCCGCTGGGCGCGCAGCACGGCGCTCTCGTGCAGGACCTCACCCGTTCGCAGGCGCGCGGGCCGTGGATGCTCATGGAACAGGCGGCCGGCCCGGTCAACTGGCGGGGCGTGAACCATCCCAAACCGCGCGGCCTCAACCGCTTGTGGTCGTTCCAGGCCGTCGCCCGCGGCGCCGACGCCGTCTGCTACTTCCAGTGGCGCCAGTCCCGGCAGGGCGCCGAGAAGTTCCACTCCGGCATGGTCGGCCACGCGGGGGAGCAGGGGCGCACGTACCAGGAGATCCGGCAGCTCGGGGCCGAGCTGGAGCGGATCTCGGGTGACGTGAGCGGCGGCCGGATCGACGCGGACATCGCCGTCCTGCACGACTGGCACTCGTGGTGGGCCGGCGCGCACGAGGGGCGGCCGTCGACGCTCGTGGACCTCCCGGAGGTCCTCACCGCCTGGCACGGGGCCCTGTGGGAGGCCCACCTGACCACCGACTTCGCCCACCCGGAGCACGACCTGTCCGGCTACCGGCTCGTCGTCGTCCCGCAGTTGTACCTCCTCACCGACACGGCCGTCACCAACCTCCTCGCGTACGTCCGCGGTGGCGGCACCCTCGTCTGCGGTTTCCTCACCGGTGTCGCCGACGAGGACGACCGGGTCCGCACCGGCGGCATGGACGCCCGGCTGCGCGAGCTGTTCGGCATCCGCACCCTGCACGAGTGGTGGCCGCTGGAGGCGGGGGAGACCGTGGAGTGCGAAGGTTTCCGCGGCACGCTGTGGTCGGAGGAGATCGAACCGGAGCCGGGCGCCGCCGAGACCGTGCCGTACCGGGGCGGAGAACTCGACGGGCTGCCCGCCGTGCTGCGCCGGGGCCGCGCCTGGTACGTCTCCACCCTCCCCGAGCCGGACGCGCTGTGCTCCCTGCTGGCCGGCATCGCCGCCGGGGCGGGGGTGCGGCCGGTGCTCGACGGGCTTCCGGCGGGGGTGGAGGCGGTGCGCCGCGGGGAGCTGCTGTTCCTGCTCAACCACGGGCGGGAGCAGGTCACCGTCCAGGTGCCCGGAACGCGTCGCGAGCTGATCGGCGGTACGGACGTCACGGACGCGGTCACCCTCGGCCGCCACGGCGTGGCGGTGCTGCGGCCATGAGCCACATCCCGGTCCACGGCACCTGGGAGCCGGCCCCGGCCGCCCGCTGGGAGGACGCCTTCCTGAGCGGCAACGGCCACCACGGCGTCCTCGTGTCCGGTGACCCGAACGACGAGCGGGTCGTCGTCACCCATCACACCCTGGTGCGGCCCAACGGCGCCGAGCACGCCCGACCGCCGCGGCTCGCCGCCCGACTCCACTCCGTACAGGACAGGTTGCTCGCCGGTGACCTCACCGCGGCCGACGGCTTCACCGACGGCCGGCCGTTGCAGTGGGTGCAGCCCTTCCATCCGGCCTTCCGGATACGGCTGAGCAGACCGGCGGGCAGCGGACCCGACGGCCACCACCGCGCCGTCGACTTCACCACCGGCGAGGCCACCGCGGTCCGCGCCGGCACCGGCAGCCGCGTCTTCGTCTCCCGCGCCGACGACGTCATCGTGCACGAGGTCACCGCCGGCGATCTCGAGGTCTGCCTCGACCACCGGCTGCCGGGCGCCCCCACGGGACTGCGGGTCGGCCAGGGCACCCTGCTCACCCCCGAGGGCGCCCTGCTCAGCCTGCGCGCCCGCTACCCGGACAGCGACCGCGCCTACACCGGCGTGACCCTCGTCGCCGCCCTCGGCGGCCGTACCGAACTCGTCCCGCCGGGCGTCCGCGTCACCGGCGCCCGCTCGGTGCTGCTGCTCACCCGGGTGCGCCGGCACACCGGCGAGGCGGACGTCGTCGCCGAGGCCCGCGGGCTCCAGGACCTGCTGGACGGCACCGAGCGGCCGTACGACAGTCTGCTCGCCCGCCACCTGGTCCGGCACCGCACGGCCTACCTGCGGGTCACCCTCGATCTCGGCGCCGACCCGGCCGAGCGTGCCCTGCCCGGCTCCGAGCTGCTGCGGCGCCCGCACAGCCCGGCCCTGCTGGAGAGGCTCTTCGCGGCCGGCCGCTACCACCTGCTCTCCGCCAGCGGCCTGCTCCCGCCCCGGCTCACCGGACTGTGGACGGGGGACTGGGACACCGCCTGGTCGGGGGCGTTCACCACGAACGCCAACCTCAACCTCCAGACCGCCGCCGCACCCGCCGCCGCCCTGCCCGAGGTCACCGAATCCCTGGCCGCGCTGGTCGAGCGGCAGCTGCCGGACTGGCGGGCCAACGCGCGTGCCGTCTTCGGCGCCCGGGGCGCGGTCGCGCCCTCGCACACCGACGGCGAGTCCGGGCTGACGTACCACTTCAGCCGCGACTACCCGCTGCACCTGTGGACCGCCGGCGCGGACTGGCTGCTCAAACCGCTGGTCGACCACGACGAGATCCACGGCGCCCAAGATCCGCGCACCGCCGCCGCCCTCGCCGAGGCGGCCGTCTTCTACGAGGACTTCCTCACCCGCACCGACGCCGACGGCCATCTCGTCGTCGTGCCCTCCTACTCGCCCGAGAACCGCCCCGCGAACGGCGGTTGCGGCACGGTCAACGCGGCCATGGACCTCTCCGCCGCCCGGCACACCCTGCGCACCGCCGCCCGCTACCACCCCCGACGCGCCGCCGCTTGGCGGGCGCTGGCGGACCGGCTGCCCCCGCACCGGATCAACGCCGACGGCGCCCTCGCCGAATGGGCCTGGCCGGGGCTCGACGACACGTACGACCACCGCCACCTCAGCCACCTGTACGGCGTCTGGCCGCTGGAGGAGATCACCCCGTACGACACCCCGCGCCTGGCCGCCGCCGCCCACCGTGCGCTCGCCCTGCGCGGCACCGGGAACGACTCCGCCCACGGGCACCTGCACCGCGCCCTGATCGCCGCCCGGCTCGGGGACACCGTCCGGGCCGCCGGGGCCCTGCGCCGGGTTCTGGACGGCGACTTCTTCCACGCCTCCCTGATGAGCGCCCACTACCCGCACCGCGACGTCTACAACGCGGACGCCGCGCACACCCTGCCCGGCGTGCTGATCGAGATGCTCGTCCAGTCCACCCCCCACCGGCTGGTCCTGCTGCCCGCCGTACCGGACACCTGCCCCGGCGGCGAACTGCGCGGCATACGCACCCGGTTCGGCGCGGAACTCGACCTCGGCTGGAGCCCCGACGGTGCCCGAGCCGTCCTGCGGCCCCACCGCACCCACCGCATCGAACTGCGGACTTCCTCCGGCGCCGAGCCGCTCGACCTGGTCGCCGGAGAAGAACGCGTCCTCACCCTGAGGACGCGGCGATCAGCACCACCTCCCCCACCTCCCCCACCCATGGAAGGGACACCATGGCAACAAGCACACTGACCAGGGTCGCCAAGGCCCTGATCGCCCCCGCGCTCGCCCTCGGCGCCACCGTCGGCCTCGCCTCGGCACCCGCCTCCGCCGCCGTCTGGAACTCCTGCGACCAGTGGGGCAGCACCACCCTGAACGGCTACACCCTCTACAACGACATCTGGGGCTCCGGCGCCGGCAGCCAGTGCATCTGGGCCAACTCCGGCACCAACTGGGGCGTCCGGGCGAACCACCCGAACACCGGCGGCATCAAGTCCTACCCCAACGCCAAGAAGGTCATCAACAAGCCGATCGGCTCCCTGACCTCCCTCACCAGCAGCTACAACGTCACCGTCCCGTCGTCCGGCGCGTACAACACGTCGTACGACATCTGGGACACGGCCTACCACTACGAGATCATGCTCTGGGTCAACAAGACCGGCGCGGTCGGCCCGCTCGGCACCTCGCAGGGCACGGTCACCCTCGGCGGCTCCACCTGGACCGTCTACAAGGGCGACAACGGCGCCAACGCGGTGTTCTCCTTCGTCCGCAGCTCCAACTCCGGATCCGGCACGGTCAACATCCTGCCGATCCTGAAGTGGATCAAGGACACCAAGGGCTGGTTCGGCGACGTGACCATCGGCGACGTCCAGTTCGGCTACGAGATCACGTCCTCCTCCGGCGGACTGGACTTCACCACCAACAGCCTCAGCGTCAGCAGCAGCTGAGCCGTCGGGGCCGGCTCCCTCCCCAGGGGCCGGCCCCTTGCTGTCCTACTCCGCCACCGGCAGCCGCGCCCCGTCCCGCAGGAACAGCGGGATCCGGTCCAGTGGCGCGTCCACCGTCACGGCCGCACCACCCTCGTACGTCACACCGGTCCACGCGTCCGTCCAGCGCGCGCCCGCCGGGAGGTACGACGTCCGGGCCGTCGCCCCCGCCGTCAGCACCGGGGCGACGAGCAGGTCCCGGCCGAAGAGGTAGGCGTCGTCCACCCCCCAGGCCGCCTGGTCCGCCGGGAACTCGAGGAACAGCGGGCGCATCACCGGCAGGCCCTCCTCGTGCGCCTCCCGCATGACCGTCAGGATGTACGGCCTCAGCCGCTCGCGCAGCCGCAGGAAGCGCTCCAGGATCGCGCCGGCCTCCTCGCCGTAGGACCACACCTCGTTCGGGCCGCCCGTCATCTCCGGGCCCAGCGGCATGCCCGGGTCCCGGAAACCGTGCAGCCGCATCAGCGGGGACAGCGCGCCGAACTGGAACCAGCGGACCAGCACCTCCCGGTACGCCGGGTCGTCCGGGTCGCCGCCGTGGAAGCCGCCGATGTCGGTGTTCCACCACGGGATGCCGGACAGGGCGGTGTTCAGCCCGGCCGCTATCTGCCGGCGCAGGGTCGCGAAGTCCGTGCCGATGTCTCCGGACCACAGCGCGGCGCCGTAGCGCTGACTGCCCGCCCACGCCGAGCGGTTGAGGGTGATGACCTCCTGCTCGCCGGTCGCGCGCAGGCCCTCGTGGAAGGTGCGGGCGTTCTCGGCCGGATAGAGGTTGCCGACCTCCAGACCCGGGCCCGCCCAGTACCGCAGATTCTCCTGGAAGCCGGGCTTCAGCTCGGGCTCGCACGCGTCCAGCCAGAAGGCGGTGATGCCGTACGGGATCAGGTAGTTGTCACGGACGCGCGACCACACGAACTCCCGGGCCCCGGGATTCGTGGCGTCGTAGAACGCGACCTGGACGGTGGAGTCGACGCCCTTGTCCGGCCAGTCGGCGTGCGCGAGCGGCCCGTACTGCGTGCCGATGAAGTGGCCGCGCTGCTCCATCAGCTGGTGGTTCTCCGACAGCGGGGACACCGACGGCCAGACGGAGACGACCAGCTTGACGCCGAGTTCGTCCAGCTCCCGCACCATCGCCGCCGGGTCGGGCCACTCCTTCGGGTCGAACTTCCACTCGCCCAGGTGCGTCCAGTGGAAGAAGTCGCAGACGATCGCCGCGAGGGGCAGCCCACGGCGCTTGTACTCCCGGGCCACGGCGAGGAGTTCGTCCTGTGTGCGGTAGCGCAGTTTGCACTGCCAGAAGCCCGCCGCCCACTCGGGCAGCATCGGCGAACGCCCGGTCACCGCGGTGTAGGCGCGCTGTCCGTCGGCCGGCGTGCCCGCCGTGATCCAGTAGTCGATCTGCCGGGCGGAGTCCGCCACCCACCGGGTGCCGTTGCCTGCCAGCTCCACCCGGCCGATCGCCGGGTTGTTCCACAGCAGGGTGTAGCCACGGCTGGAGACCAGCACCGGCACGCTGACCTCGGCGTTGCGCTGCACCAGGTCCAGCACCAGGCCCTTCTGGTCGAGGCGGCCGTGCTGGTGCTGGCCCAGGCCGTACAGCTTCTCGCCCTCGTAGGCGGCGAACCGCTGCTCCAGCCGGTGGTGGCCGTTGCCGGCCGGCGTGTACAGGCGGGGGCCCGGCCACCAGAAGTGGGCGCGCTCCTCGGCGAGCAGCTCGGTACGGTCGTCGGTGCGCAGGAAACGGATCAGGCCCTCGGCGGACACCTCGACGGTGAGGGCGCCGACGGTCAGCCGTCCCACGCCGTCACCGGTGACGACCGTGCCGTCCCGGGCGGGCGGCGGTTCGAGAAGCGCCCCGGGCAGCCCCTGGAGCACCGGACCGCCGAGCCGGGCCCGCACCCGGACCGCGTCCGGACCCCACGGCTCGATCCGCACCGTCTCCTGACGGCCGCTCCACTCCAGCGCCCCGTCCCGTTCCCGGAGCGTGCCGACGGTGGGGGAGGACTGGGCGAGGCTGATCGCGCTCTGCGCGACGGCAGGCTGGTTCACGGCGGCTCCCGAGGAGAGGCGTGCGGACAGGTACGGGACAGGCGGGCGCGTCCCGCCGGCGCGGGGGGAAGCGGACCCGGCGCACCCGGACGTACCGCCGGCGGGGCGGTGGACCGGGCCCCGGTGGGGCGGACGACGGCGGGCCGGAAAACGGTGGGTCGGGACACGCCGGGAGGAGACGGCGGGCCGGGGAGCGGTAGGCGGGAAGTCGGCGGGCGGGGACGCGGTGGGTCGGGACAGCGGGGCAGAAGACGGTGGGCCGGACTCGGCGGGTCAGGACTCGGTCGGGCACAAGGCGGTGGGTCGGACTCGGCGGGTCAGGACTCGGTCGGGCAGAAGACGGTGGGCCGGAGTCAGGACTCGTCGGGCACAAGGGGTTGGGTCGGACTCGGCGGGTCCGGACACGGTCGGGGACGGTCGGCCGGGACCCGGTGGGTCAGGACCCGGTGGGTCAGGACACCGCGGGCGCCGGTCCCGAACTCGCCCGTACCGTCAGCTCGGGCGCGAGCAGCTCGACCTCGTCGCCGCCCCGCCCCTCCAGCTTGGCGACCAGGTGTTCCACGGCGTGCCGGCCCAGCTCCTGGGCGGGCACGGCGACCGAGGTCAGCCGCACCGAGGCCTGGACGGCGACCTGTTCCGGGCAGACCGCGACCACGGACACGTCCTCGGGCACGGCCCGGCCCTGCTGGCGCAGCAGCGCGAGCAGCGGTTCCACCGCCGACTCGTTCTGCACCACGAACCCGGTCGTCCGCGGCCGCTCGTCGAAGATCCGGGCCAGTGTGAGGGCCATCGCGTCGTAGCCGCCCTCGCAGGGCCGGTGCAGTACGCGCATCCCCGTCTCCCGGGCCCGGGAGCGCAGCCCGTCGAGCGTGCGCTCGGCGAAGCCGGTGTGCCGTTCGTAGACCGCCGGGGCCTCGCCGATGACTGCGATGTCACAGTGGCCGAGCCCGGCCAGGTGCTCCACACAGAGCGCGCCCGTCGCGCTCCAGTCGAGGTCCACGCAGGTCAGACCGGTGGTGTCGGCGGGCAGACCGATCAGCACCGACGGCTGGTCGGTTCCCCGCAGCAGCGGCAGCCGCTCGTCGTCCAGCTCCACGTCCATCAGGATCATGGCGTCGGCGAGCCCGCTGCCGGTCACCCGGCGCACCGCGTCGGGCCCCTCCTCACCGGTGAGCAGCAGGACGTCGTACCCGTGGGTGCGGGCCGTGGTGGCCACCGCGATGGCGATCTCCATCATCACCGGCACGTACATGTCGGTGCGCAGCGGGATCATCAGGGCGATGATGTTGGAACGGCTGCTCGCCAGGGCGCGGGCGCCCGCGTTCGGGTGGTACCCCAGTTCCCGGATGCTCTGCTCGACCCGATGCCGGGTGGTGGTGGAGATGGACCGCTTGCCGCTGAGGACATAGCTCACCGTGCTCGCCGATACTCCGGCGTGCTGGGCGACCTCGGCGAGGGTGACCATCCAGCTCTCCCAACCTGGTGAAGCGCTTCGACAGCGCGCGCTGCCGATACGACGAGTGAGGATGAGAAGGACACTAGCTCCAGCCGGGGTGGGGTGTCCAGAGGCAGTCGAAGCGCTTCGACAACTTTCCGGAGGCCTTCCGGCTGCCCCCCGTAGTCTCCCGTAGTTTCCCCGCCCCACCCCCCGTGGCCATCGGCGGGCCTTTCGGCCGTTCGGACGCGCGAGGGGTGGTGGGGCCGGTGCGTTTCGGGTACCAACGATCCAGTAGCACCGATCGGTCGTGAACCATCCCCCTCATCCCTTTTCGCGGCGAGGTGAGCCTCCATGTCCGCCCCCTCCACCCCACGCACCACCGTCACCGAGCGCGAGGCCCGACAGGTGGCGGAGGCCGCCCGGGAACAGGACTGGCGCAAGCCCAGCTTCGCCAAGGAACTCTTCCTCGGACGCTTCCGGCTCGACCTCATCCACCCCCACCCGCTCCCCGCCGACGAGTCCGTGCGGCGCGGCGAGGAGTTCCTGGCGAAGCTGCGCGCCTTCTGCGAGTCGGGCATCGACCCCGCCCGCATCGAGCGCGAGGCCCGCATCCCCGACGAGGTCGTGGCCGGCCTGAAGGAACTCGGCGCCCTCGGCATGAAGATCGACTCCCGCTACGGCGGTCTCGGCCTCAGCCAGCTCTACTACAACAAGGCCCTCGCCCTGGTCGGCTCCGTCAGCCCCGCCGTCGGCGCGCTCCTCTCCGCCCACCAGTCGATCGGCGTACCCCAGCCGGTGAAGATGTTCGGCACCCAGGAGCAGAAGGACGCCTTCCTGCCCCGCTGCGCGCGCACCGACATCTCCGCCTTCCTGCTCACCGAGCCGGACGTCGGCTCGGACCCGGCCCGGCTCGCCACCACGGCCGTGCCGGACGGCGACGACTACGTCCTCGACGGGGTGAAGCTGTGGACCACCAACGGGGTGGTCGCCGACCTGCTCGTGGTCATGGCGCGCGTGCCGAGGTCCGAGGGCCACAAGGGCGGCATCACCGCGTTCGTCGTGGAGGCCGCGTCCGAGGGCATCACCGTGGAGAACCGCAACGCCTTCATGGGTCTGCGCGGCATCGAGAACGGCGTCACCCGCTTCCACCGGGTCCGAGTCCCCGCCGCCCACCGCATCGGCCCCGAGGGCGCGGGACTCAAGATCGCCCTCACCACCCTCAACACCGGCCGGCTCTCGCTGCCCGCCATGTGCGCGGGCGCCGGGAAGTGGTGCCTGAAGATCGCCCGGCAATGGGCGGCGGAGCGCGAGCAGTGGGGCAAGCCGGTCGCGCTGCACGAAGCCGTCGGCTCCAAGATCAGCTTCATCGCGGCCACCACGTTCGCCCTCGAAGCCGTCCTCGACCTGTCGTCGCAGATGGCCGACGAGGACCGCAACGACATCCGCATCGAGGCCGCCCTCGCCAAGCTCTACGGCTCCGAGATGGCCTGGACGATGGCCGACGAACTGGTCCAGATCCGCGGCGGCCGGGGCTACGAGACGGCCGAGTCGCTGCGCGCGCGGGGCGAGCGCGCCGTCCCGGCCGAGCAGATCCTGCGCGACCTGCGCATCAACCGCATCTTCGAGGGCTCGACGGAGATCATGCACCTGCTGATCGCGAGGGAGGCCGTCGACGCGCACCTCTCGGTCGCCGGTGACCTCATCGACCCCGACAAGTCCCTGTCCGCCAAGGCGAGGGCGGGCGCGAGCGCGGGCGTCTTCTACGCCGGGTGGCTGCCGAAACTGGTCGCCGGCCCCGGCCAACTGCCCACGTCGTACGGCGACTTCCGGCACGGCATCGACCTCTCCGGGCACCTGAGGTACGTCGAGCGCACGGCCCGCAAACTGGCCCGCTCCACCTTCTACGCCATGGCGCGCTGGCAGGGCCGGATGGAGACCAAGCAGGGCTTCCTCGGCCGGATCGTGGACATCGGCGCGGAGCTGTTCGCGATGAGCGCGGCCTGTGTCCGGGCCGAGCGGCTGCGCACGCGGGGCGAGCACGGCCGCGAGGCCTACCAGCTCGCCGACGCCTTCTGCCGCCAGGCCCGCATCCGGGTGGACGAACTCTTCACCCGGCTGTGGACCAACACCGACGACCTGGACCGCAAGGTGGTCAAGCAGGTCCTCGGCGGAGCGTACGAGTGGCTGGAGGAGGGCATCCTCGACCCCTCGGGTGACGGCCCGTGGATCGCCGACGCCAGTCCGGGCGAGAGCCGTCACGAGAGCATGCGGAGGCCGTACGGCAGCTAGCAGTACGTGTCGCTCGGGTCCCGCGTCGTCCAGGAGCAGGAGTCGACCCTGGTGCCGCTCGCCCTGGTCAGCGTGGCCGTGTCCTTGTCGTTGTTCCAGACGTAGGCGCGGCGGTCCTGGTACTTGTCCGACGCGGTGTCCGAGCCGCTGCCCGTGTGGACCTTCAGGTACTTCCCGGCGCCGATTCTGACGCTCGGGAAGACGTACCTGTGGTTCGAGGCGTCCTTCAGGACCCAGCCCTTGAGGGAGACCGCGGATCCGCTGGTGTTCTTCAGCTGCACCCACTCGGCGTTCAGGCTCTTGTTGGAGCGGTTGTCCGAGCCCGGGCTGTCGAACCAGACGTGATGGATCCGCACGCCCCCGGCGGCCTCGGCCGGGGTGCTGAGCAGGGTGCCGGTGAGCACGGCGGCCCCGGCGAAGGCGGGCAGGGCGGCGCGCAGGTGCGCAGTACGCATGGAGATCCCCCCAGGATGTCGTCCGCGAAACAGTGTGAACTGAAGTGTTATCACACGATCTTCACCAGGACTTCACTTTCGGAGAACCCCCTCCCGCCGGCCGCGCGGGCCGCCGTGACACCCGTGCGAGGGACGCCCTGCCCGGCGCGGCTCGGCTTGCGGCCACAATGGGGGGATGACCGACAGTCCCGCCCATCCGGCGCCCCTCGCCGACCCGCACCTCGTGTACGACCCCGTCACCGGGGACGGCCCCAAGGACGTGGTGATCCTCGGTTCCACCGGATCCATCGGCACCCAGGCCATCGACCTCGTGCTGCGCAACCCCGACCGCTTCCGGGTCACCGGCCTGTCCGCGAACGGCGGCCGGATCGCCCTCCTCGCCGAGCAGGCGCACCGGCTGCGGGTACGGACCGTGGCGGTCGCCCGCGAGGACGTCGTACCCGCGCTGCGCGAGGCGCTCGCCGCCGAGTACGGCGCCGCGGAGCCGCTGCCCGAGATCCTCGCCGGTGCCGACGCGGCCACCCTGCTCGCCGCCTCCGACTGCCACACCGTGCTGAACGGCATCACCGGCTCCATCGGCCTCGCCCCCACCCTCGCCGCCCTGGAGGCGGGCCGCACCCTGGCGCTCGCCAACAAGGAGTCGCTGATCGTCGGCGGCCCGCTGGTCAGGGCGCTCGCCGAGCCGGGCCAGATCATCCCGGTCGACTCCGAGCACGCGGCCCTCTTCCAGGCCCTCGCCGCCGGCACCCGCGCCGACGTCCGCAAGCTCGTCGTCACCGCGTCCGGCGGCCCCTTCCGCGGCCGGAGCAGGGCGGACCTGGCGCACGTCACCGTGGCGGACGCCCTCGCCCACCCCACCTGGGCGATGGGCCCGGTGATCACGGTCAACTCCGCGACCCTCGTCAACAAGGGGCTGGAGGTCATCGAGGCGCACCTGCTGTACGACATTTCCTTCGACCGCATTGAGGTCGTCGTGCACCCGCAGTCGTATGTCCACTCGATGGTCGAGTTCACCGATGGATCCACGATCGCCCAGGCGACGCCCCCCGACATGCGCGGGCCGATCGCCATCGGCCTGGGCTGGCCCGAACGCGTTCCCGACGCGGCCCCCGCCTTCTCCTGGAGCGAGGCCTCCACCTGGGAGTTCTTCCCCCTGGACAACGAGGCCTTCCCCTCGGTGGACCTCGCCCGGCACGTGGGGCGGCTCGCGGGCACCGCCCCGGCGGTGTTCAATGCCGCCAACGAGGAGTGCGTCGCCGCCTTCCTGGACGGCGCGCTGCCCTTCAACGGCATCATGGAGACCGTGACGCGGGTGGTCGAGGAGCACGGCACCCCGCTCGCGGGAACCTCGCTCACCGTGTCGGACGTCCTCGAAGCGGAGACCTGGGCGCGGGCCCGGGCCCGCGAACTCACAGCCACGACGGCGACCGCGGAGGCGCGTGCATGACGACCTTGATGTTCATCCTCGGCATAGTGGTCTTCGCCGTCGGCCTGCTCGTCTCGATCGCCTGGCACGAGCTGGGGCACCTGTCCACGGCCAAGCTCTTCGGCATCCGCGTCCCGCAGTACATGGTGGGGTTCGGCCCCACCATCTGGTCGCGCAAGAAGGGCGACACCGAGTACGGCATCAAGGCCGTCCCGCTCGGCGGCTACATCCGCATGATCGGCATGTTCCCGCCCGACGGCCAGGGCCGGGTCTCCGCCCGCTCCACCTCGCCGTGGCGGGGCATGATCGAGGACGCCCGCTCGGCGGCCTTCGAGGAACTCCAGCCGGGTGACGAGACGCGCATGTTCTACACGCGCAGGCCGTGGAAGCGCGTCATCGTCATGTTCGCGGGCCCCTTCATGAACCTGGTGCTCGCGATCGCCCTGTTCCTCACGGTGCTGATGGGCTTCGGCATCCAGCAGCAGACCACCACCGTCGCCTCCGTCTCGGCCTGCGTCATCGAACAGAGCCAGCACCGCGACACCTGCAAGAAGTCCGACCCCGAGTCCCCGGCGGCGCGGGCCGGCATGAAGGCGGGCGACAGGATCATCTCCTTCGGCGGCGTGCCCACCAAGGACTGGAACACGCTCTCGGACCTCATCCGGGACAGCGCCGGCAAGGACGTCGCGATCGTCGTCGACCGCAAGGGGCAGCGCCTGACCCTGCACGCGAAGATCACCGAGAACCGGGTCGCCAGGAAGGACGCCGCCGGCAACTACGTCGACGGCTACGTCAAGGCCGGCTTCCTCGGCTTCGGCTCCGCGACCGGCGTCGTCAAGCAGGACTTCGGCGAGTCCGTGACCTGGATGGGCGACCGGGTCGGCGACGCCGTCGACTCCCTCGTCGCCCTGCCCGGCAAGATCCCGGCCCTGTGGGACGCGGCCTTCGGCGACGGCCCGCGCGAACCGGACTCCCCGATGGGCATCGTCGGCGCGGCCCGGGTCACCGGCGAGATCGCCACCCTGGACATCCCCGCCTCGCAGCAGCTGGCCATGTTCGTGTTCGTGCTCGCCGGCTTCAACCTCTCCCTGTTCCTGTTCAACATGCTCCCGCTGCTCCCGCTCGACGGCGGGCACATCGCGGGCGCCCTGTGGGAGTCGCTGCGGCGCAACCTGGCCCGGGTGCTGCGCCGGCCCGACCCCGGCCCGTTCGACGTCGCCAAGCTGATGCCGGTGGCGTACGTGGTGGCCGGGATCTTCGTCTGCTTCACCGTCCTGGTCCTCATCGCCGACGTGGTCAACCCGGTGAAGATCACCTAGCCGGGCGGCCTTCGGGGGCGGCCCGGGACACGACCGTTCCCGGGCCGCCCCGAACGGGTGCCATTGCCGGGTGGGATGTGCCCGCGCCCGGGCCGGTGCCGTAATCTCGAAGCCCGGGACCCGCGGTTCACGGGACCGGACCTTGATCCACGACTTGGGGTTGCACAGCAGATGACTGCGATTTCTCTCGGCATGCCGTCCGTTCCGACCAAGCTCGCCGAACGCCGCAGGAGCCGGCAGATCCAGGTCGGAAGCGTGGCGGTCGGCGGAGACGCACCCGTATCGGTCCAGTCGATGACCACGACGCGTACGTCCGACATCGGCGCCACCCTCCAGCAGATCGCCGAACTGACCGCGTCCGGCTGCCAGATCGTCCGCGTCGCCTGCCCCACCCAGGACGACGCCGACGCCCTCGCGACCATCGCCCGCAAGTCGCAGATCCCGGTCATCGCGGACATCCACTTCCAGCCCAAGTACGTCTTCGCCGCCATCGAGGCGGGCTGCGCCGCCGTCCGCGTCAACCCGGGCAACATCAAGCAGTTCGACGACAAGGTCAAGGAGATCGCCAAGGCCGCCACGGAGCACGGCACCCCGATCCGCATCGGGGTCAACGCCGGCTCCCTCGACCGCCGCCTGCTCCAGAAGTACGGCAAGGCGACCCCCGAGGCCCTGGTCGAGTCGGCCCTGTGGGAGGCGTCCCTCTTCGAGGAGCACGGCTTCCGCGACATCAAGATCTCCGTCAAGCACAACGACCCGGTCGTCATGATCGAGGCGTACCGCCAGCTCGCCGAGCAGTGCGACTACCCCCTCCACCTCGGCGTCACCGAGGCCGGCCCCGCCTTCCAGGGCACCATCAAGTCGGCCGTGGCCTTCGGTGCCCTCCTCTCCCAGGGCATCGGCGACACCATCCGCGTCTCCCTCTCAGCGCCGCCCGTCGAGGAGGTCAAGGTCGGCATCCAGATCCTGGAGTCGCTGAACCTGCGCCAGCGCGGCCTGGAGATCGTCTCCTGCCCGTCCTGCGGCCGCGCCCAGGTCGATGTGTACAAGCTCGCCGAAGAGGTCACCGCCGGCCTCACCGGCATGGAGGTCCCGCTGCGCGTCGCCGTCATGGGCTGCGTCGTCAACGGCCCCGGCGAGGCCCGCGAGGCCGACCTCGGCGTCGCCTCCGGCAACGGCAAGGGCCAGATCTTCGTCAAGGGCGAGGTCATCAAGACCGTCCCCGAGTCCAAGATCGTGGAAACCCTCATCGAGGAGGCCATGAAGCTGGCCGCCGAGATGGAGGCCGACGGCACCGCCTCCGGCGAACCGTCGGTGTCCGTGACGGGCTGATACCGGCCGGCCGCGGGCCACCGGCCGGGAGCCGCACCGCACAAGCGGCGCGGCTATAGTGCGGAGATCAGCAGAACCCAGCCAGGGTGAGGCCCCGCACGTGTTGACCCAGACCACCTCACGGGTGCTCGAACCGAGCGACCTGGACGCCGCGCTCGCCGTCCTCGACCGCGAGCCGGTCGCCAACGCCTTCGTGGCCTCCCGGGTCCAGGTCGCCGGCCTCGACCCCTGGCGCCTCGGCGGCGAGATGTGGGGCTGGTACGAGGACGGCATGCTCACGTCCCTGTGCTACGCGGGCGCCAACCTCGTCCCCCTCTGCGCCACCCCCCGCGCCGTCCGCGCCTTCGCCGACCGCGCCCGGCGGGCCGGCCGCCGCTGCTCCTCCATCGTCGGCCCCGCCGACGCCACCGCCGAGCTGTGGCGGCTGCTGGAGCCGCACTGGGGCCCGGCCCGCGAGGTCCGCGCCCACCAGCCGCTGATGGTCACCGACCGCATGCCGGCCTCCGTCGCCCCCGACCCGCACGTCCGCCGCGTCCGCAAGGACGAGATGGAGACGATCATGCCGGCGTGCGTGGCGATGTTCACCGAGGAGGTCGGCGTCTCCCCGATGGCCGGCGACGGCGGCCTGCTCTACCAGGCACGCGTGGCCGAGCTGGTCGGCGCCGGCCGCTCCTTCGCCCGCGTCGACGGCAGCGGGCGGGTCGTGTTCAAGGCGGAGATCGGCGCGGCCACCCACCACGCCTGCCAGATCCAGGGCGTCTGGGTGGCACCCGAGTACCGGGGCAGGAACCTGGCCGCCCCCGGCATGGCGGCGGTCCTGCGCTACGCCCTGGCCGACATCGCCCCCGTCGCCAGTCTCTACGTGAACGACTACAACACCGCGGCCCGCCGGACGTACCACCGCGTGGGCTTCCACGAGGTCGGCGCCTTCATGAGTGTGCTGTTCTGAACCCCCTGTACGCTCCCCGCATGGACCCCGTGATCGGCACCCTGGACCTCACAGCCCACGTCGACGAGGCCCTGGCGGTCCAGGCCCTCGCCTTCGGGCTGGGCCCCGACGAGGTCGCCGTACGCCGCCAGATCGTCCTGCGCCACATGCAGTACGAGGGCGCCCGGGCCTACGGCGCGAGAGCCGGCGGTCTGCTCGTCGGATTCGTGTACGGCATGCCCAACAGCCGCATCCACTGGTGGTCCACCGTCGTGGAGCCCTACCTGCGCGCCAACGGCAACCAGGCCTGGCTGGACGACTCCTTCGTCATCACCGAGCTCCACGTCCACCCCGACCACCAGAACCACGGCATCGGCCGCCAGCTGATCACCACGATCACTGACAGCGCCGCGCAACCCCGCTCGATCCTCTCCGCGATCGACACCGACAGCCCCGCCCGCGGCCTCTACCACTCCCTCGGCTACACCGACCTGGCCCGCCAGGTCCACTTCCCGAGCGCGACGAGACCGTACGCCGTCATGGGCGCCCCCCTGCCCCTGCGCCGGCGTTAACCGATTTCCACCGGCACAGGCGGCCCGGCTAACCTCCTGTGCCAGCACCCTTCCCCACTCCCGGCCCCGCCCGAGTGGGGGACCCCCATCCGGCAGGAGTACGAGAACCATGGCCAACGCACCGGTCCAGCGCATGTCCCAGTTGATGGTGAAGACGCTGCGCGACGACCCGGCGGACGCCGAGGTCCTCAGCCACAAGCTCCTCGTCCGCGCCGGCTACGTCCGCCGCACGGCCGCCGGCATCTGGAGCTGGCTGCCCCTCGGCAAGAAGGTCCTCGCCAACGTGGAGCGGATCGTGCGCGAGGAGATGGACGCCATCGGCGCCCAGGAGGTCTCGCTGCCCGCCCTGCTGCCCCGCGAGCCCTACGAGGCGACCGGCCGCTGGGAGGAGTACGGCCAGGAGCTGTTCCGGCTCAAGGACCGCAAGGGCGGCGACTACCTCCTCGGCCCCACCCACGAGGAGATCTTCACCCTCCTCGTCAAGGACCAGTGCACGTCCTACAAGGACCTGCCGGTGATCCTCTACCAGATCCAGACCAAGTTCCGCGACGAGGCCCGCCCCCGCGCCGGCATCCTGCGCGGCCGTGAGTTCCTCATGAAGGACTCGTACTCCTTCGACACCGAGGACGAGGGCCTCGCCAAGTCCTACGCCCTGCACCGCCAGGCCTACCAGCGCGTCTTCGAGCGCCTCGGCCTCGACTACCGCATCTGCGCCGCCACCGCCGGCGCGATGGGCGGCTCGAAGTCCGAGGAGTTCCTCGCTCCCGCCGAGGCCGGCGAGGACACCTTCGCGGACTGCCCGAACTGCGACTTCGCCGCCAACACCGAGGCGATCACCTACGAGCTGAAGCCGGTCGACGGCTCCGCCGTGCCCGCGCTCGAGGAGATTCCCACCCCCGACACCCCGACCATCGAGACCCTCGCCGCCTCCCTCGGCGTCCCGGCCTCCGCCACGCTGAAGAACCTGCTGGTCAAGGTGGACGGCGAGATCGTCGCCGTCGGCGTGCCCGGGGACCGCGAGGTCGACCTGGACAAGGTCGAGGCGCACTTCGCCCCGGCCTCCGTCGAGATGGTCACCGAGGCGGACTTCGCCGGCCGCCCCGACCTGGTGCGCGGCTACGTCGGACCGCAGGGCCTCGGCGAGAAGGTGACGTACATCGCCGACCCCCGCGTGGCCCCCGGCACCGCCTGGATCACCGGCGCCAACAAGGAGCACACGCACGCCCGGAACGTCGTCGCCGGCCGTGACTTCGAGGTCGACGCGTACGTGGACGTCGTCGTCGTCCAGGACGGCGATCCCTGCCCGAAGTGCGGCACCGGCCTGAAGCTGGACCGCGCCATCGAGATCGGACACATCTTCCAGCTGGGCCGCAAGTACACCGACGCCCTCAAGCTGGACGTCCTCGGCCAGAACGGCAAGCCCGTCCGCGTCACCATGGGCTCCTACGGCATCGGCGTCTCCCGCGCCGTCGCCGCGCTCGCCGAGCAGACCGCCGACGAGCACGGCCTGGTGTGGACCAAGGAGGTCGCCCCGGCCGACGTGCACGTCGTCGCCGCCGGCAAGGCCCTCCAGACCGAGCTGGCCCTCGACGTCGCCGGGAAGCTGGCCGCCGCGGGCGTCCGCGTCCTGGTGGACGACCGGGCCGGGGTCTCCCCGGGCGTGAAGTTCACCGACGCCGAGCTGATCGGCGTCCCGCAGATCCTGGTGGCCGGCCGCCGCTCCGGCGAGGGCGTCCTGGAACTGAAGGACCGCAGGACCGGTGAGCGCGAGGAGCTGACGGTCGAGGACGCGATCGCCCGCCTGACCGCGCAGTAGAGCGCACCCACGGGAGTCCGCGGGCCGACGGCCGCCCCCGGACTCCCGCCGGTGCGCCCCCGGAAAACCGCTTCGACCGGACGCCGACCGCTGTCTACGCTGGCCCGCATGCCGACACTCGAGCGACTGCGGCCCGGCCACGAGGCCGCCCTGCTGGCCTTCGAACGCGCCAACCGGGCGTACTTCGCCCGGACAGTGTCCGACCGCGGCGAGGCGTACTTCACCGGGTTCGCCGCCCGCCACCGCGCACTCCTCGCCGAACAGGCGGCCGGCGTCTGCCACTTCCACGTCGTCCTCGACGACCGGGGCGAGATCGTCGGCCGCGTCAACCTGATGGACGTCGCCGCGGGGAGCGCCGAACTCGGCTACCGGATCGGCGAGCACGCCGCGGGCCGCGGACTGGCCACCGCGATGGTCGGCGAGATCTGCGGCCTGGCCCGCGCGGCGTACGGGCTGTCCGCCCTCACCGCGCGCACCACCGCCGACCACACGGCCTCCCGGACCGTCCTGGAGCGCAACGGCTTCACCGTGACGGGGAACATCACCGTCGCCGGCCGCCCCGGCGTCCACTACCGGCGCCACCTGAGCCCGGACACCGGCCGGCTCTAGACGGTGTCGTCGGACTCCCGCCTGCTCCACGACGCCGACCCGAGTACGTCCGGTACGAGAGTCGGGACCCGGCACGCCGAGAGCACGCACCTGACGCCGCGGAGCCCGCCCTCCGGGCGAACGGCGGGAGTTCGACGACACGACCTGGGCCCGCCCCCCGCGCCGGCTCTCCCTCCGCCTCGCGGCGGCACGCACCGGGGCCCGCGCGGGGCCGCCTGCCCGCCCCGGCGGAGAAGCCCGGCGCCCTCCGGATCCTGCCGTGGCCGTGGCCGTGGCCGGACGGCGGGCGCGGCGAACGGTAGCGGGCCGACCCCTCCGGGGGCAGGCTTCACAGCCAGCCCGCGAACTCCAGCAGCAGTTCCGCGTCCTTCTCGCGGCCGACCCGCCGGGCCCGGATCCCCGACTCCACCGCCCGGAACAGCGTCCAGCCGCGCAGCCGCTCCTGGTCCACCTCCAGCGACTCCGCGAGCCGCTTGATACGGCGCCGGGTGACGGCCGGTCCGGACGGCGCCGCGATCAGGTCCTCCACCCGGTCCCGCACCAGCCGGGCCAGATCGAAGGCGCTCTCACCGACCACCGGGTCCGGGCCCACCGCGAGCCACGGCGTCCGCTCCCCGGCGAGCACCTTGCTCTGCCGGAACGTGCCGTGCAGCAGCAGCTGCCCGGGCGGCGCGGCCAGCAGCTCCTCGCGGGCCGCCAGCGCCGCGTCGACCAGCGCCGCCGCCTCCGCGTCGGCCCCGGCGCCCGCCCGCATCGCCGCCGCCTGCCGGCCGGTGCGCTCCGCCACGGTCTCGAAGACATGCCCGGCCGGCGGCTCCACCCACAGCCTGCGCAGCGTCCCCGCCGCCTCCAGCAGCGCCTTCGCCTCCGGCAGCGACCGCACCGACACATCCGGGTGCAGCCGCTCCAGCAGCAGCACCCCCTCGTCCGGCTCCGCGTCCAGCAGCTGTACGGCGCCCAGCCCGGCCCAGTGCGCCAGCGCCACCCGCTCGCTGCCCGGGCGGGCCCGCGGCGGGGCCAGCTTCAGCACGGCCGGTGTGCCGTCCGCCCGCCGTACCAGCACGACCAGGCTGCTGCGCCCGCCCGGCACCTGGACCCGCTCGACGGTCAACTCGCGCCGGGCCACGGCCCGCTCGGCCACCGCGGGCAGCCGCGCCAGCCAGTCGTCACCGGCCGGTGCCGTCTCACCGAGCGCCCGCACCAGGCGCTGCGGCGGTTCGAAAGCCATGCGCGAGTCGTTCCCTTCCTGTCCGGTCCCGTCCTGTCCGGCCCCTTGCCGAGCGCCTACCGGGACGCCGGTGCCGACGGGGTCGTACCGGCCGCACCCGCCTGCCCGGCGGACCGCTCGGCGAGCCCAGGGAAGGCTACGCTCTCCCCGCTCCAGCGGACCGCCCGCACCGCGGCCTCCCGCAGCGCCCCGGCGGCGTCGGCCCGCCGCGCGCCGCTCGCCGCCCGCACCAGGTCCGAGTAGACCGCGGCCACCCGCTCCTCCAGCCGGGCCGCCAGCCGTACCGCCGACCCTCCGTCCCGGACCGGGAACGGCAGCGCGTACGCGGCGCTCGCGGCGACCGGCGCGCCGCCCAGGTCCCGCACCGCGCGCACCAGCGTGTCCCGGCGCGCCCGGTGGGCGTCGTACGCCGCCCGCGCCTCGGACCGGCGCTGCTCGCCGACCCGGCCGCCGACGACGCCGTAGCCGTACACCGCCGCGTGTTCCGCCGCCAGCGCCGCCTGGAGCGCCGTCAGCTCGGCCTGCTCGGTGACGTCGCTCACCTGGCCCCCTCCGTCAGCAGGTACGCGTGCGCGGCCCCGGCCGCCGCGACCGACGCCAGCAGCCGCGCCAGCTCGCCGGGTACGTCCAGCAGTTCCCTGCCCCGCCGGTCGGCGAGGGCCCGCTCGGCGGCGGCGAGGGCGGCGAGGGCCTCCTTGTCGGTGCCGGGCACGGGAGCGGGGGAGGACGACGCCGTGGCCGTGGCCGTGCCGGCGATCGCGCCGGTGGCCGCCGTACCGTCCCCGAAGGCCGCCGCGTGGGCCGCGACCTGCGCCCGCAGCGGGCGCAGCCGGTCCGCGAGCCCCGGACGGGCGGCGAGCACGGCGTCGTAGCGCTCCAGCAGCCCCCGGCTGTCCCGGGCCGCACGCGCGCGCGCCGCGGCGACGGCCGACGGACCGTCGCCCGTGTCCGGTCCGGCCGAGCAGCCCGCCAGCAGGGCGGCGGCGCCGGCCGAGACGAGCAGGGATCTTCTGCGCGGCCCCGAAGGGGTGCGCGGCGGTGGGGGGTACGGCACGGCGGACGTCCTCGGAGAACTCGTGCGGAGGGAGAAACGGCTGGCGGGCGGCCCGCCCGTGATCACCGTACCCGCGCACCCGTCCCGCGCCACTCACCGGCACCGCGAGGCCTCGGGTGGACGGCAACACCTTCCGCGACCCGATACCCTTTGACCAGACACGCGACCCATCCCACAACAGCACACGCGGCCGAGGAGTCACCCGGATGAGCACCACCCAGAGCGAGAGGCTGCGAGAGCTGCTCGAACCGCTCGTCACCTCCCAGGGGCTGGATCTCGAAGAGATCGCCGTGGACTCCGTAGGGCGCAAGCGGGTGCTGCGTGTGGTCGTGGACTCCGACACCGGAGCGGACCTGGACGCGATCGCCGATGTGAGCCGTGCGCTCTCGGCGAAGCTCGACGAGACGAACGCGATGGGCGAGGACGCGTACGACCTGGAGGTCGGGACCCCCGGCGCGGAGCGCCTCCTCACCGAGCACCGGCACTTCGTGCGCGCCACCGACCGGCTGGTGCGGTTCCAGCTGGCCGAGGGTGACGAACTGGTCGCGCGGATCCTGCGGGTGGACGACGAGGGCGTCGACGTCGAGGTGCCCGGGGTGAAGGGCCGCAAGGCCACCGCCCGCAGGCTCGCCTTCCCGGAGGTGGCCCGGGCCCGGGTGCAGGTCGAGTTCAACCGCAAGGACAGCAAGAACACCGAGAAGGACATGAAGGAAGAGGAGGAGGCGTAGCCGTGGACATCGACATGAGCGCCCTGCGGGGCTTGGTGCGGGAGAAGGAGATCTCCTTCGACCTGCTGGTCGGGGCGATCGAGTCGGCCCTCCTCATCGCGTATCACCGCACCGAGGGAAGCCGCCGGCACGCGCGCGTGGAGCTCGACCGGGAGACCGGACACGTGACCGTGTGGGCGAAGGAGGACCCCGACGACCTCGAAGAGGGCCAGGAGTCCCGCGAGTTCGACGACACCCCGTCCGGCTTCGGCCGGATCGCCGCGTCCACCGCCAAGCAGGTGATCCTCCAGCGGCTGCGCGACGCCGAGGACGACGCGACGCTCGGCGAGTACGCCGGCCGGGAGGGCGACATCGTCACCGGTGTCGTCCAGCAGGGCCGCGACCCGAAGAACGTGCTGGTGGACATCGGCAAGCTGGAGGCCATCCTGCCGGTGCAGGAGCAGGTGCCCGGCGAGACCTACCCGCACGGCATGCGGCTGCGCAGCTACGTCGTCCGGGTCGCCAAGGGCGTCCGCGGTCCCTCCGTGACCCTTTCGCGTACGCACCCCAACCTGGTGAAGAAGCTCTTCGCCCTGGAGGTGCCGGAGATCGCCGACGGTTCGGTGGAGATCGCCGCGATCGCCCGTGAGGCCGGTCACCGCACGAAGATCGCCGTACGGTCCACCCGTTCGGGCCTGAACGCCAAGGGCGCCTGCATCGGCCCCATGGGCGGCCGGGTGCGCAACGTGATGGGCGAGCTGAACGGTGAGAAGATCGACATCGTCGACTGGTCGGACGACCCGGCGGAGATGGTCGCGAACGCCCTGTCACCCGCGCGGGTGAACAAGGTGGAGGTCGTGGACATGGGCGCCCGCTCCGCCCGGGTGACCGTGCCGGACTACCAGCTGTCGCTGGCGATCGGCAAGGAGGGCCAGAACGCCCGCCTCGCCGCCCGCCTCACCGGCTGGCGGATCGACATCCGGCCCGACATCGAGCAGGCCGGGGAGTAGGACCCGCGGGAGACCGTGGCTCCGGGGAATAGATCCAGGCCGTAGGTCGCTTGAATCACGACAAGAGCCGTTCGATCGCTGCCCCGAAGGGGTGAGGTCGGTACGGGGAGGTAGACTTAGCTGTGTCTGGCCGGACGCACGACCGAGTATGCCCTGAACGCACCTGTGTGGGGTGTCGGGAGCGGGCGGCCAAGAACGATCTCCTGCGGATCGTGAAGAGCGGGGACGCATGCGTCCCCGATCCTCGCGGTACGCTGCCCGGCCGGGGTGCCTACGTGCATCCCGTCCTGGTCTGTCTCGACCAGGCGGTACGCCGCCGGGTGTTCCCGCGGGCACTGCGCGCCCCGGGAGCGCTCGACACAAAGGCGTTGCGCCGATACGTCGAGCAGACGACAGTTGCCAAGCAGGCAACGCCGTAAGACATGCCGTACGGAACACCGTGCGGCCTGGTACCTCGCGAGTCGAAAGCAGGTCGAGATTGCGATGAGCACTCGATGAGTACGCGATGAGTACGCCCATGAACTAGCGACGGTCCGGCTTCAACCCGGACCTCAAAGGAGCGAAGTGGCTAAGGTCCGGGTATACGAACTCGCCAAGGAGTTCGGTGTAGAGAGCAAGGCCGTCATGGCCAAGCTCCAGGAACTCGGTGAATTCGTCCGTTCGGCGTCTTCGACCATCGAAGCGCCGGTTGTACGCAAGCTGACCGACGCCTTCCAGGGCGGTGGCTCCGGCAAGTCCGCCGGGAAGCCCGCCCCGCGCAAGGCTGCCCCCAGGCCCGCCGCGCCCTCTCCGGCGCAGGCGGCACGTCCGGCTGGCCCGAGGCCGCCGGCCCCCAAGCCGTCGACGGCGCCCGCTGCCCAGCAGCCGGCCGCCCCGGCGGCCTCTTCGGCATCCGCGCCGGCCCCCGGCCCGCGTCCCGTGCCGGGTCCCAAGCCCGCGCCGCGCCCGGCCCCGGCCGCCCCGGAGTTCACCGCTCCGCCGGCTGCCCCGGCCCCGCAGGCCCCGGCCCCGGCCCCGCAGGCTCCGGCAGCACAGAGCCAGCCGCAGAGTCAGCCCCAGAACCAGGGCCAGCGTCCGGGCGCTCGTCCCGGTGCCCCCAGGCCCGGTGGCCGCCCCGGCGGTCCCGGTCAGGGCCAGCAGGGCCAGCGCCCCGCGGCCGCCCAGGGCGGCTCGCGTCCCGGCGGTTCCGCGCCGCGTCCGGGTGGCCGTCCGGCCGGTCCGCGTCCGGGTAACAATCCCTTCACCTCCGGTGGTTCCACCGGCATGGCCCGCCCGCAGGCTCCGCGCCCGCAGGGCGGTCCGCGTCCCGGTGGCCCCGGTGCCCCCGGCGCCGGCCCCCGTCCGCAGGCGCCCGGCGCCCAGGGCGGCGGTCCGCGTCCGCAGTCTCCCGGCGGTTCCCGTCCGTCGCCGGCCGGCATGCCCCGCCCGCAGGGCGGCCCGCGTCCCGGCCCGGCCGGTCCGCGTCCCAACCCCGGCATGATGCCGCAGCGTCCCGCTGCCGGCCCGCGTCCGGGCGGCGGTGGCCCCGGCGGCCGCGGTCCCGGTGCCGGCGGTCGTCCCGGTGGCGGCGGCGGTCGCCCGGGTGGCGGCGGCGGCTTCGCCGGTCGTCCCGGTGGCGGCGGCGGCGGTTTCGCCGGTCGTCCCGGTGGTCCCGGTGGTGGCGGTGGCGGTGGCTTCGCCGGTCGTCCGGGTGGTCCCGGCGGTGGCGGCGGTGGCCGTCCCGGCTTCGGTGGCCGTCCCGGTGGTCCCGGTGGCCGCGGTGGCACGCAGGGCGCCTTCGGCCGTCCCGGCGGTCCCGCGCGTCGTGGCCGCAAGTCGAAGCGGCAGAGGCGCCAGGAGTACGAGGCCATGCAGGCCCCGAGCGTCGGCGGCGTGATGCTGCCGCGCGGCAACGGCGAGGCCATCCGCCTCTCCCGCGGCGCGTCGCTCACGGACTTCGCGGAGAAGATCAACGCCAACCCGGCGTCGCTCGTCGCGGTCATGATGAACCTCGGCGAGATGGTCACGGCCACGCAGTCCGTCTCCGACGAGACCCTGGAACTCCTCGCCGGCGAGATGAACTACACGGTTCAGATCGTCAGCCCCGAGGAGGAGGACCGCGAGCTGCTCGAGTCCTTCGACATCGAGTTCGGTGAGGACGAGGGCGACGAGGACGACCTGGTCGTCCGTCCGCCGGTCGTGACCGTCATGGGTCACGTCGACCACGGTAAGACCCGGCTGCTCGACGCCATCCGCAAGACGAACGTCATCGCGGGCGAGGCCGGCGGCATCACCCAGCACATCGGTGCCTACCAGGTCTCGACCGAGGTCAACGACGAAGAGCGCAAGATCACCTTCATCGACACCCCGGGTCACGAGGCGTTCACCGCCATGCGTGCCCGTGGTGCGAAGTCGACCGACATCGCGATCCTGGTCGTCGCGGCCAACGACGGCGTCATGCCGCAGACGGTCGAGGCGCTCAACCACGCCAAGGCGGCCGACGTGCCGATCGTCGTCGCGGTCAACAAGATCGACGTCGAGGGCGCCGACCCGACCAAGGTGCGCGGTCAGCTGACCGAGTTCGGTCTGGTGGCCGAGGAGTACGGCGGCGACACGATGTTCGTCGACATCTCCGCCAAGCAGGGTCTGAACATCGACTCGCTGCTGGAGGCCGTGGTCCTCACGGCCGACGCCTCGCTCGACCTTCGGGCCAACCCGAGCCAGGACGCGCAGGGCATCTCGATCGAGTCCCGTCTCGACCGCGGCCGTGGTGCCGTGGCGACGGTCCTCGTCCAGCGAGGCACGCTGCGGGTCGGCGACACGATGGTCGTGGGCGACGCCTACGGCCGGGTGCGCGCCATGCTCGACGACAACGGCAACAACGTCGCCGAGGCCGGTCCGTCGACGCCGGTCCAGGTCCTGGGCCTGACCAACGTCCCGGGTGCCGGTGACAACTTCCTCGTGGTCGAGGAGGACCGTACGGCCCGCCAGATCGCGGAGAAGCGCGCTGCCCGTGAGCGCAACGCGGCCTTCGCGAAGCGCACGCGCCGCGTGTCCCTGGAGGACCTGGACAAGGTGCTCAAGGCCGGCGAGATCCAGCAGCTGAACCTGATCATCAAGGGTGACGCGTCCGGTTCCGTCGAGGCCCTCGAGTCCTCCCTGCTCCAGCTGGACGTCGGCGAAGAGGTCGACATCCGGGTCCTGCACCGCGGCGTCGGTGCGGTCACGGAGTCCGACATCGACCTGGCGATGGGCTCCGACGCCATCGTGATCGGCTTCAACGTCCGCGCGGCCGGCCGCGCGGCGCAGATGGCCGAGCGCGAGGGTGTGGACGTCCGGTACTACTCGGTCATCTACCAGGCGATCGAGGAGATCGAGGCGGCCCTCAAGGGCATGCTCAAGCCGGAGTTCGAGGAGGTCCAGCTCGGTACGGCGGAGATCCGCGAGGTCTTCAGGTCGTCCAAGCTGGGCAACATCGCGGGTGTCCTCATCCGTTCCGGCGAGGTCAAGCGCAACACCAAGGCGCGCCTCATCCGCGACGGCAAGGTGGTCGCGGAGAACCTCAACATCGAGGGTCTTCGTCGCTTCAAGGACGACGTCACCGAGATCCGCGAAGGGTTCGAGGGCGGTATCAACCTCGGCAACTTCAACGACATCAAGGTCGACGACGTCATCGCGACGTACGAGATGCGCGAGAAGCCGCGGGCGTAACGCTCACGGTGCGTGCCGGCCGACGGGACTTCGGTCCCGTCGGCCGGCACGCCGTTTGCGGCCCGTGTCCACGGCCCACGGAGCGTAATATCCGTCGAGCCCACGGGCCGCTTCGTTGTACGGTTCTTGGTGTCCCCGGCCATACGGATCCGGGGTCATCGATCCCGTACCGGCGGGTGAACCGGTTACACACATGTACGTGGGGACTCTGTCCTTCGACCTCCTCCTCGGCGACGTCCACTCGCTGAAGGAGAAACGCTCCGTCGTCCGCCCGATCGTCGCCGAACTCCAGCGGAAGTACGCCGTGAGCGCGGCCGAGGTGGACCACATGGACCTCCACCGGCGGGCAGTCATCGGCCTCGCCGTGGTCGCCGGCGACACGGCGCACGTCACCGACGTACTGGACCGGTGCGAACGGCTGGTCGCCGGGCGCCCCGAGGTGGAGTTGCTGTCCGTACGACGGCGCCTCCACGGCGACGACGACTGACCACAGAACACGAAGCAGAAGAAAGAACGGGAGACGGACCAGTGGCCGACAACGCGCGGGCGAAAAGGCTGGCGGACCTCATCCGGGAGGTGGTGGCCCAGAAGCTTCAGCGCGGGATCAAGGACCCGCGGCTCGGCTCGCACGTCACCATCACGGACACCCGGGTCACGGGTGACCTGCGGGAGGCGACCGTCTTCTACACGGTCTACGGTGACGAGGAGGAGCGGGCCGCCGCCGCCGCGGGCCTGGAGAGCGCCAAGGGCGTCCTGCGGTCCGAGGTGGGCCGCGCGGCGCAGGTGAAGTTCACGCCGACCCTCACCTTCGTCGCCGACGCCCTGCCGGACACCGCCAAGACCATCGAGGACCTCCTCGACCGGGCCCGGCAGTCCGACCAGCAGGTACGCGACGCGGCCACGGGCGCCTCGTACGCCGCCGGCCCGGACCCCTACCGCAAGCCCGACGACGACGAGACCGACACGGACGGCGACGCCGCGGAATGACCCAGAAGCACACCACGCCCGACGGCCTTGTCATCGTCGACAAGCCGTCGGGCTTCACTTCGCACGACGTGGTCGCCAAGATGCGCGGGATCGCGCGGACGCGCCGCGTCGGCCACGCCGGCACCCTCGACCCGATGGCGACCGGCGTCCTGGTCCTCGGGATCGAGCGCGCCACCAAGCTCCTCGGGCACCTGGCGCTCACCGAGAAGGAGTACCTGGGCACCATCCGCCTGGGCCAGAACACCCTCACCGACGACGCCGAGGGCGACATCACCTCCGCCACCGACGCCTCCAAGGTGACCCGGGACGCCATCGACGCCGGCATCGCCCGGCTGAGCGGCGACATCATGCAGGTGCCGTCCAAGGTCAGCGCCATCAAGATCAACGGCGTACGGTCCTACAAGCGGGCGCGCGAGGGCGAGGAGTTCGAGATCCCCGCCCGGCCCGTGACCGTCTCCTCGTTCACGGTGTACGACGTCCGGGACGCCGTCGCCGAGGACGGCACGCCCGTGCTCGACCTGATCGTGTCGGTGGTCTGCTCCTCCGGCACCTACATCCGCGCCCTCGCCCGCGACCTGGGCGCCGGCCTCGGCGTGGGCGGGCACCTCACCGCGCTGCGCCGGACGCGTGTCGGCCCGTACAAGCTCGACACGGCGAAGACGCTCGACCAGCTCCAGCAGGAGCTGACCGTGATGCCGGTCGCCGAGGCCGCGACGGCGGCGTTCCGCCGCTGGGACGTCGACGCCAGGCGGTCCCAGCTGCTGCTGAACGGCGTCCGGCTGGAGATGCCGGACGAGTACGCGGGCGCCGGTCCCGTGGCCGTGTTCGACCGCGAGGGCCGCTTCCTCGCGCTCGTCGAGGAGCACAAGGGCAAGGCGAAGAGCCTGGCCGTCTTCGGCTGACCGGTCGCCCGGCCGGTCCGCCGGGCCGGGCGGCCGGATGGTCCGCCGGGCCTTCGTCCTCCCCGGCCGTCGTCCTCTCGTGGAGCGGCGGCCGGGCACGGACCCCCGCCCCTGCCGCCGCTCCACGGCCCCCCCGGTTCCCCCACCCCTAGCCTTGTCCAGCCGCCCCCGCCTATTCACCCGTCCGGGCAGGCGCTCGGAGTGAACCGGGGGAGCGGAAGGGGGCGCGTTCGCCGGGGGATCTGTCCCGCCGATCATCACGCGCCTACCGTCGGTGCCCAGGGCACGCGGGGACGGCGGGAGGTACGGCCATGACGCAACGGGGCCCGCGCACCGCGGGCGGGCGCCGGGAGCACGGGGACGAGTCCGGCCGGGGCGTCTGCGTGACCGACGTGGACAGTGTTGGTACCGGTACGGGGACCGACGGAGAGCGTGCCGCCTGTGCCGGTGCTGATGGTGGCCGGGCCGACGCCGCTCTCGTCCGGCTCCACGACCCGGCCGGCCGCCTCCGGGGCCTCGGCTTCCTCGTCGATCACGAGGGCACCCTGCTCACCAGCCACGAGAACGTCGACGGCCTCTCCCGCCTGGTGCTGCACGCGGCCGGCCGGACCCGCGTGGTCACCTCCGACGCGGTCACCCCGCTGCCCGCCCTCGACCTCGCTCTGGTGCGTACCCAGGGCCTGGGCGTGGACCCGTTACCGCTGACGGCGCGGGACCGCATCGACGCCGGCACGTACGTACGGATCGTCGCCGGCTGCTGGCGCGAGGCCAGGGTGCTGGCGGCGACCCCGGTGACCTACACCGCCCCGCACGGCGTCCACCTCCTCGACGACGCCCTGGAGCTGGCCATCGGTACGGCCGGCCGGGACGCGCTCCGGCTCGGCGGCGGCGCGGCCGGGGGGCCGGTGATCGACGCCCGCACCGGCGCGGTCGTCGGGGTCCTCGGCACCGCCCTGCGCTCCGACCGGCGCGACGCGGGCTTCGCGGTCCCGCTGCGTCCCGCCGCCGGCACCACCCTCGCCGGTGTGCTCGCCCGCAACGCGGCCACCGTGCCCGCGTACGGCGCCGACCTCAACCTCGCCGGCATCCTCCAGCTGACCGCGACCTCCGTGGGCCAGGACGGGCCTCCGGGTGCCCTCACCGGCGACACGGACGCCGTCGAACGAGCCGGCATCGTGCGGGAGCTGGCCGCGTTCACCGGGGGCGACCGGCCCGTGCTCGGCCTCGTCGGCGCCCCGGGCAGCGGCCGAACGACAGAACTCGCGGCACTCGCCGCCCGCCGGGCCCGGACCGGCCTGCCTACGCCGCACCCGTGCCGTTCCGATCTCCCCACGCCGACCCCGCACCCGCACCCGTGCCGTTCCGACCTGCCGGAAACCGGTGGTTCCGTGGCGGCGGTGGCCGGTGGCGAACCCGCGGGGGCCGAGGGTTCTGCGGTGGGGGCGGTCGGCCGGGTGGGGGGTGGTCTGTCCGGGCCGGAGGTCTGGGCGGGTGGTGGCGATGCGGCAGAGGCCGACGGCTCCGCGGCGGTCGGCCGGGTGGGGGCTGGTCCGCCCGCGCCGACGGTGTGGCTGCGTGGTGCCGACCTGATGGAGACCGACGGTTGTGTGGCGGAGGCCGCCGCTCGGGCGGTGGAGCGGGCCGCCCGGATCGTCGCCGCGTCCCGGGGCGCGCACCCCGAGGACCTCGGCGACCTCACCCCCGAACGCCTGGCCGGCCTCGCCGCCCGGGTGGGCCGCCCGTTGCTGCTCCTCCTCGACGGCCCCGAGGAGATGCCGCCCGTCCTCGCCCACCGGCTGCCCGAGTGGACCCGGGGTACCGCCGACTGGCTGCGCGGGACCGGGGCCCGCCTGGTGGTGGCCTGTCGCGAGGAGTACTGGGAACGCGCCGGGACGTACTTCCCGGCCGACCTGCTCCACACCCCGGCCACTCCGACGCCCCCACGGCCGACTGCGGACGCGCCGCCCTCCGCTGCGGCCGCTCCTGTGGTCTCGCCGTCCGCCGTCCCGACCGCGGGTGCGCGGGCCTCTGCCCCGGCCGGCGCCCCTGTGGTTCCGCCGTCGGCCGTCCCCACCGCGAATGCGCGGCCCTTCGTTCCGGCCCCCGTTCACGCGGCCCCGCGTCCTGCCGCGCCCGGTCCGCTCACGCCGGAAGCACCACTCCTCGCAGCGGCCGCGCCGGACGTACCGCTCCCCGTCGCGGCCACATCGGCAGTGCCGCTGCCCGCCCCGGCCGAGCATGTGGTCCGGGCGCCGGCCGTCCCCCTCGCAGAGGCTCGGCCCTCCTCCCCGGCCGCCGACGCGGTCCCGCCCGCCGGCTGTACCGGCCCGGCCCCGCCGAAGGCGCCACCCGCCACCCCGGCCGTGTCCCCGGCCCCGCCGCGCCGCACGACCGACCCCGCGCCCGGTAACGCCCCTCTGCCGCTTCCGCCCTGTCTGCGTCTCGGTGATCTGGACGACGACGAGGCATGCCGGGCCCGTGCTCGGTACGGCATCGCGGAGGGTGTTCTGGCTGGGCGGGACGCCGGGCATCCGCTCGCTCTGCGGCTGGTGTCCGAGGTCCGGGCCGCCGTCCCCGACGCCCCGGTCGCCGGGCCCGTCGACCGGCACGACGTCTTCGCCGCCTACCTCGACCTGATGTGCCTGCGCATCGCGGTGCGTCTCGCCGCCGCGGCCGGTCTGCGGGGTACGGCCGTACGGCGGCTCGCCGCGCGCGTGGCCGGCCAGGTGCACGAGGCCGCCCGGCGCAGCCTCGGGCCCGGGCAGGGCGAGCTGGACCGGGAGGCGTTCGAGGCGGTGTTCCCCTGGGGGCCCGCCCCGGCCCGGCTGGGCGGCGGTACCGGCTGGGCCTCAGCCGTCCTCACCGAAGGGCTCCTCGTGCCGGCCGGCCGCGGCTACCGCTTCGCCCACGAGGAACTGGCCGACTGGATCCAGGGCGTGCACCTGGACCTGGAGGAGGCTCTGCGGGCCCTGGTGCACCGCCCCGGCAGCCGCCACGAGTCCCACCCCGTCCCGGTGCCGCACCACCGCGTCGGCCCCGTCGTACAGGCGCTGCTGCACCTCGCCCGCCAGCACGGGCCCCAGCAACTGGCCTACCAACTGGGCGAGTTGATCGACGCCCTGGAGCGGGACCCCGATTCCTGGTGGGCCGCCCGGCTGCTCGCCCGGACGCTGCTCGAGGTCCCGGACGCGACGCCGTACACCGAGGTGCTGCGCCTGCTCGCCGACCGCGTCGTCGCCCGGCGCCGTGCCGAGCGGCCCGTGCCGGCCGAGTTCGGCCCGGCCTTCTGGACGGCCGTGCCCGTCTCCGGCGCCGAGCGCCTGGACCTGCTGCGCCGGCTGGTGCTGGCCGACCCGGCGCCGCCCGCGGCCGGGGACCGGTACCTGGACGCCGTCGCCGGGCTGCTCGCCGCCGCCCCCACCGTCGTACAGCCCCTGCTGACCCGCTGGTTCGCCGACGAGCGCCCGTTGCCCGCGACCCCGCACGCCACCGTGGCCACGGCCGCGCAGGCGCTGCTGCACACGCACCGGCACGGCGCACCGGACGATCTCACCGAGGTGCTGGTGGCCTGCGGGGACCGCCGTGCCGACGAGCTGCTCGCCGTACTCGCCGAGGACGAGCCGTCGGCCGTGTGCCGGGCCGTGGACCGCTGGGCGCACGACGAGCGTCCCGTCCGCCGGGCGGCGGCGGTGACGAGCGGACTGCGCACGGCCCCGCACGTCCGTTCGGACGCCGACCGGGAACTGCTGCGCTGGGCCGCCCTCGCGCTGCTCGCCCGCCCCGCCGACCGTGACCTGCACGGCGGCGCCCTCGCCCTGCTGGTCCACGACCCGCGGACCCGCGACCGCCATCTGCCCGCCGCACTGCGCCACTTCGCCGACGGCGACCCGCTGTTCCCGCCGAGCGCCCTGATCCCGGCCCTGGCCACCCACCCGGAACCGGTCCTGGAAGCCTTCCGCACGCACCTGCGTGCCCCGGACACCGAGGGCCTGGACACCGCGGCGGCCCTGCGCAGCCTCGCCGAGGTCACCGATCCGGCCCTCGCCCGCCGCGTCGCCGTCCTCGTGGGGGAGGCGGTGCGGCTGCGTCCGGACACCGCCGGACACGTCGCCGGACACGTCGACCGCCGCCTCGAACAGGGCCCCACCGCCCGCCCGGTCCTGCTGCCCCTCGTCACCGGCCTGCTCGACGAGGGTCCCGAGCAGCTCCGGGCGGCGCTCGCCACCGTCCTCGCCGCCACCGGAACCCCCGCCTCCCGCCCGCTGCGCCGCGAACTGCTGGAGTTACTGCTCACCCGGGAACAGGACCCGGCCGTACTGGACGCCGTCCTGCACGCGGCCGTGGCCCAGGACAGCGGCGGCCAGGAGGAGGCCAGACCGGAGGAGGAGGTCCGCGGGCTCGTCCACCGCACCGGCCTGCTCCTCGCCCGCACGTCCGAGGGGGCCGTCCGGTTCGACCGCGCTCTGACCGACCTCGGCCGGCACGTGCCCGGCTTCGCCGCGCGCCTGGCCCGCTGGCTGACCGACGCCCCCGACGACTGGGCCGCCGTGCCGGGCCCCGGCACCCGCCGCGTGATCGAGAGCCTGGCGGGCGTACGCGTACCGGCCTGAGCGGCGGCGGGAACGTGCGCCCCGTCACAGCCTCCATGCCGATGCGGGCAGCGCGCACCCGGCATGGCACCCTTAGACCTGCACAACGAGGTCAGGACAGACACGGACACGGGTTCGAGGAGCGGTCACAGTGCAGCGCTGGCGTGGCTTGGAGGACATCCCCCAGGACTGGGGGCGCAGCGTCGTCACCATCGGTTCCTACGACGGAGTCCACCGCGGCCACCAGCTGATCATCAAGCACACCGTCGACCGCGCCCGTGAACTGGGCGTACCCGCCGTCGTGGTCACCTTCGACCCGCACCCCAGCGAGGTCGTCCGCCCCGGCAGCCACCCGCCGCTGCTCGCCCCGCACCACCGCCGCGCCGAACTGATGGCCGAGCTGGGCGTCGAGGCGGTCCTCATCCTCCCGTTCACCACCGAGTTCTCCAAGCTGTCGCCCGCCGACTTCGTGGTGAAGGTCCTGGTGGACAAGCTGCATGCCAAGGCGGTCGTGGAGGGCCCCAACTTCCGTTTCGGCCACAAGGCCGCCGGCAACGTCGAGTTCCTCATCGGGCAGGGCAAGGTCTACGACTTCGAGGTCGACGTCGTCGACCTGTACGTCACCGGTGAGGCGGGCGGCGGCGAGCCGTTCTCCTCGACCCTGACGCGCCGTCTGGTCGCCGAGGGCGATCTCGCGGGCGCCCGCGAGATCCTGGGCCGCCCGCACCGCGTCGAGGGCATCGTCGTCCGCGGCGCCCAGCGCGGCCGTGAACTGGGCTTCCCGACGGCCAACGTCGAGACCCTGCCGCACACCGCCATCCCCGCCGACGGCGTGTACGCGGGCTATCTGCACGCCCAGGACGAGGTCATGCCGGCCGCGATCTCCGTCGGCACGAACCCGCAGTTCGACGGCACCGAGCGCACGGTGGAGGCGTACGCCATCGACCGCGTCGGCCTCGACCTGTACGGCCTGCACGTCGCCGTCGACTTCCTCGCTTACGTGCGCGGCCAGGCGAAGTTCGAGTCGCTTCAGGCCCTGCTGGACCAGATGGCGCACGACGTGGAGCGGTGCCGCCAGATCGTGGCGGCGCAGGAGTGACCGCCGTACGGCGGTAGCGCGGCAGGGCGGTACGACACGGAGGGCGGCCGGTGCGGTGGAGCACCGGCCGCCCTTCTCGTGCCTCCCTCCTGCGTGCGCCTACTGCTGGGGCGGGGCCGGGGGAGCCTGCGGCGGCTGCTGGCCCGGCTTCGGCTGGGGGTGTCCGGGCTGGGGATACCCGGGCTGCGCCGGATACGGCTGCCCCGGGTACGGCTGTTGCGGCGGGGCGTACGGCTGTCCGGGGCCCTGCGGATACGGCTGCTGCCCCTGCGGGTAGGGCTGCCCTTGCCCCTGCGGGTACGGCTGTCCCTGCCCCTGCGGGTACGGCTGACCGGGGGCGTACGGCTGGCCCTGGGCCTGGCCCGGCATGGGCGGAGCGGCCACCGGCGGCGGGTTGCCGTCACTCGTCCACAGTCCGTGCGCCTGCTGGTGGCGGGTGAGGTCCTCGGCGACCAGCGCGGCGAGGTTGAAGTACGCCTCGCGTGTCCGCGGGCGCATCATGTCGAGGTCGACCTCGGCGCCGGCGGCCAGGTGCTCGTCGAAGGGCACGACCACGACGGCGCGGGTCCGCGTCTCGAAGTGCGCCACGATGTCCTCGACCTTGATCATCTTGCCGGTCTCGCGGACCCCGGAGATCACGGTGAGGGAACGGGAGACCAGGTCGGCGTACCCGTGCGCGGACAGCCAGTCCAGCGTCGTACTGGCGCTGCTCGCCCCGTCCACGGACGGCGTCGAGATGATGATCAGCTGGTCGGCGAGGTCGAGCACCCCGCGCATGGCGCTGTACAGCAGACCCGTACCCGAGTCGGTCAGGATGACCGGGTACTGCCGCCCGAGCACGTCTATAGCCCGCCGGTAGTCCTCGTCGTTGAACGTGGTCGAGACGGCGGGGTCCACGTCGTTGGCGATGATCTCCAGGCCGGAGGGCGCCTGCGAGGTGAACCGCCGGATGTCCATGTACGAGTTCAGGTACGGGATCGCCTGGACGAGGTCACGGATGGTCGCCCCCGTCTCGCGCCGCACCCGCCGCCCGAGCGTGCCGGCGTCCGGGTTCGCGTCGATGGCGAGTATCTTGTCCTGCCGTTCGGTGGCCAGGGTCGCACCGAGCGCGGTCGTCGTGGTCGTCTTGCCGACGCCGCCCTTGAGGCTGATGACCGCGATCCGGTAGCAGGACAGCACCGGCGTACGGATCAGCTCCAGCTTCCGCTGCCGCTCGGCCTCCTCCTTCTTCCCGCCCAGCTTGAACCGTGAGGTGGCCGCCGTGGGCCGGCCACTCTTCGCCTTCTGCCGCTTGTTGTTGAGCAGCCGGTCCGCGGACAGCTCCACGGCAGCGGTGTAACCGAGCGGCGCCGCACCGGGGTTGGTCGGCTGCCGCTGGTCATGCTGGACGGCCTGCGGCCACGCGGCACCGGAACGGGGGTCGACCGGGGCCTGGGGGGCCTGCGGCGCGTCGGACACCGGGGGGAAGCCCGGGTTCTGCGGGGGCTGGGGGAAACCGTAGCCGCCGGGCTGCGGCTGGGGCTGGGGCTGGGGCTGTGGGGCGGCGGCTTCCGGCGGGAAGCCGTAACCGCTCGGCGGCGTGGGTCCGTTGGGGTTCGGCTGGGGCGCCGGGGGCTGGGGGAAACCGTAACCGGCCGGCGGGGCAAAGGTGTTGGGTGCGCCGGTCTGCGGGAAACCGTAACCGGTCGGCGGCGTGGGGCCGTTGGGCGTCGGCTGCGGGGACGGCGCCGGTGCGGCGGGCGCGCCGGGCCGGCCGGCCGGGTGCTGCTGGTTCCATGCGGCGGGCGAGGGCTGCGGGGCCTGCGGCTGGAACGGCGGCTGCTGGCCGGGCACGCCGACGGGGCCCTGCGCGGCCGGCGGTTGCGGCTGCTGGCCGGGCATCGGACCGGGCTGCTGCGGGGAAGTCTGCGGCGGGGGAGTCTGCTGCGGCGCGGGCTGCGCGGGCCACTGGGCCGCGGCAGCGGGGGCGGCGGGCTGGTACGAGGGCGGCAACGGGGGCAGCCCGTTCTGCGGCGCGGACGGCGCGGACTGCGGGGCCCAGCCGGGCTGCGCCCCCTGAGGGGCCGGGGGAGCGGGGGGCGCGGCGGGGTACGGGGCGCCGGCTCCGGGCTGAGACACGCCCGGCTGCGGAACGCCTGCACCGGGCTGGAAAACCCCGACCTGCTGGACGCCGGGCTGTGGGGCATCGACCCCGGCCGGGGTGGGCTGCGGGAAGCCGTAGGCGCCGGGCTGTTGCGCGTTGTGGCCGCCAGGCTGCGGGCTGCCGGGCTGCGGGGTGCCGGTCCCGGGCGGGGTGGGCTGCGGGAAGCCGTATCCGCCGGGCTGCTGGGCGCCGTGGCCGCCGGGCTGTGTGGCGCCGCCCAAGTGGGCGTTGGGCTGGGCCGCGTCGGTCTGCGGCGCGTCAGGCTGCGGTGGGTCGCCCTGCGGTCCCTCCGTTTCCGGCGCGTCCGCGTGCGAAGCGTCTGCGTGCGGTGCCTCCGCGTGCGGTGCGTCCGAGCGCGGTGCACCAGTCTGCCGGGCGGCGTCATCCGAGCCGCCGTCAGCCGAGTCACCGGCGCCGGAGAAGGCGTCCTCCGGCGCGTGGGACTGCGCGGCGTCGGCCGAGTCCTCGGGTGTCCCGGGCCGGGCGGCGTCGGTGGTGCCCTCCTGCTCGCCGGGCTGCGCAGCCGCGTCCGGGCCCTGCCCCGCGGCGGCGTTGTCCGCCGAGCCGTTGTCCGAGGCGGCCGTCTCCGGCGCCTCGGAGGTCCCCGTGCCCTCGGCGCCATCCTGATCGTCCTCGCGCCGCGCCTCGTTCACCGAGGGTGAGGAAGCCTCCGGGACGGTGGCGGCGACGTCGGCCACCCCGTCCGTCCGCGCGCCGGCGCCGTCGCCGGACTCCTCGGCGACACCGGCCGGCGTGACCTCGCCCCCACCGACCTCGTCGCCCGCGTCACCGGCGTCCACGCCGCCGACCTTCGCGGCAACCGTGCTCTCCGTGGATGCCTCACCGTCAGAGTCACCCGGTTCACCCGGTTCACCCGGTTCACCCGGTTCACCCGGCTCCCCGGTCGCTGCCGTGCGCTCGGCGATCTCGGCCATCTGGCGCTTCAGGGCGACGGCGGAGAACCGCATGGTCGCCCCGCTCTCCAGGTCGCCGTTGTCCGTCTCCGGCTCGACCACGGGGGAGGCGCCCGACGCCTCCTGCCGGGCGTCCTGCGGCTCGAAGCCCTCGGGCAGCCGCGGCATCGGGACGGGGCTGCCGACCGGCGGCGCGGGCTGCGCGGCCGGGGCGAACGGCGGACCGCTCACCGGCGCGGGCGGAGCCGGCGGAGCGTACGGAGCCCCCTGCGCCGGGACGCCCTGCGGCGGCGTGAAGGGAGCCCCCTGCGGCGGAGCGTACGGAGTGCCCTGGGGCGGGGTGCCCGTCGGCTGGGCGGACGGGGGAGGCGGTGTCGGACCAGTGACCGGCGTGCCCGTGGGGAACGGCAGTCCGGGGGCCGCCGAAGAGCCCGGGCCACCGGCGGTCCGGGGGTCGCCGGCCCCGGGGAAACCGCTCACGCCGCCCGAGCCCGCCCCCGTACCGGACGCGTTCTGCGTGTACCAGGCGGGGGGAGCGTAGTCGATGGTGAACTCGCCGGTGGTCTCGACGGCCTCCGCGTCGGGCTGGTCATCGCCGGGTGTGTCCCAGCCCCCGCGCGTCCCGTCCCGATCGCTGCTCACAGTTCCTCCTGGTGTGGTCGAGCACCCTCATGCCGTGCCGGGGCGACCATGTCGTGTCGTACCGAGTCGTCCGTCGTCGTTCGGGGCGGTCCGGTGCACCGGCCCTCCCCCCGGGACACCGACGCCCGGTCCACGGGTCCTGCCATCGCGCCCGCTCCCAGCCTAATCACCAGGAGCGGCCCCTCGGCAGGCCCGCCCGTCCCTCGGCACCCGCCCACCAGGTCACGCACGCCCGCAGACGCCCCGTGCGTCCCTCGTGGACCCGTCGAGACCGCGAACAAAAGCGGCGGAAAGGGGCGTTCAGTCCATCCGTCGGGGTGTGCCCAACAATCCGGTCTCGGCGTCGGTGGGTTGCGTCAGCACGTACTGCCGGTCGCGGTCGGTGCACCACAGGGTGACGCCGTCGGGCAGCGCGGGCAGCGACTCGATCTCGGTGCGTGACAGGCCCATCGTGCGCCCCAGTTCGGCCGCCTCGTCCGGCGAGACCCGCTGGATGCCGGCGAGCCGGGCCTGCCGGAGCAGCCGGGGCGCGACCGGGCTGAGGTACGGCAGCAGCGTCAGCACCGACTGCCAGGGCCCGGACACCACCCGGCCGCGCGGGGGCCGCATACCGCAGTCCCGGACCACCAGCACGGGTGTACCGGCGGAGGCGCCCTGCGGCGGCACCCGCCCGACGTCGTACACGGACAGGCCGTTCTGTCCGCCGCCCATGGCGTGCACCATCTGCATCCAGGCCTGTGGCCGGCCGGTCTCCACGGCGACCCGGGCGCCGGTGGCGGCCGAGCGCAGCGCCAGGACCTGCGCGGTCCACAGGCCACCGATCAGGACGACGTCGTACGGCGTGGGCCGGTTGATGCCGAGGACGGCCGGCTGGCCCTCGGCGTCGACACCGGCCACCACTCCGTCGTCCCCGATGGGCAGGGCGAGCGCGTCCAGCTGCTGCGCGGGCAGCCCGTGCCGGCCGTGCCGGGGGCCGATCAGGCCGAGCCCGTGCCGCAGCCGCTCGACGGTCCGCCGTGGCCCGGACGGCTCACTCGCCTCCCGCGCGGGCGTACCCGGCGTCATGGGGGCCGTCGGAATCGTCGTCACCGCGCACCTCCGAGGGGCAGAGTGGCCAGCATGCCGGGCAGTTGCTCACGGTCGAGGCGGGCCAGGCCGGCCCCTGCCTGCCGGGCCGCGTCCTCCAGGGCGCGGCGCGCCGCGACGAGTTCGTCGTCGCTGCGCCCGGTCACCCGCAGATGCCCGCACAGCGACACCTCCTGCCGCTCCCCGCGCGCGAGGGTGAGGCTGAAGGTGGTCGCCAGGGCCGGTATCGCGGTGACCCGGGCGACGAACTGCGGGAGCGACTCGCCTCCGGCGCCGCCCAGTTGGGGCCAGCGCCGGACCCAGTACGTGGTGTGCCGCCGGTTGTCGCAGCGCCAGCTGCGCCCGGACTCCTCCGTGCGCCGCTCCCGGGTCTCGCCGCGCCCCGCCTCCGCGGTCACCAGGGGATTGGCGCAGGCGGAGGTGGCGAGGGCGGCGACCAGCTCCTCCTCGTCCAGCACGCGCGCCCGGAACCCGGCGCCGGTCAGCCGGCTCGCCAGATGGTCCGCGGTCCGTACGGCGCACTTCTGCGCCCCCGTCAGTCCGCCGCCGCGCGCGGCCACGGCCTCCGCGCACAGCTCGGGGTCGAGCTTCAGCGCGATCCAGGTGATGCGGACGGCCGGGGCGCCGGTCTGCTCCTGGAGCGGCAGGTAGTTGGCGACGGCCACGGACTGCTGGGGCAGGTGCAGCGCGGGCGCCGGCTGGGTGTGCAGCACGATCTGCGCCGACTCCAGGCGGATCCCGTCCACCTCCAGCGCGTCCCGCACCAGCCCCAGGGGCAGCGGCTGCCGGCTCCGCTCGGCCCGCAGCGCGGTCGCGTCGGCCTCCACCTGGAGCACGGCCGTGACGAACGTCCCGTCCCCGACGAGACCGGCCGGCCGCCGGTCACGCGCGCCGTAGGAGTACGTGCGCAGGGCCGGCTCGCACTCCACCGCCGGGACCAGCCCGGGCTCCGTACCCGGCGGTATCGGGGTGTTCGCGGCCCGCTTCTGCCGTGCCCGCAGCTCCCGAGCCGTGGCCAGCCACTCGGGCAGGGAGCGGCCGCGCCGCCGTACGAACGCCAGCAGGAGCAGTGCCAGGGCGATCACCGCGGCCGGCACCAGGGCCGCCATCCCGACGGCCCAGCCGACGAGCAGCACGGCCGCCGCCAGCTCCACCAGCAGGAGCCGTTGCAAACGGAACGAGCCGGCCCGGCCCGGCCGCTGCCGGAGGCCGGGCGTGACCTGCTGCCGCTGCGTGCCGCTCCGGGCGGGCGTCTCGTGCGCCGGCGTCCCGGACCCGGCCGCGCGGCCCCGTGCCGCCGACCGGCCGCGTGTTCGCGTCCGCGCTCCGGAAGCCATCACTCCATCCCCCCGATTTGCTCACAACTCGCTGGAACCAGGCCACTGAACAAGGCCCTTGAGGGCCCAGGTACCCTACCCGCTCCACGAGACCCGCTCCGTACCAGGCATAGTAGGGGCCGGGTCCGACAACGGAGGGCGGGGGAACGTGGTCCCCGGGCACGCTCCGGGTGAGACACGGGGAGAAACGGGCACAGATGGCATCTCGGCGGGACCAACTCAACGCCTACACCTTCGCGAAGCGCCGCATGCTCGCGTCGTTCGTGCAGTCGTCACCGGATGCCTCGGACGAGGGAGCGCCCCGGCCGCTGCGCGCCGTCCTGCCCGGCGCGATCGTCGGTGTCGTCGTCCTCGCGGCCTTCGGTGCCTGGGGCATGTTCAAGCCGACCGCTCCACAGGGCTGGAACGACCCGGGCCAGAAGGTGATCATCGCCAGCAAGTCCACCACCCGCTACGTGGTGCTGAAGACCAAGGGCAAGACCCAGCTCCACCCGGTGCTCAACATGGCCTCCGCCAGGCTCGTCCTCGACACCCAGAACAACGTCGACGTCGTCACCGTCGACGAGTCGATCCTCGACAACGGCAAGGTTCCGCACGGCGTCACCATCGGCATCCCCTACGCCCCCGACCGGCTGCCCTCCAGCACGGAGGCCGGCGCGGCCAAGCAGTGGGCCGTCTGCGAACGCCCGAGCGGCAGCGGCAACTCCCTCCAGCGGGCCGCGTTCGTCCTCGCCCCGCGCGACCAGGACAAGCTCGCCGACCCCCGGGAGAAACTGCGCGGCGGCGAACTCCTCTACGTCGCCACCCCGGACAAGAAGCAGTACGTGATCGACGCGCACGGCCGGGCCTACCCGGTGGACGCCGGCGACAGCCTGCTCCTCCAGACCCTCGTGGGCACCGACCGCACACCGCAGCAGGTGACCAGGGAGTGGATCGCGACGCTGCACGAGGGCGACCCGATCCGCTTCCCGACGATCGACGGCGTCCCCGGCTCCCCGGCCAAGGCCCCCGGCCAGCTGGACGAGCAGGCCAACCGCGTCGGCATGGTGCTCCGGGCGCCGGTCAACGGCCAGGAGCAGTACTTCGTCGTCCTCCCCGGCCGGGTCGCCCCCGTCTCCTACTTCGTCAGCCAGCTCCTGCTGGTCAGCAAGGACCTCGTGCGGCTCGGCCAGGCCGGACACCCCCTGGAGGTCAGCGCGGGCGCCATCACCCGTGGCGCACCGTTCGCCGCCCGCTACACGTGGCCCACCGAGAAACCCAGCGCGGTCAACGACGCCTCCACCGCCGACGGCAGCCGCAACACCGTCTGCAACGTCCTCGGCCACGTCGACCCCCACAACGGCGCCACGACCCTGAGCACCTGGGCCGGCACCGACTTCCCGGCCGTCCTGCCCACCGGCTCCTCCAGCGCCTACGTCACCGCCGGCTCCGGCCAGCTCTACCGCCAGTTCCAGGGGACGAAGACGACGGTCGGCGGCGTGTTCCTGGTCACCGACACCGGTCTGCGCTACGCCCTCCAGTCCAACGACGACAGCGCCGGCGCCGACAAGGGCATCGGCATGTCGGCCAGGCTGCGCAAGCAGCTCCAGGGGGAGGCGAAGCTGGCGCAGACCCGCCTCGGCTACGCCGATGTGAGCCCCGCGCCGATCCCCGCGGCCTGGTCGGAGTTCCTGCCGACCGGCCCCCGCCTGTCGACCGCGGCGGCCCGCCAGCCGCAGGGCTCCTGAGGGGTACGGCGATGACGCGGACGCTCCCGACCCGTACGGCCCTCGCGACGACCGCGGCACTGGCCGTCACCCTGCTGACGGCACCGGCCGCGGCGGCCGACCCCGACTTCGGCCAGTGCACGTTCTCCAGGACCAACCACAGGTACACGGGCACGCCCTGGGCGCTCCAGCGCGTCAACCTCGACGAGCTGTGGAGCCGGTCCAAGGGCAGCAACACCAGGGTCGCCGTCATCGACACGGGCGTCGACACGGCCAACCCGCAGCTCACCCACGCCGTCGACGCCTCCCTGGGCGCCAACTTCCTGCCACCTAAGGACAAGAAGGGCCAGCCCCTCGACCGCGGCAACGCCAAGGGCACGACCGACACGGTCGGCCACGGCACACGCGTCGCGGGCATCATCGCGGCCCGCCCCATGAAGGGCACGGGCTTCGTCGGCCTCGCCCCCGAGGCCACGATCATCCCGATCAAGCAGAACGACGCGGAAGGCCACGGCACGGCCGCCACTCTCGCCACGGCCATCCGGCACGCGATCAAGGAGAAGGCCGACGTCATCAACATCTCCCAGGACACGGCCGACGCCGCCGTCCCCGACGAGGACCTGCACCGGGCGGTGAACGAGGCACTGGCGGCCAGGATCGTCGTGGTCGCCTCCGCCGGCAACGGCGGCCTCGGCGGCAACTCGAAGAAGACGTACCCCGCCTCCTACGACGGCGTCCTCGCCGTCGCCGCCTCCGACCGCAACAACGAACGCGCGGCCTTCTCCCAGTCCGGAGACTTCGTCGGAGTCGCCGCCCCGGGCGTCGACATGATCTCCACGGTCCCCAAGGGCGGCCACTGCACCGACAACGGCACCAGCTTCTCCGCCCCGTACGTCGCCGGCGTCGCCGCGCTGATCAAGGCGAAGCACCGCACGTGGACGGCGCGTGAGGTCGTGGCCCAGATCGAGCAGACGGCGGAACGCTCCATCACCGGCCACGACCGGCTGGTCGGCTGGGGCGTGGTGGACCCCGTCCGCGCGCTGACGGAGGACGATCACCCGATCGAGACCCCTCACTCCGACGCGGGCCTCACCCATGCGCAGGCCCCGACCCCCGCCCGGCTCACCCTCGGCGAAACCCCCCAGGAACGCACCGCCCGCATCGCCACGTACGTGGCCGTCGGCGTGGCGGTCCTGGTGGCGGGCCTGAGCGGCGGAGCGGTGGCCTTGCGAGACGCGCGCAGGAGACGCCGGGGGCTTCTGCGCCGAGGATGACCTCGTACGCGGGAGAGGCGGCGCGGCATGTCGCGTCGGTTCTGGCCGACCCTGCGGTGACAGCGGACCGCGTGGTGGCCCAGGACGGTAGAACGTACGCGCCGAACCCGGCCGGGGTTCAGGACGCGGTCTTGCACGGACGCTGTTTCTTCAGTGGGACCGTGTAACCGCGAACGAGCTTCTCCATGGCAGCCTCGTCGTGGCGCGCGGGCTTCAGCACCTTGACGAGCGTGCTGATCGCCCTCGGGACAACTCGTCAGGGTGAACAGGAGAACAGAGACCGCGATGGCTTCCCCAGGAGGCCCTGGCAAGGGCCGGCAATCGTCTTCCTGGCATTCTCGTCATCGCCGAGGGCCAGGAGGAGGCGCACCGGCTCAGTGCGTCAGCTCGGGCGGTGCGTCGCAGTTCGCCTTCCGGTGGGCGGCCAGTGCGGCGTTCCGGGCGAGGGTGATCAGCCCGTCCCGCAGTTGACCGCTGTCAGCGCTGCCGGGCTGTACGAGGTGTACGACCACGCTCAGATGTTGGCCGACACCGCGGGCGACACAGGGGAAGTAGATGGCGGCGACCTTGTCCGATGCGACTGCCTTGTCGCCGGCACCGAACGGCTTCACCGTGCCGGCCGGCACATTGTTCTTGATCACGTCCTCCACCCACTCATCGGCCTTGCCGTACTGCGCCATCTCGGCCGTCGCCGCGACGAGTTGCTTCCCGTCGCCGTCGACGAAACAGGACGCGGAGTAGCTCGAGTCCATGTCGTCGAGACGAGGGTCGGTCACGGCGCCGTCGAACGCGTAGGACGACTTGTCGGGCAGAACGCGCTTCAACGCGGTGGCGCTGCTGGACGAGCGGCCCAGCACCCCGCACACCTCGGACGCCTTGATGTCGCCCCCCTCGTCCCCGAAGGGCGGCAGCCCCAGTGCGTAGAGGACACCCAGGACCAGGCAGAGCAGCAGCGCCGCTCCCCCCGCGAGCAGGGACTTGGTACGAGTGGATGCCAATGTCTCAGTCTTCCGTGTCGAGTTGCCTGGGGATGCCCTCCCCGTCGAGGTACTTGTGCACCTTCGTCCCGGCTGTGTTGAAACCGTCCTCCGCGGCTGTGGCCACCGAAGCCTCGATCAGCGGGTAGCGGTGCCCGGAGTTCTCCCCCGCCTTCTGGGCGGCGAGCTCCACCAGCTTGTAGGTGGAGTCGGACGTCTCCTCGAAGCTCTCCCCGTTGCGGTAGATGATCTCTCCGGAGCTGTCCTTCATGGCTCCTTCAGTGATCTTCCCGATGATTTCGTCGGCCGCCGTACCGGCCACGTCACCGATGATGGCACCGCCGGGACCGGTCATCGGCTCCGTCGCCATGCCGATGCCGATGCCGATGGCCGTGCCGCCCCAGCTTCCGGCCCTCTCGATCGCGGCGTTGTAGTCGGCGTCCTTCGCGCCACCCTCCAGTTCGGCCTGGTAGGCGCGGCCGGCACCGATGATGCCCTCGATCTCGCCCGCTTTCCGGGCGATCTGTTCGGTTCCCTGCTTCAGGTTGTCGGCCTCCGAGAACGCAGGATCCCTTACGTAGGCCCCCGGGTGCTCGAAGTGATGCCGCATCAGCTGCGTCGTGTAACTGTGCTGGCCGAGGTTCACCGCGGCGTAGCCTTCGGGGTTCTGGCCGACCGTGTACAGGAACCGAGTGATGTCCCGCTCGTTGAGCTTGGCCGCCGTGCCCGCCACGGGGAACAGGGTCTTCTCGCTGGCGTCGCCCGCGTGCAGTTCCCGGTGGATGTCGGGCATGTACTCGGCGGCGATCTGGCCCATGCTGTCCGACATGTAGCCGCGGCCGGTCAGCCGCTTCGGGTCCTCCGACACCGACTGGAAGATGTCCTCCACGAGCTTCGCCTGCCCCGCACTGTGGGGAGGGGTGTCCACCGTGGGCATCTCGCCAGCCGGATGTCCCGTCGTGGCGGCCTCCAGGGCCAGCGCAAGGTTGTTCTGGCCCGTGACGATCTCGTCGCCGTGGAGGTCCGCCTCCTTGGGCCACTCCCGCTCCTCGAACAGGTACTGGAAGTTCGACAACGACACCTTGCCCTTCTTGCCGTTGCCGTCCGTGTCCCGCTCGAAGGGGTTGTCCGGGTCGTCCTTGGAGACGTACTGCTGGTTGAGGAAATCGGTGGCCGCGTCAGGGCTGTTGGACAGACCCTTGAGATAGCCGGTGAGCGGATCGTTGCCGCTGTCGTCGCCGATCCGGTTCAGCCAGGCACTCCCGCCCATGCGCTGCCATATCGGGTTCCCGTGTGCGCCGTTACCGGTCATCTTCCGCTCGGTGACCATCAGCCGGGTTCCGTAGTCCTTCAGGAACTGGTCGTCATAATCACCGGTCCGCATGAGGTTGCTCATGACCTGGAAGCCCATGGGGCCACCCCGGTCGCCGTAGAGCGGTTTGTCACCGATGTCGATCATGTTGCGCTGCCACTCGGTCATGCTCGCGGAATCGCTCTGTGTGGCGTGGGCCAGCGTGAGCCCCAGGTTGCGCTGAAGGTCGTCGAACTGGTCGAGGCGCTTGTGCCCCAGCTCGTAGTTGCCCCGGTTGGGATCGCTGATCCCGGTCCAGAACTCCAGGGTCTTCTGCGGCCCGAGGCCGGTGGTGAAGCGCTCGGCGAACAGCGGGTCGTTCGCGTACTTCTTCAGCCCCGCGTTGATCCGGTCGAAGTCCTCCACGGACAGGTCGTCCGGATTCTTTTTGGCGAGCTTCGCCAGCTCGTCGGCTTCCTTGACGGCATCCGCCGCGGTGTCCCGGTCCTTGTAGGCGGCGTCGGAGAAGCCCGTCGTGCTCTGGTCGACGATCGCCGTGAGGACGTCCCTGGCCGTGTTGTCGCTCTCGGTGGCCTTGCCGAGGATGCCCTGGATCTCGTCGCGGAAGGCGTCGACGTCCTTCTGGTTCGTCGCGCCCGTGTTGCCGCTGGGGTCGGAGTTCCAGTCGGGCCGGGTGTTGCCCGTGACCGTGAACGTGCCGTTGCCGGTGTCGACGACGGTCAGGTGCTTGTCGTGTGCGCGGGAGACGGCGCCCGTCAGCTGCTGGTGATACGTCTTCAGCTCGTCCCGGGTGTCGCGCAGGATGTTGTGGATGGTGGTGGCCTGCGTGTGGGCGTCGCCGAACTCACCGGCGGTCTTGCCGATGAACTCCCTGGAGACCTGTGCGTTCACGCCGGCCCAGTCGGCCGTGAGGGCAGCCTTGTGCAGGTCGTCCTCGGCGTCCTTCTTCAGGTCGGCCAGGTGCTTGACGAGCGTCGACCAGTCGGTGACGGCGTCGTCGAGCAGCTTGAAGTTGGCGTGGAACAGCGCGTTGAAATCCATACGGGTGTCGTCCTTCGGGGTAGCGGTGGCAGCCGGTGCGGAGGCAGGTCTCGTCGCGCTCTCCCGGCGCCGCTACTCCTTCTGCTCGCTCTTGTCCTTCTCCCCGTAGATGGAGTTCTTCTTTCTTGTCCTTCTCCCCGTAGATGGAGTTCTTCTTTCCCGGCGCCCCGACCCGCTCGTCGAACCCGGCGTCCAGCGTGTCGATGCTGCTCATCTGCCGCTGGATGTAGTGCTCGTCGTTCGCGTGCACGGCCTTGGTGGTCTGCATGTGGTTGGAGATCTGGGCGCAGGCGTCCATCAGCGACTTCAGCTGCTCCTCCCAGCGGGTCGAGACGTGCTGGAGTCCGGCGCCGAGGGCGAAGCCCTGCTGGGAGAGGTCGCCGGCCGCGGAGTCGCTGCTGGGCGAGGCCACGCGGGCCTTGTCCCAGAGCTGGTTGTAGAGGTGGTGGGCGGCGCTGCCGATCTTCTCCAGATCCTCGTGCCCCACCTTGAGGTCACCGGTCTTGCCGGGGAGGACGTACGGGCCGTACGTGCCGCCGCCCCCGTCGACATGGTTGAGCTGCATGTGCGCCGACTGCCCCTCGGCGGCCCGCGTCTTGAGCTGCTCCCACTCGTCCCACGCCATGGACAGGCCCTTTCCCCCGTGACTACGTCGCTGCGGGTCAAGCTAGCAACCGCTGTCGGGGAAAATTAATGCCATGTCCGCTATGCGGGATCTGTCAGGCGTGAAAATTCGGCGGAGGTGCGCCGGCGCACCGTCCAGCGTGTCCCTGTGAAGCTTCTGCGGAGATGACCGTCCCCATCTGTCGTTATTGACCGCCTTGTCGGTCTCCGGCGATCACGCCCCGACCACTTCGGGACGCCTTCGCAACTGAACCGTCGCAGAGTTCAGTTGGCCGCGATTTACACAATGACTACAGTGGTCAGCGATAGATCGGGGGCGCGACTCTGTCCCCTCGGCCTGTCCAGTTCTACCAACGGGGAAACGGGGAAGGGGTCGCGGTGGGCGACGGTGGCGGCTCGGGCATGAGGCGCGGCATCGATGCGCTGTCGAAGTTCAAGAGGAAAGTGGACGACGCGCTCAAAGCCTTCGAGGGGGCTCCGGGCAGTCCGTCCAGGCTCGCGGAGCACACGCTGAGCCCCAGCTCCTTCAGCGGCTCGAACATCCCCTTCCACGAGGCGACCGAGCTGCACGGCAGGTACGAGCAGGTGCATGAGCGTCTCACCTCGCTGTCGAAGAACCTCAGCATGCAGATCGAGGCGCTGACGCTGGCGGCCCACGCGGCCGACGTCACGTACGACGGTACGGAGGACGAGGTCCGGCGCCGGTTCTGGGAGATCCGCGCGCACCTCGAAGCGGAACACCGCAAGGCGCAGCCCGAGGAGAAGCACACCCAGGAGAAGCCCGCCGGGGCTGAGCACAGCGGCGGGAACAAGTCCGCGGGGGGCAAGTTCTGATGAGCGACAACTGGCAGCAGAAGCCGGAGTACAAGAACGACGTCCAGCAGGCCAACGAGCAGGTCGGCGCGGTCAACACGCTCAGCCGGTTCCAGAACGCGTTCAAGGGCACGCCGATCGGAGCGGTGCTGTCCCTCGGCAGGACCGACTTCGAGGACCACGACCTCAACGCGATGATCGATCTGGTCCACCACTCCAACCCCGAGCACCTGGAGACGGCCAGCAAGGCCCTGTGGGATGCCCGTACAGCCATCCACGACGCGGCGACGGACCTGGAGACCCACCTCCGTGGCGTCGACTGGCAGGGCGAGGGCGCGGACGCCTTCCACAAGTGGACCTCGGGCCTCATCGACTGGACCAAGGGACTTGCGACCTTCGCCGACGCCGCCGCGACCGAGATCTCGGCCGCCGCCACGGGGCTGGCCTCCGTACGCAAGTCCATGCCGCCCCGCGACACCCGGCCCGCGAGCGAGCAGAAGCGCCCCACGCAGCTGCCCAAGACCAAGCAGGTCGACGGCAACCCCGACTACGCCGCCGCGCTCGCCGTGGAGAAGAACCGCCAAGAGGCGATCAACCAGGTGAACCGGCTGGCGTCGTTCTACGCGGTGTCCGCGACCGCGCTGGGGACGGCTATGGCGAGCGACCCTAAGCCGTACAGTCCGATTCCGGATGTGGGTGTGCCAAAGCCGTCACGACATGCGACGAGCTTGATGCCGAACGGCTCGGAATCGGCCTCGTCCCGCCCTGTCACCGTCCGGCGAAGTGTGGCGGCAAACCACGGAAGCGCGGTGGAAGGCCACCACGCTACGGCTACCGTTCACGGCACGCCCACCGTGCACGAAACCGAGGTCGGCGGCCACGTACCGCCGCTCAAAGAAGTTCCCGAGCCCACTGCACCCTCCGGGCACGATGTCGGCACGGAGATCAACACCACGACGACGCTGCCTCCGCAGACGCCCGCCACGCCGCCCAGTTCCCCGGCGCCTACTCTGCCGACAACCGCTGGGGGCGGTGGGCAGCTGCCGCTGCCTCCGGGGCCGATGGGGCCTCCCGTAGCGCCCACCTCCGGCCGTACCCCTGGCTACGGGCCGACCAGCCGGTTCCCGGTCTCCGCGCAGGGACGCACCGGCCCTTCGGGTGCCGGAAGCGGTCGAGTACCGCAGGGACCCGCGGGGCAGACGGGACGTTCCGTCGCGGGCGGCCGAGCCCCGCAGGGCCGCATGGGACAGGCGGCTCGTGCCGTGGGTCGTACGACTCCGACGGGTCAGCCGGGTGCACGAGGGGCCGCTCAGTCCGGGCGGGCACCGATGGGGCGCGGCGTCACCGGCGGAACGCCGAGGCCGGCCACCCCGCCTGGCGGGCGGTCCGGAACGGCCGGTCCCACCGGTGCGGCACGCAACGGTGTCGTAGGCGGCAAGCCGGTCACGGGCCGTACGTCCGGTGGGACGGCCAACCCTCGTGTGCCGCGCGGTACGGTCGTCGGCGCCGACGAACCGGTCACCAATAAGCCCTCGAAGGGCGCTCTCGGTCAGCGAGGGGTCGTCGGTACCCCCGCGGCGAAGACGGAACCCGGCGCCAGCCAGGCGGTGCTGCGCTCGGCGGGCAACCCGGAGGGTGCGATCGGCGCGCCCCGCAATACTGCGGGAGCCCCGCTCAAGGGCTCCGAGGCCGGTGCCAAGGGGCTCGGTCGTGGAGCGGTGGGCGGCCCCCAGGGCGCGGGCGACAAGCCCGGTCGTACTGGTGCGCCCGCCGAGAAGGAAGAGCACCGCTCGTCGCGGCAGCGGCGTGATGTGCCACAGACGAGCGACTGAACACGAGCGAGGACGTAGACAGGCATGAAGCCAGGGACCGGCCGACGTGGCATGGGGATCGCCCTGCTGACGAGGCGTAACGCGATACGGCTGTCTGCCGTGTGCTCCGTACTGGGCACGCTGGTCATCACGTCGGCAGGGCTGGCCCCCGGAGCCGCGGCCTCGGACGATGTTCAGTCCAAGCAGTGGTATCTGGACGTGATGCACGCGGACGAGATGTGGAAGCACAGCACCGGCAAGGGGGTGAAGGTCGCGGTCATCGACACCGGGGTGAACCCGCAGACCCCCTCGCTCAAGGGGCAGGTGCTTGTCGATGAGGTGCCGGACGCCGCCAAGTATCACGTCACCCGGGACTACGTCGGCCACGGCACGTCGATGGCAGAGATAATCGCCGGCACAGGGGCCGGTGGTGGCATCAAGGGCCTCGCTCCGGGGGCGAAGATCATCCCAATTCGCGTGGGACTCGATGCGCTGAAGGACAGGGAGGAGCGGGCGAAGTCCCTCACCTCTCCCGAGGCGATCAGGGCGGCTGCCGACAGTGACGCCAAGATCATCAATATGTCCTTCGGAAGCGAGTACTACGAGGGTGAGGAGGAGGACGCCGTCAAGTACGCCGCCTCCAAGGGTAAATTGCTGTTCGCCTCTATCGGTAATGGCGGAGACAAGGGAAACAAGCGCGAGTATCCGTCGAGCGATCCTTATGTCACCGGCGTGGCCGCAGTCGACAAGGCGGGAACGGTCGGCAACTTCTCCACGTACGGCAACTACGTGGACCTGTCGGCGCCCGGCCTCAACCTTCCCGGCTGGTGCGACACCACGTTCACCCAATACTGCGACACGCAGGGCACCAGCAACGCCTCCGCCATAGCCTCCGCCTCCGCCGCCCTCGTCTGGTCCGCTCATCCCGACTGGACGGCCAACCAGGTCCTCCGGTCCCTCATCGACACCGCCGGGCGTACGTGGCCGAAGGGCAAGCCCAGCAAGTACCTCGGCTACGGCCTCATGCGTCCGCGCCTGGTGCTGGCGGACAAGAACTTCGATCCCGGTCCGGCCAACAGGGACCCCCTGGCCGCCGAGAACGGAACGGCCCCGGACGAGGACATCACCGCCACCAAGAGCCCCGCGGCGTCGCCCTCCGCCAAGACGCCGGCCAAGGACACCGGTTCCTCCGGTGGCCCCACGTCCGCCGCCAAGGACGCCGACTCCGGCAGCGACAACACCCAGACCTGGGTGATCATCGGCGCCGTAGCAGCCGTACTGGTCATCGCAGGCGCCGGTCTCGCCGTGAAGCGCGCACGCCGTAACGCCTGAGCGTTCTCCCGCATACCTGCTCATTCGCCGAGTGAGCAGCAGGACCACTTGCCGACAGCGCTGACGCCTGACTCATGACGCGGCGCCCGGCAAGGTCAGCCCACGAAGAAAGGCATGGAAATGGCGACGCAGCGCCAGAAGGTAAGTGACAAGGACATTGTTGTCCTCGAAAAGGAGCTTCTGCACCGTTTCGAGGGCATCAAGGGTCAGCTCAAGGAGCTCCAGGCCCTGATCGACAGCCTCGAGGGCAACTGGAAGGGCATCGGCGCCGGTGCCTTCAACTCGAAGCAGACCGAGATCAACGAGCGCATGGTCAAGATCGGCAACATCCTCGCCAAGTTCATCGAGGCCATGAGCACCACCCGGAAGATCAAGGACGGCACGGAGGACGAGGTCCGCTCGCAGGTCCAGAGCATCGACGTCGACCTCGGTGGCGCGCACTCGGCGCTGTCCAGCTACTGATCCCCACCAGGCCACCACCCTTCAGCAACGGAGCAATCATGGGCGTCAACAACAGCGGCGAGCTGGAAGTCACCTACGGCAGCCTTGACGAGACCGCCACCCAGCTGGCCAACCACGCGCGGCGGCTGGAAGAGGGCCTCGAGGCCATCAAGCAGAAGGTCGCCGGCGTCGCCAGCATGTGGGAGGGCGAGGCCCACAACGCGTACACCGAGCAGCAGGCCGCCTGGGACCGCGAGGCCAAGGGCATCCACGAGGCCCTGGTCCAGATCGGCAAGGTCGTGCACGCGGCCGGCGGTGACTACCAGGGCGGCGACCGGAAGGCCGCCAGCTACTTCATGTAGGTCGGTCGGAACGGCCGGCACGTCACGGCAACAGGGTGGGCACGCACGGGAGGTGCCCACCCTTTGTCATGCCCGGCCGGGCCCGCTGAGGCGTCTCCGGAAGGCGCGAGGGGCGTCGCGTCACCCCGTGACGCGACGCCCCGTCGCCCTCCGCCTCAGTACTCCACGTCCACCAACCCGGTCTGCACCAGCGGCTTCCCCCGCTTGCGGGACACGAATACGCCGCGTCCCGCGGGCATCGGGCGGGGCCGGACGCCGTTGAGGATGTCACCCTCCGCCGGGTCACCGGCCAGGACGACGCCCTGGGCGCCGAGTTCCTTCATGCGCTGCATGAACGGCTCGTAGGAGGCCCGGCCGGCGCCCGCGGAGGAGCGGGCGATGATGAAGCGGACGCCGACGTCGCGGGCGAACGGCAGCATCTCCGTCAGGCCGCTGAGCGGGTTGCCGGTGGAGTTGGAGACGAGGTCGTAGTCGTCGATGACGACGAAGACCTGCGGGCCGCGCCACCAGCTGCGGTCCCGCAGCTGCTGCGGCGTGACGTCGGCGGTGGGGGTGCGGCGCTGCATGAGGTCGGCCAGGGCCACCATGTGGTGCTCCATCTGGCTGGACATCGGAATGTACTCCGCGAGGTGGGACGCCGGTGTGACGTCCAGGAGCGAGCGCCGGTTGTCCACCACGAAGAACTTCGCCTCGTCGCCGCCGTACCGCAGGGTGAGCTGCTTGATCAGCAGGCGCAGCAGGTTGGACTTGCCGGACTCGCTCTCGCCGAAGACGAGGAAGAACGGGTCCTGCTCGAAGTCGAGGAACACCGGTTCCAGGTTCTCCTCGTCGAGCGCGAAGGCGACGCCGCGCTGCGGGAAGCGCTCGCCGGAGGGCAGCTCGACGGCCTCCAGCTGGCGCGGCAGCAGCCGTACCTCGGGGGCGCCCGGCGCCTGCCAGTGGCGGCCGACCTCGGTCGTGAGCGCGGCCGTGGCCTCGGCCAGGTCCGTGTCGGAGGTGAGGCCGTCGATGCGCGGGACCGCCGCCATGAAGTGCAGCTTCTGCGGGGACAGACCGCGGCCGGGGACGCCCGCGGGGACGTTCACCGCGACCTTGCGGTCGATCTCCGAGTCCATGACGTCGCCGAGGCGCAGCTCCAGCCGGTTCATGAGGTGGTCCTTGAGGTTGGCCCGGACCTCCATCGAGCGCGACGCCGTGATGATCACGTGAATGCCGTAGCCGAGGCCGCGGGCGGCGATGTCCAGGACCGCCGTCTCCAGACCCTCGTAGTCCGCGCGGAAGTTGCCCCAGCCGTCGATGACCAGGAAGACGTCGCCCCACGGCTGGTCGGTCACCGAGATGTCGCCGCGGGCGCGCCGGGCGCGGTAGTCGGCGATCGAGGCGATGCCGGCCGTGCGGAAGTACTCCTCGCGGCGGGTGAGGACGCCGTACACCTCGGAGACCGTACGGCGGACCCGCTCCGGGTCCAGGCGCGAGGCGATGCCGCCGACGTGCGGCAGCCCGCCGACCGCGGCCATGCCGCCGCCACCGAAGTCGAGGCCGTAGAACTGCACCTCGTACGGCGTGTGGGTGAGCGCGAAGGAGCAGATCAGGGAGCGCAGCAGCGTGGACTTGCCGGACTGGGGGCCGCCGACGATCTGCATGTGGCCGGCCGCGCCCGAGAAGTCGAGCATCAGCCGGTCGCGGCGCTGCTCGTACGGCTTGTCGACGAGGCCGGCGGGGACGACCAGCCGGCCCGCGCCCTCGTAACCGGGCTGGGTCAGGCCGCGGCCCTGCACCGCCGCCAGGCCCGGCAGCAGCGCGTCCAGCGACGGCGGGCTCTCCAGCGGGGGCAGCCACACCTGGTGCGCGGCGGGGCCCTGCGCCTCCAGACGGCGCACGATCACGTCCAGGACGGTGTCGGCGAGCGCCTCGTCCACCGCGGCCTCGGAGTGCGCGCGCTGCTGCGGGAGCGCGGTGTAGCGGACGGGCACCTCGGTGGCCGTGAACAGCACCGGCCGCCGGTCCACGGGGAGTTGCCCGCCGGTCAGGGTTCCGCGCTGTGTGCCCGAGCGGTACACGCCCGAGACGTACGCCGCCTTGAAGCGGACCATCTCGTCCGTGCCGTACTTCAGGAAGCCGGAACCGGGCACGTTGGGGAGTTCGTAGGCGTCGGGGACGCCGAGCGCGGCGCGGGACTCGGCCGCGGAGAAGGTGCGCAGACCGATCCGGTACGACAGATAGGTCTCGAGGCCGCGCAGCCGGCCCTCCTCCAGGCGCTGCGAGGCGAGCAGCAGGTGCACGCCCAGGGATCGGCCGATGCGGCCGATCTGCACGAACATCTCGATGAAGTCGGGCTTGGCGGAGAGCAGTTCGCTGAACTCGTCGATGACCAGGACCAGGGAGGGGATCGGCTGGAGCGGGGCGCCCGCCGCGCGTGCCTTCTCGTAGTCGTGGATGTTGGCGTAGTTGCCGGCGTCGCGCAGCAGTTCCTGGCGGCGGTTCAGTTCGCCGCGGATGGAGTCGCCCATGCGGTCGACCAGGGTGAGGTCGTCGGCGAGGTTGGTGATCACGGCCGCCACGTGCGGCATCTGCGCCATTCCGGCGAAGGTCGCGCCGCCCTTGAAGTCCGCGAGGACGAAGTTCAGGGTCTCCGAGGAGTGGGTGACCGCGAGGCCCAGCACGAGCGTGCGCAGCAACTCCGACTTGCCGGAACCGGTGGCGCCGACGCACAGGCCGTGCGGGCCCATGCCCTCCTGCGCGGCCTCCTTCAGGTCCAGCATGACGGGCCTGCCGTCCGGGCCGACGCCGATCGGCACCCGGAGCCGTTCCGCGAGCGCGCGCGGCCGCCAGGTGCGCTTGGTGTCGACGGACGCGGCGTCGCCGAGGCCCAGCAGTTCGGTGAACTCCAGGTTGGCGAGCAGCGGTTCGTCGTCGTCGCCGCCCGACGCCATGCGCAGCGGCGCGAGTTGCCGGGCCAGCGCTTCGGCGGACTCGTAGGAGAGGGCGTCCGGGGTGCCGTCGTAGACCTCGCCGTGCCCGGACTCCAGGCGCAGCAGGCCGGGCTGTACGACGATGGACAGGTCGCCGCCCACCGTCGTGAGGTCGCCCGGCACCACCTCGAGCACCGTGACGCCCTGGAGGCCCTCCGGGTTGGCGAGGACCGAGTCCGGCAGCAGGGACAGGTCGTCCAGGACGAGCACGATGTGCGGCTCGTCCAGCAGCGGTCCCGCGCCGGGGTGGAAGCGCGGCCGGCCGGTCAGCCGGGCGGCGAGCAGGTCCTCCAGCTCGCGCGGGTCGGCGCCGATCAGCCGGCGGGAGCCCGCGCCGTCCACGGCACCGGGCGCCTGCACGTGCGGCAGCCACTTCGCCCAGTCCCAGTGCGGCAGGGCCTCGCGGCCCGCGGCCACCGCGATGATCAGGTCCTGGGGGGAGTGCAGCGAGGCCAGCGAGCCGACCAGGGCGCGGGCCGAGGCCCGTACGGACCGCGGTTCACCGCTGACCGTGACGTGGGAGAAGGCGCGCAGCGACACGGCCATCGGCAGGTCGCCGACGCTGTGGTGCGCGGCGAGGAACCGCTGCATCGCACCGGCGGTCAGCGGTTCCAGCTGCTCGACGGGGCCCGTCTCAGGGGCGACGAGCGGGGTCGCCAGCGGCTGCGGGCCCAGGCCGACGCGTACGTGCGCGAAGTCCTCGTCGCCGGGCCGCCGCTCCCACACCCGGCTGCCCTCGGCGACGAGCGCCCACAGCTGCTCGGGGGAGGGGTGCAGGTAGTACTGCGCGTCCCGCTGGGCCTTCGCCGTCCGTACGGCGGACCGGCGCGTCTGTGACAGATAGCTGAGGTAGTCGCGGCGCATGTCGGCCAGCTGGCCCTGGGAGCCGCGGCGGAAGCGGACCACCATCGCGATGGACATCCCCACCGTCGAGGCGATCATGATCATGCCCATGATCTTCATGAACGGCTGGCCGTTCGTGAAGAAGAACACCACCGAACCGCCCATGCCCAGCGTGGGTAGGAGCTGCATCAGCACGCTCTCCTGGTGCCCCCGCGGCAGTTCCGGCGGTGGCTGGACGACGACCTCTTCCGTGGGCACCTCGGACGGCAGCGCCCGGGGAGGGCGCTTCACGACAATCTGGCTCACCGCTCCACCAATTCCCTTGCCCGACCCAGGCATTCCGCTCGCCGCCCCGTGTCCGGCGAGCGCAGGCCGCCGCGTGATCCTACTGAGTTCGCGGGACACGGGTGAGCGGTAGGGTGCCGGATGTTCGCGTGAGCACACGCCGAACAGGCCGGAGATACCGGGGCGAACCCCTCGATACGCGGGGGAGGCAGTCCCGGAACACCGCCGTAGGGCACCCCTGCCGCCGCGTACGGAGCGGACCGGCACGGGACCTTCACGACATAGACGCACCACCACCACCGAGGGGGAGCAGCAGGTGAGCATGACGGCCGCCGCCACCGGCGGATCCGGGACGGGAGGCCCTTCCGGATCCGGCCCCGGCACCGGACTCGGCTTCTGCCGGGTCACCATCGTCGCGCCGGACAGCCGTATCGACGTGGCACTGCCCGACGACGTCCCGGTCGCCGACCTCTACCCCGAGATCCTCCGCCTGTCCCAGCAGAGCCCCACCGCGGGCGCCCCGGTCGGCTACCACCTGGTCCGCACCGACGGCACCGTGCTGGACAGCGCCCGCTCCTTCGCCGCCCAGCGCATCCTCGACGGCGAACTCCTCACCCTCCGCCCGTTCGCGGACTCCCTGCCGCCGGCCGTCCACGACGACGTCGCCGAGGCGGTCGCCTCCTCCGTCACCAGGCAGCACAAGCTGTGGAGCGGTGACCTGACCCGGGCCGCCGGCCTGACCGGCGGCGGGGTCCTGCCCGCCCTGCTCGCGTTCGTCGCCTGGACCGCCGACCCGCTGCACGACATGCACGGACTGGCCGGCATCCTCGCCGCCGTCACCGGCGTCCTCCTGGTCGTGCTCTCCGCGGTCCGCGCCCGCGTCTACGACGACCGCGGTTCGGCCGTCGCCCTCGGCCTCGGCGCCCTGCCCAACATCGGCGTCGCCGGCAGCGGGCTGCTGCCGCTGAGCGACGGCGAGGGCATCGGCAGGCTCCAGTTCCTGCTGGCGTGCGCGGCCGTCCTGGTCGCCGCACTGGTCCTCGCCCTGTGCGCGCCCCACGGCGACGGTCCCTTCGTCGCGTTCGTGTTCGCCTCGGCGATCGCCCTGGCCGTCGTCTTCACCGCCACCCTCACCGGCTGGGCCCCGACCGAGACGGCCGCCCTGTGCGCGCCCGTCGCCGTCGGCGCCCTCGCCTTCCTGCCCGGCATGTCGATGCGCTTCGCCCGGCTGCCGATCGGCTTCGAGAATCCCAGCGGCGGCACCGCGCGCTCCGCCTACGGCATCGAGACCGCCGCGCAGGAGCCCGTGGACACCGGGCGCATCGAGGCGCAGACGCGGCGCGGCCACGAACTCCTCGTCGGCCTGGTCGGCGGCTGCGCGCTGCTCGCCGTCGGCGCCTCGGCCGTGCTGGGCTTCTCCGACGACGTCTGGGCCCAGCTGCTCGCGTTCGCCACCGGCATCGCGATGCTCATGCGCGCCGGCCTGTTCCGCTACACCGCCCAGGTCGCCTCCGTCCTCGCGGCCGGGCTCGCCTCCCTGGTCCTGCTGGGCCTCGGTCTCGCCCTGAACCCGCCGCAGCACGTCGTGCGCGCGGCGCTGGCCGGGGACCGCACCGACCTCGACATCCGCACCGTCTGGCTGATCGCGGTCATCGCGCTGGCCACGGCCCTGGTGACCGCCCTCGGCCTGATCCTGCCGCGCGGTGGACCGACCCCCTTCTGGGGCCGCTTCCTGGAGATCTGCGAGGGCTTCGTGCTGCTGACGCTGATCCCACTCGCCCTGGCCGTCTTCGACGTGTACGCGACGGCCCGGTCGATGACCAGCTCCTGACGGACGACCGTCGGACGCCGACGTTCGGACGCCGACGTTCGGACGCCGACGTTCGGACGCCGACCGTCGGACGCCGACCGTCGGACGGCAACCGTCGTACGATGACCGACCGCCGGACCGCCGACCGCATGCCCGACCGGACCGCCGACCGCATGTCCGACTGCCCGGCCGGACTGCTGGCCGCGCGACCGTCGGCGGTCGGTGCATCAGGGCGACTGACGCCGACCGCCCGGCCGGCCCGCGGACCACACGGCCGGCCCGGCCGACCGCCAACGGTCGACCGTCCGGACCGCCGGCCGCGCGACCGTCGGCGGCCGGCGCATCAGGGCGATCGACGCCGACCGCCCGGCCGGTCCGCGGACCGGCCGGCCGAGCCGGCCGACCGCCAACGGTCGACCGTCCGGACCGCCGGCCCCGCGACCGTCGGCGGCCGGCGCATCAGCGCGATCGACGCCGACCGCTCGGCCGGACCGCCAGTCGCACGGCCAGCCGGCCGACCGCCAACGGCCGGCCGGACCCGCCGACGACCGTACGACCGCACGGCCGACCGCAGACGGCCGACCGTCCGGACCGCCGGCCGCACAACCGCCAACGGCCGGCGCGTCAGCGCGACCGACGGCACGGGCCCCGGCTCACGAGGAGCCGGGGCCCGGTGACCGCCCGGTCGTGCCGCTACTGCGGGTCCAGCCCGCCGTTGTGGGCCATGGGCTTCAGATCGAACTCCCCGTCCCGCGCTCCCAGCACGAACGCCCGCCACTCCGCCTCGGTGTAGCGCAGCACGGTGTCCGGGTCGAGCGAGGACCGCATCGCCACCGCGCCGCCGGGCAGGTACGCGATCTCCACCCGCTCCTCGTGCTCCTCCGTGCCCGGCGCGCAGTGCCACTCGGCACCGGAGATGTCGAGCCCGTACAGCTCGTCCCGCTCCCGCTCCTTGCGCGCCTTGATCTCCGCTTCCGTTTCCGCCATCGTGCAGCGACCCCTTCCCGAGGTACGTACGGTCCGGGCGCTCACCCTAGTGGCCCAGGCCCCTGCGCTCAGGAGGGTGAGCCGACCGGGCGGAGGAGGTCCTTCACGGGCTGGTACCCTGAGTGACGGCCGTTTGTGTACGCACCCCCGGAGCCCGCAGGAAACTGCGCCCTGGAGGCCGCGCCCAGCGGATCCCCGCTTTCCGAGTAACGGAAGCTCCCCCGCGATGCAGACCGGGGGCACTCGGTGGCAATCCCAGACTATGAGGAGTACGCGTGTCGCTCGACGCCGCTACGAAGAAGCAGATCATCACCGAGTTCGGTACCAAGGAGGGCGACACCGGCTCCCCCGAGGTCCAGGTGGCCATGCTCTCCCGTCGGATCTCCGACCTGACGGAGCACCTCAAGACCCACAAGCACGACCACCACTCCCGCCGGGGTCTGCTGATCCTGGTCGGTCAGCGTCGTCGCCTGCTGCAGTACCTGGCGAAGAAGGACATCCAGCGCTTCCGTGCGCTGGTCGACCGCCTCGGCATCCGCCGCGGTGCGGCCGGCGCCAAGTAGGACGCCATGAAGGGGGCGGTTCCCGGAACCCGGGGACCGCTCCCTTTGCCGTATGCGGGGAATCGCTCCGCACCCGGCATACTTCGCCGCACGTGCGGAAACGTGCGGAGTGTCACCGACGCTTTGTAGTGTGGTAGCACAACGCAGTAACGCAGTACGAACGCAGTACGTACGACGACACAGAACGAGGAGAAGCGCACCGCGCCGCCGCCGGTCCTCGGTAGTGGCCCCCGGGGGGAAGCGAGCCCCGGGTGCTTCGATCGAAGACCGGCCCGCACCAGACGGCGCGCTTCTCCGCCACCGTCCCCCTGCCACACGGGCAGCCGAGGGACGAAAGACGACAAAGTAACGGAGAAATCGCTAGTGGAGAACGAGACCCACTACGCCGAAGCCGTCATCGACAACGGCTCCTTCGGCACCCGCACCATCCGCTTCGAGACGGGCCGCCTGGCCAAGCAGGCCGCCGGCTCCGCCGTGGCGTACCTGGACGACGACACCATGGTGCTGTCGGCCACCACCGCCTCCAAGAACCCCAAGGACCAGCTCGACTTCTTCCCCCTGACGGTGGACGTCGAGGAGCGGATGTACGCCGCCGGCAAGATCCCCGGCAGCTTCTTCCGACGTGAGGGCCGGCCCTCCGAGGACGCGATCCTCACCTGCCGCCTGATCGACCGCCCGCTGCGCCCGTCCTTCAAGAAGGGCCTGCGCAACGAGATCCAGGTCGTCGCCACGATCATGGCCCTCAACCCCGACCACCTGTACGACGTCGTGGCGATCAACGCCGCGTCCGCGTCCACGCAGCTGGCCGGCCTGCCCTTCTCCGGCCCGATCGGCGGCGTCCGCGTCGCGCTGATCCGCGGTCAGTGGGTCGCGTTCCCGACCCACACCGAGCTGGAGGACGCCGTCTTCGACATGGTCGTCGCCGGCCGCGTCCTGGAGGACGGCGACGTCGCGATCATGATGGTCGAGGCCGAGGCCACCGACAAGACCATCAAGCTGGTCGAGGGCGGCGCCGAGGCGCCGACCGAGGAGGTCGTCGCCTCCGGACTGGACGCCGCGAAGCCCTTCATCAAGGTCCTCTGCCGCGCCCAGGCCGACCTCGCCGCCAAGGCCGCCAAGCCGACCGGCGAGTTCCCGGTCTTCCTGGACTACCAGGACGACGTCTTCGAGGCCCTGACCGCGGCCGTCCGCCCCGAGCTGGCCCAGGCGCTCACCATCGCCGGCAAGCAGGACCGCGAGGCCGAGCTGGACCGCGTCAAGGCGCTCGCCGCCGAGAAGCTCCTGCCGGAGTTCGAGGGCCGCGAGAAGGAGATCTCCGCCGCGTACCGCTCGCTCACCAAGCAGCTGGTCCGCGAGCGCGTGATCAAGGAGAAGAAGCGCATCGACGGCCGCGGTGTCACCGACATCCGCACGCTGGCCGCCGAGGTCGAGGCCATCCCGCGGGTGCACGGCTCCGCGCTGTTCGAGCGTGGCGAGACCCAGATCCTGGGCGTCACCACCCTCAACATGCTCCGCATGGAACAGCAGCTGGACACCCTCTCCCCGGTGACCCGCAAGCGCTACATGCACAACTACAACTTCCCGCCGTACTCCGTCGGTGAGACCGGCCGCGTCGGCTCCCCGAAGCGCCGCGAGATCGGCCACGGCGCCCTCGCCGAGCGCGCCATCGTGCCGGTCCTGCCGACGCGCGAGGAGTTCCCCTACGCGATCCGCCAGGTGTCCGAGGCCCTCGGCTCCAACGGCTCGACGTCCATGGGCTCGGTCTGCGCCTCCACCATGTCGCTGCTGAACGCCGGTGTGCCGCTGAAGGCCCCGGTCGCCGGTATCGCCATGGGCCTGATCTCCCAGGAGATCAACGGCGAGACGCACTACGTCGCCCTCACCGACATCCTCGGTGCGGAGGACGCCTTCGGTGACATGGACTTCAAGGTCGCCGGCACCAAGGAGTTCGTGACCGCCCTCCAGCTCGACACCAAGCTGGACGGCATTCCCGCCTCCGTCCTGGCCGCGGCCCTCAAGCAGGCCCGCGACGCCCGTCTCCACATCCTCGACGTGATGATGGAGGCCATCGACCGGCCCGACGAGATGTCCCCGAACGCCCCGCGGATCATCACCGTCAAGATCCCGGTCGACAAGATCGGTGAGGTCATCGGCCCCAAGGGCAAGATGATCAACCAGATCCAGGAGGACACCGGCGCCGAGATCACGATCGAGGACGACGGCACCATCTACATCGGTGCCCAGGTCGGCTCGCAGGCCGAGGCCGCCCGCGCCACGATCAACGGCATCGCCAACCCGACCATGCCGGAGGTCGGCGAGCGCTACCTGGGTACGGTCGTCAAGACCACGACCTTCGGCGCGTTCGTGTCGCTGCTCCCGGGCAAGGACGGTCTGCTGCACATCTCGCAGATCCGCAAGCTCGCCGGCGGCAAGCGCGTGGAGAACGTCGAGGACGTCCTCGGCGTGGGCCACAAGGTCCAGGTCGAGATCGCCGAGATCGACTCCCGCGGCAAGCTCTCCCTGATCCCCGTGATCGAGGGCGAGGAAGCGGACGAGACCGCGAAGGACGACGCCGACCAGTGACGTCCCGTAGCTCCAAGGCGACGGCCCGCACCTCTTCGGAGGCGCGGGCCGTCGCCCGTACCCAAACGCTGGTCAAGGGCGCGAACGGCATCGGCACGGTCCGCAGGACCACCCTCCCGGGCGGCCTGCGCATCGTCACCGAGACCCTCCCCTCGGTGCGCTCCGCCACCTTCGGCATCTGGGCGCACGTCGGCTCCCGCGACGAGACCCCGGCCCTGAACGGCGCCACGCACTACCTGGAGCACCTGCTCTTCAAGGGCACCTCCCGGCGCAGCGCGCTCGACATCTCCTCCGCCGTCGACGCCGTCGGCGGCGAGATGAACGCGTTCACGGCGAAGGAGTACACGTGCTACTACGCACGCGTGCTCGACACCGACCTGCCCCTGGCCATCGACGTCGTCTGCGACATGCTGACCGGGTCCCTGATCCGCGAGGAGGACGTCGACGTCGAGCGCGGCGCGATCCTCGAAGAGATCGCGATGACCGAGGACGACCCGGGCGACTGCGTGCACGACCTGTTCGCGCAGACCATGTTCGGCAACAACGCCCTCGGCCGCCCGGTCCTCGGCACCGTCGACACGGTCAACGCCCTCACCGCCGACCGCATCCGCCGCTTCTACCGCAAGCACTACGACCCCACCCACCTCGTGGTCGCCTGCGCCGGCAACGTCGACCACAACAAGGTCGTACGACAGGTCCGCGCTGCCTTCGAGAAGGCGGGCGCCCTCGGGAACACGGACGCGCGGCCCATCGCCCCCCGCGACGGCAGCCGCACGATCCGCACCCACGGCAAGGTCGAACTGCTCGCCCGCAAGACCGAGCAGGCGCACGTCGTCCTCGGCATGCCGGGCCTCGCCCGCACCGACGACCGCCGCTGGGCCATGGGCGTGCTGAACACCGCTCTCGGCGGCGGCATGTCGTCCCGGCTGTTCCAGGAGGTCAGGGAGAAGCGCGGCCTCGCCTACAGCGTGTACTCCTACACCTCCGGCTTCGCCGACTGCGGCCTGTTCGGCGTGTACGCCGGCTGCCGTCCCTCGCAGGTCCACGACGTGCTGCGGATCTGCCGGGACGAACTCGACCACGTCGCGGACAACGGGCTCTCCGACGACGAGATCACCCGCGCCGTCGGCCAGCTGCGGGGCTCCACCGTCCTGGGCCTGGAGGACACCGGCGCGCTGATGAACCGCATCGGCAAGAGCGAGCTGTGCTGGGGCGAGCAGATGTCCGTCGACGACATGCTGGCCAGGATCGCCGCGGTCACCCCGGACGAGGTCCGCTCGGTCGCCCGCGACATCCTGGGGCAGCGGCCGTCGCTGTCGGTCATCGGCCCGCTGAAGGACAAGCAGGCCGCACGCCTGCACGATGCTGTCGCGTGACCCGTCCGTCCTCGGAATCGATACGTCGGTAAGTCGGTAAGGAAACGAAGATGAGCAAGCTGCGCGTGGCGGTCCTCGGTGCCCGGGGCCGGATCGGGTCCGAGGCGGTCAGGGCGGTCGAGGCCGCCGAGGACATGGAACTGGTCGCCGCCCTCGGCCGGGGCGACGAGCTCCGGACGCTGGTCGAAACCGGCGCCCAGGTCGCCGTCGAGCTGACCACCCCCGCCTCGGTCATGGACAACCTCGACTTCTGCGTGCGCCACGGGATCCACGCGGTCGTCGGTACCACCGGCTGGACCGAGGAGCGCCTCGCGCGGCTCCGGGACCAGCTCGCCGCATCCCCGGCGACCGGCGTGCTCATCGCGCCGAACTTCTCCATCGGCGCCGTCCTGACCATGAAGTTCGCGCAGATCGCCGCGCCGTACTTCGAGTCCGTCGAGGTGGTCGAGCTGCACCACCCGAACAAGGTCGACGCCCCGAGCGGTACGGCCACCCGCACGGCCCAGCTCATCGCCGAGGCCCGCCGGACGGCCGGCACGGCCCCGGCGCCGGACGCCACCGTCACGGCCCTCGACGGCGCCCGGGGCGCGGACGTCGACGGGATCCCGGTGCACGCCGTCCGGCTCCGCGGCCTCCTGGCCCACCAGGAGGTGCTGCTCGGCGCCGAGGGCGAGACCCTGACCGTGCGGCACGACTCCCTGCACCACAGCAGCTTCATGCCGGGCATCCTGCTCGGCGTGCGCCGCGTGGTGACCACTCCGGGCCTCACGTTCGGCCTGGAGCACTTCCTGGACCTGAGCTGAGCCATCCGTCATGCGCGCGAAGATCACTTACCTCGTCACGGCCGCCGTCCTGGTCTTCTACTTCCTCCTGGTCGGCAGCCGCGGCGTCATGCTCATCCAGTCCGGCACGCTCCTGACCGTCACGTTCGGCGTGGCGGTGCTGATCCTGCCGGTCATCGGCCTGTGGTTCCTGTGGAAGAACACCCAGTTCGTCCGCCGGGCCAACCGGCTCGCCGCCGAACTCGACGCCGAGGGCGGCCTGCCCGTCGACGAGCTGAAGCGCACGCCCAGCGGCCGGATCGACCGCGATTCGGCCGACGAGGTCTTCGCCCGGCGCAAGGCCGAGACGGAGAAGTCGCCCGACGACTGGCGCTGCTGGTTCCGCCTCGCCGTCGCCTACCACGACGCCCACGACACCCCACGGGCCAGAAAGGCGATGCAGCGCGCCATCGCCCTGCACGACGCCGAACCCGCCCGAGCCTGACCGACCCGCGTCCGCTCCCCACCGGAACGCCGAGGGCCCGGCCGACGGCGGCCCGTACCCGGCAGGCGGCTGACGTAAGGGCCGGCCCAAGACGGCTGTCTCTGGCACGGTCCGCCCGCGTCGGCTCTCCACCGGTGGGGGAGGGCCGAGGGCCCCGGAAGGAACAGCGCGGCCGCCGGCGGTCCGGGCCCGGCAGGGCCACGGGGGGCGGGGTCGGGTGCCGTCCGGCACCGGCCGGCTCGCGTCCGCTTCCCGGCGGCGGGGGTCGAGCGGGCCGGGGACCGGCAGGACGTAAGGGCCGGCCCGGGTGCGGCCGGCCGCCGGCGTGACGGCGAGACCGGATGTCGCCGGCACGGGTACGCCCGCGCTGGCTCTGCACTGGGGGAGGGCCGAGGGCCCCGGAAGGAACAGTGCGGCCGCCGGCGGTCCGGGCCCGGCAGGGCCACGGGGGTCCGGGGTCGGGTGCCGTCCGGCACCGGCCGGCTCGCGTCCGCTTCCCGGCGGCAGGGGGTCGGCACGGGTCCCGCCCGCGTCCACTCAGCAGCGGGGGTAGGGAGACCCGGCGCGACCCGCAGGCCGTCGACGCGGCTCCGCGTCCGGGTGCCGTACCTACGCCGAAGGGCCGGCCCGCGACAACGCGGCCCGGCCCTTCGGTGCGGTGTCCGCCGGTCAGCCGCGCCGGTGCTCCGCGGCCCAGGCCTCCACCGTGTCCGCCGCCCGGTCGAAGGCCGCCGGACGGCCCAGGAAGTCCAGGCCGTGCGTGGTGAGCAGCGGTGCCGGATCGTCGGGACGCCGGTCCTTGCGTACGAGCACGAGCGCCTGTCCCTGCACCGTGCGCGGCAGTCCCAGCCAGCGCACCGGCTGCTGCGCCGTCCGCACGGCGGCCACGCGCGACCACGGCACGGTCCGCGTCAGCAAGAGACCGACCCGGCGCAGCCCGCGCCCGCTCACCCACACCCCCATGCGCAGCAGCCGCAGCGCGCCGGCGACGATCGCCAGGCCCGCGGCGAGGACCGCGCAGGCGGCGGACAGCGAGCCGGCCGGTGCGATGAGGACGGCCGCGAACAGGACGAACGAGGCCAGCAGCAGTCCCAGCGCGGCCACGCCGACCCGCCAGGGACCCGGCCGGTAGGGGCGTCGCCAGCGGTCCGGGTCGTCGTACGGCAGCGCGCTCTCGGACGCCGTCTCGAAGGTGCGGTCGGCCGTCAGGAAGGGCAGGGGCACGGCTGGTCCTCACTCGGTCCTCGCGTGGACTGTGCCCGGTGAGATTATCCGGCTGTGTTACCGCTCACCAGCCTTGAGCGGCCGTAAGGGTCAGCGCCCCCCGGCCGGCTGTCCGTGGGACGCCTGGGACTGCTGAGCCGGTGCACCGGACGGCGTGGACACCGCCGGCATGCCGACGATCAGGGCGCCGACCAGCCCGGCGACGATGGTCAGCCCCAGCAGCCAGCGCCCGGCCAGCTCGCCGACGGGCGCCCGCCGTCGGGGCGGGGGAGTGATATTGCTGCGGAACCTGTCCGCCTCGGCCAGGAAGGCGAAGGGTACGGGCTCGCGCCGACGGAACATCGCGGTTGCCTCTCGTCTCGGGTTCGGATCGAACGTGCAGTCCTCACCGATACAGACGAACGGATGGCACAAAAGGTGCCCATGTCGGAAGAAGTCGCCGGTACGTTCTCGGGGCGAGGTGCTGCTCCGGCCCCGGCGGGTGCCCCGTAAGGTGGGCGCGAACCACAGAAGTGAGGGAAGGACCCCAACCCCCGTGACCACCGAGTCGCTCACGTTCCGCAGTGACGTCACCGTCGAGCTGGTGAAGTCCAGCGCGTCGGACGCCGATGTCCTCTTCGCCGCCCGCGTCTCGACCGCCGGCGAGCAGTCCCTGGACGAGCTGAAGAAGGACCCCGAGCGCTCCAAGGGTCTGATCAACTACCTGCTCCGGGACCGGCACGGCAGCCCGTTCGAGCACAACTCGATGACGTTCTTCATCAGCGCCCCGATCTTCGTGTTCCGCGAGTTCATGCGGCACCGCGTCGGCTGGTCGTACAACGAGGAGTCCGGCCGCTACCGGGAGCTGGAGCCCGTCTTCTACGTCCCGGACAGCTCCCGCAAGCTGGTCCAGCAGGGCCGCCCGGGCAAGTACGTCTTCGTCGAGGGCACCCCGGGCCAGCACGAGAGCGTGAGCAGCACCCTGAAGGAGTCGTACGAGCAGGCGTACGCGGCCTACCAGAAGCTCCTCGCCGAGGGCGTCGCGCGCGAGGTGGCCCGCTCGGCCCTGCCGGTCGGCCTCTACTCCTCCATGTACGCCACCTGCAACGCCCGCTCCCTGATGCACTTCCTCGGTCTGCGCACCCAGCACGAGCTGGCCAAGGTGCCGTCCTTCCCGCAGCGGGAGATCGAGATGGTGGGCGAGAAGATGGAGGCGGAGTGGGCGAAGCTCATGCCGCTCACGTACGCGGCCTTCAATGCGAACGGGCGGGTGGCCCCGTGACGAAGCCCTGTTCGCCCACCCGGAACGGATGTACGGGTCAGCCTCGCGAAGTGTCCGTATTGCGGCATTTGTAGAAGTTCATCTAGCCTGATCAAACGGACCCGGCACTGCTTGAACCCCCGAGCAGGCAGTGCCGGGCTCCCTTTTTGTCCTGACTTTCCCCAGACCCCATGGACACACCCCCCATCGAGCACCGAGTAGCGTGTTACCCATGGCTCCGACCTCGACTCCGCAGACCCCCTTCGGGCGGGTCCTCACCGCCATGGTCACGCCCTTCGCGGCGGACGGCGCACTCGACCTCGACGGCGCGCAGCGGCTCGCCGCCCACCTGGTGGACGCAGGCAACGACGGCCTGATCGTCAACGGCACCACCGGCGAGTCGCCCACGACCAGTGACGCGGAGAAATCGGACCTGGTACGAGCCGTGGTCGAGGCGGTCGGCGACCGCGCCCACGTCGTGGCCGGTGTCGGCACCAACGACACCCGCCACAGCGTCGAGCTGGCCCGCCGGGCCGAGCGCGACGGCGCGCACGGCCTGCTGGTCGTCACGCCGTACTACAACAAGCCCCCGCAGGAGGGCCTGTACCGGCACTTCACCACCGTCGCCGACGCGACCGGGCTGCCGGTCATGCTCTACGACATCCCCGGCCGCAGCGGCGTCCCGATCAGCACGGAGACCCTCGTCCGGCTCGCCGAGCACCCCCGGATCGTCGCCAACAAGGACGCCAAGGGCGACCTCGGCCGCGCCGGCTGGGCCATCGCGCGCTCGCGCCTCGCCTGGTACTCCGGTGACGACATGCTCAACCTCCCGCTGCTCTCCGTGGGCGCGGTCGGCTTCGTCTCGGTCGTCGGCCACCTGGTCACCCCCGACCTGCGCGCCCTCGTGGACGCCTACGTCTCCGGTGACGTCGTCAAGGCCACCGAGATCCACCAGAAGCTGCTCCCCGTCTACACGGGCATGTTCCGCACCCAGGGCGTCATGACCACCAAGGCCGCACTCGCCCTCCAGGGCCTGCCCGCCGGGCCGCTGCGCCTGCCCATGGTCGAGTGCTCGCCCGAGGAGATTGCCCAGCTCAAGATCGATCTTGCTGCGGGTGGGGTACAGCTCTGACAACAGACTTGGCATCACACGGGCTTCACAACTGAACAACAACAGAAAGACGCGGGCCACCGGTGCCCGCGTCGCACAACGACAACTGCTTCCGCACGAACGTCATGCGCGCCACGTGCCGTACCGGTACGTGGCGCGCGTGGTGAGGAGAGTCTTTTGAGTCATCCGCATCCTGAACTCGGCTCGCCCCCGCCGCTGCCCCAGGGCGGCCTGAGGGTCACCCCGCTCGGTGGCCTCGGTGAGATCGGCCGGAACATGACGGTCTTCGAGTACGGCGGCCGTCTGCTGATCGTCGACTGCGGAGTGCTCTTCCCGGAGGAGGAGCAGCCCGGAATCGACCTGATCCTGCCGGACTTCTCGTCCATCCGCGACCGCCTCGACGACATCGAGGGCATCGTCCTCACGCACGGCCACGAGGACCACATCGGCGGCGTCCCCTTCCTGCTCCGCGAGAAGCCGGACATCCCGCTGATCGGCTCCAAGCTGACCCTCGCCCTGATCGAGGCCAAGCTCCAGGAGCACCGGATCCGCCCGTACACCCTGGAGGTGGCGGAGGGGAACCGCGAGCGCATCGGCCCCTTCGACTGCGAGTTCGTCGCCGTCAACCACTCCATCCCGGATGCCCTCGCGGTCGCCATCCGCACCCCCGCCGGCATGGTCGTCCACACCGGCGACTTCAAGATGGACCAGCTCCCCCTGGACAACCGGCTCACCGACCTGCACGCGTTCGCGCGGCTCAGCGAGGAGGGCATCGACCTGCTCCTCGCCGACTCGACGAACGCCGAGGTCCCGGGCTTCGTCCCGCCCGAGCGGGACATCTCCAACGTCCTGCGCACGGTCTTCGCCAACGCCAACAAGCGGATCATCGTGGCGAGCTTCGCCAGTCACGTCCACCGCATCCAGCAGATCCTGGACGCCGCCCACGAGTACGGCCGCCGGGTCGCCTTCGTCGGACGCTCCATGGTCCGCAACATGGGGATCGCCCGCGACCTCGGCTACCTGAAGGTCCCGCCGGGCCTGGTCGTGGACGTCAGGACGCTGGACGACCTGCCCGATCACCAGGTGGTCCTGGTCTGCACGGGCTCCCAGGGCGAGCCGATGGCGGCCCTGTCCCGCATGGCCAACCGCGACCACCAGATCCGGATCGTCGACGGCGACACGGTGATCCTGGCGTCCTCGCTGATCCCCGGGAACGAGAACGCGGTCTACCGCGTGATCAACGGATTGACCCGCTGGGGCGCCCACGTCGTCCACAAGGGCAACGCCAAGGTGCACGTCTCCGGCCACGCGTCCGCGGGCGAGCTGCTGTACTTCTACAACATCTGCCGCCCCAAGAACCTGATGCCGGTGCACGGCGAGTGGCGCCACCTGCGGGCCAACGCCGAGCTGGGCGTGCTGACGGGTGTGCCCCACGACCGCATCGTCATCGCCGAGGACGGCGTGGTGGTCGACCTCGTCGGGGGCAAGGCCCGGATCTCCGGCAAGGTGCAGGCCGGATACGTCTACGTCGACGGCCTCTCGGTCGGTGACGTCGGGGAGCCGGCCCTGAAGGACCGCAAGATCCTCGGTGACGAGGGCATCATCTCGGTCTTCGTGGTCATGGACGCCTCCACCGGCAAGATCACCGGTGGCCCGCACGTCCAGGCCCGTGGCTCCGGCATCGACGACTCGGCGTTCGTCGAGGTCCTGCCGAAGGTCACGGAGGTGCTGGAGCGGTCCGCCCAGGACGGCGTCGTGGAGCTCCACCAGCTCCAGCAGCTCATCCGCCGGACCCTCGGGAAGTGGGTCTCGGACAGGTATCGCCGCAGGCCGATGATCCTCCCGGTGGTCGTGGAGGTCTGATCCTCGTCGGTGTACGTCCGGAGCGGGGCGCCTCGATTTGCATCGGGGCGCCCCGCTCCAGTACGTTTACGGCCCGCCCAACCGGGAAGCCCGGCACTTCTGTGCCGGACGTGATGCCCGGAGCGGGTGGGAAAGCCGGCTCAGAACTTCTGATAAAGTCGGAACCGCCGGAAAGGGAAACGCGGAAGCGGGAACCTGGAAAGCACCGAGGAAATCGGGTCGAGAAAAGATCTGATAGAGTCGGAAACGCA